>DATLUX010000063.1:0-15358 GCA_035577805.1 Verrucomicrobiia bacterium
GCTAGTGATGTGTCTCACAAATAGCTGGTGTTTTGTTGCGCCCAAAATGGGCTGGGGCGAGGCGCGACGAGGGAGCATATCCGCAGCGATCTGTGACCGAGGAGCAACGAAGCCCCAGCCCATTTTCGGCGCAACCCTTCGGGCCGCAGTTCTTTTAGCCTCCCGCGTCGTTGCTCGTTCCTCACAGACCCGGAAGGGTATGCTCGTCGCTCGCGCCTAGCGGGAGGCCAAAATCCCTTGCGGCAAAACACCAGCTATTTGTGAGACACATCACTATCATGAATCAGCCAACACGACATTTTGCGTTGTCACTTACAATTAACTCCAGCGTCGTTGAGACTGAATGATCCCCCGCAATACTGCGCCCCGCAGTCGAACACCAAATCAACTAAAAGCAAAAGGATCAAACTATGTTACGGACAGACTTGTTTCGTCAGGCGCTGCCGATGGTTGCGCCAATCCTCGTTGTTGCGGGGACAAGCCTCCAACATCTCAACGCCGTCAACGTGCCCAGCGCCCCGGGCGCCGTGGTCAACGGCGGTTCCATCACTGGCCCGAGCAGTTCGCAAGCTCCTTACCTGGTCCGCACGGAATCGGGAGTTGTAACCGTCGTGATCCTCACCACGGGAGACTCCGTGAATCTCAAACCCGATGGCGTCACCCCGTATCGGATGGTCGGGATCCCCGATGGTCTGGGGGCTTTTGACAACGGCGACGGAACGTTCACGCTGCTGATGAATCACGAAATCCCTGGCAACGGCATTGTGCGCGAGCACGGGTTCAAGGGTGCGTTTGTCTCGCGCTGGATTATCGAGAAGGCGACGTTGCGAGTGTTGCATGGAGAGGACCTGATGAAGCACGCCTACAGCTGGGACACGACCACCAATGCGTACGTTCCAGTTGCCAATGTGTTCTCGCGCTTCTGTTCGGCGGATTTGCCGGTCTTGTCGGGCTTCTATAACGCGGCCACCGGGCTTGGCTATAATGGGCGCATCTACATGAACGGGGAGGAATCCGGCGTGGAAGGACGCGCCATGGCTCATCTGCAGGACGGCAACAGCTTCGAGCTGCCCTGGCTCGGGAAAATGTCGTTTGAAAATTCCGTGACTCACCCGAATACGGGGGACAAAACCGTGGTCATCGGCCTGGATGATTCGGGCGGCGGCCAACTTTATATTTACGTCGGCCAGAAAAGCTCAGCGAGCCATCCGATTGCCGCAGCCGGTCTGATAGGCGGCACGCTTTCCGGATTGAAGGTGACGGGCGTATTGCAGGAAGATCCGGACACGGGAATTCCGGCAGGCACCCCGTTCACCCTGGTTAACTTTGGCGATGTTTCCACATGGAAAGGCAGCCTGCTGAACAGCAACAGCATTGCTGCGGAAGTCACGGGCTTTAACCGTCCCGAAGACGGCTGCTGGGATCCGGTAAACCAGAATGACTTCTACTTTGTCACCACAGCCAGTTTCACCGGCAACAGCCGGCTCTGGCGGCTGCGCTTCGCCGATGCGTCCAACCCGGCCGCGGGCGGAACCATCACCATGCTGCTCAACGGCACCGAGGGCATCAAAATGATGGATAACATCACCGTCACCAAACGCGGACGAGTCATCATCTGCGAGGACGTGGGCGGCAACCCTCACATCGGTAAGGTCTGGAGCTATGGCATCGACACGGGATCCTTGGAGATGATCCTCCAACATGATCCCGCCCGCTTCAGCGATCCGAGCCTGTCGGGCTTCCTCACCCAGGATGAAGAATCCTCCGGCGTGATCCCCGTGGACGACATCCTCGGAGAAGGTTGGTTGCTCATAGACGTTCAAGCCCATTATGGCACGGACGCCGAGCTGGTGGAAGGCGGCCAGTTGCTCGCTGTTCGAGTCCCGGCGGGCAGACAGAAATAACCTTCAGATAATGCGAGTGTAGCGGACAAAGTAAGGTCCAGCCCCGCCGGTCAGGGTTAGCCGGCGGGGCTTTTTCCTACATGTAGTTCCGGGTTGCTGGTTCCCGGTTCAGGGTTCCCGGTTCCCGGTTCAAGGTTCAGGGTTCCCGGTTCAGGGTTCAGGGTTCCCGGTTCAACCCCGAACCCTGAACCGGGAACCTTGAACCCTGCTCCTTCCGCTTTCCGCTTTTCCCCACCCTCCTTTCAGATTGAATCTGGATGAAGGGCCGTTCTAATCTGTTCCCATGCTGCAGATCCAGCGCGGCGCGCCCTCAATCAACTGCCAACGGCTTAGCCGGCGGACGGCTTTGAAGGCCGGCTTTTGCGGGTTGCTCGGTTTGACGGCGGCTGACCTCTTCCGTTTGCGGGCTGCCGGCCTTGCGCCACGCGCGAATAAGTCGGTGATTCTGCTCTGGCTGGACGGCGGGCCCAGTCACATCGACACATACGATCCCAAGCCGGAGGCGCCTTCGGAGTATCGAGGTCCTTGGGGCGCGCTGAAGACGAACGTGCCGGGGATGTGGGTCTCGGAAACGTTGCCGCGCCATGCCCGGTATGCGGACAAGATGGTTTTCCTGCGCTCTGTTTCGCACAACAACGGCGATCATTTTGCAGCCGCCCATTGGATGTTGACCGGCCGCTACGGATCGCACGCCAACGACAAGGATCAAAAGTATCCGTCGGTTGGTTCTTATGTCGCGCGCGTGCGCGGCGCGAACACCCCGGGCCTGCCGGCCTACGTCGGGTTGCCCTCCGCGGAGAGTGTTTATTTGTTTCCCGGTTATCAAGGAGCGGCTTATCTGGGGCCGGGCTACAATCCGTTCGACATTAACACGCAGCAGAAATATCTCGGCGCGACCCATGGCGGGACCATTGAGCGGCCCAAATGCCTGGAGACATTGGGCGGGAATTCCGAACGCTTGCGTCAGCGGGTCGATTTGCTTACGCGCATCGATCAGTTCCGGCGCGATCTCGATCAGGGTGGCACCTTGGCGGCCCTCGATCATTATCAGCAGCAGGCCATCGATTTGGTCCTGAATGACAAAGCCCGAACGGCCTTCGACATGGATCGGGAAGACGCGCGCACCCGGGATCGTTATGGGCGGGGACCGTGGGGTCACTACACGCTGATGGCGCGGCGCCTAGTCGAAGCCGGGGTGAGTTTCGTCACGGTCGACATGCCGCATTGGGATGATCACGCCAACATCGAAGTCGGCCACGGAACCAAGCTCGCCGTTTACGACCAGGCCGTGACGGCTTTGATTCAAGACCTGGCCGACCGCCACTTGCTCGGAGACGTGCTGGTCGTGGCCATGGGCGAGTTCGGGCGCACCCCCAAGATCAACCAGGGATTGCCGGACCTCAAAATCCCCGGACGCGATCATTGGGGTGAGGTGTTCTCGGTCATGCTGGCGGGCGGCGGTCTGCGGACCGGACAGGTCGTGGGCACTACGAACGACCGAGGCGAGTTCCCTACCGAACGACCGCTGAGCCCGGCCGACGTGCTGGCGACGGTCTACCAATTCCTAGGCATCGACATTCATCAGACCTTCAACGATCCCACCGGACGCCCCGTGCCACTGCTCGATCTGGGACGGCCGATCAGCGAGATTATCTAAACGCTATTTTATTTTGCGCGTTTCGCCCTGGTTTTTCGCAGTGTCTTGTAGATGATGGGCGTAACCTATGAGGGAATCGGCTGAGCGGGAATTGGCGGTTTTTAGCTCAGCTCGGCGGTTGGATCTCGAAGCCCGCGCTGCCTACCTGGACCAAGCTTGTGCCGGTGACCGGGCCTTGCAGCAGAGGGTCGAACTACTCCTCTTGGCCAGCGAGGAAGCTGCGGACTTTCTTCAGGGCCCTACTCCTGCCGTTCAACAGCTGGCGGAAGCCATGATTCCTGCAAAGTCGCTGCCGAATATCCTGGCTGCGACATGTAGAGAAGGAGTTGGCGATCGCATTGGCCACTACAAATTGCTCGAGCAAATCGGCGAAGGCGGTTGCGGGATTGTTTACCTGGCGGATCAAGAAGAGCCGGTGCGGCGCCGGGTAGCGGTCAAGGTCATCAAGCTGGGCATGGATACCAAGCAAGTCATTGCTCGTTTCGAAGCCGAACGGCAGGCGCTGGCCTTGATGGATCATCCTAACATCGCCAAGGTGCTGGACGCCGGCACGACGGATCGCGGACGACCCTATTTTGTCATGGAACTGGTGCGGGGAGTCAAACTGACGGAGTACTGCGATCAGCATAACCTGAAGTCGGAGCAGCGACTTGGATTGTTCTTGCAAGTGTGCAAAGCCATTCAGCACGCGCACCAAAAGGGGGTCATTCACCGTGATATCAAGCCTTCCAACATTCTGGTCACATTGCATGACGGCATGCCGGTGCCGAAGGTGATCGACTTTGGCATCGCCAAAGCGACGCAAGGAAAGCTGACGGATCAAACGCTCTTTACCGCCTTTGAGCAGTTCATGGGCACTCCCGCTTATATGAGTCCGGAGCAGGCGAAGGTGAGCGGGTTGGATATCGATACCCGCAGCGACATTTATAGCCTTGGCGTGCTGCTCTACGAACTTCTCACGGGGGAGACTCCGTTTGAGGCCAGGGAACTGGTGGCCGCCGGACTGGATGAGATGCGCCGGACCATTCAAGAAAAGGAGCCGGTGCGACCATCAACGCGCCTCAGCACGATGATGGCAGATGTTCTCAGCAACGTGGCCAAACACCGTCAGGTCGAACCGGCCAGGCTGGCGAGCGTGATCCGGGGGGACCTGGATTGGATCGTGATGAAGTGTCTGGAAAAGGAACGGGCCCGCCGATACGAGACGGCCAATGGCCTGGCGACCGATGTCCAGCGCTACCTGGCCGACGAACCAGTCGTGGCCCGCCCGCCCAGCAATGTCTACCGCTTTCAGAAACTGGTTCGGCGCAACAAAATCGCCTTTGCGGCAGTCACCAGCGTGGCGGCAGTCCTCATCGTTGGCGTGATCGCCAGCTCGTGGCAGGCCATTCGCGCTACCAAAGCTGAACGGGAGCAAAGTCGGCTGCGCCAGCAAGCGGTGCAGGCCGGAGAAGATGCCAAACTTCAGGAACGCCGAGCCCAACAAAGCGCGGACGAAGCACGGCGCCACCAACGTGTCGCGTCCGAGCAGGAATTGCTCGCCCGCCGCCGATTCTATGCGGCGCAAGTGAATCTGGCCAACCAGGCGGTCGAAGCCGGACAGTTGGGCCGAGCGTTGGAATTGCTCGAGACGCAACGTCCCACGCGCGCCTCAGAGGATCTGCGGACATTTGAATGGTACCATCTCTGGAGCATATGCACCGCGCGCCTGCGCGTGACGCCACGCGGACACACCGAACCCGTGTTTTCCATTGCTCTCTCCCGGGATGGCCAGACCGTGGCCTCAGGCAGCATGGACAGCACCGTTCGGCTCTCGGACGCCTTCACGGGCCGGGAAAGGCTGAGCCTGACCCTGGCCCCAGGGAATCCGGTCTACGCAGTTGCGTTTAGTCCCGACGGAAAAACAGTTGCCTCAGGCCATTGGGACGGTTCCGTCCGACTGTGGAATCCTGCCACGGGCGGGCTGCGCGCTTCTGTTCCCATCACACGTGGTTGGGTGCGAGCGATCGCCTTTTCCCCGGACGGACATACCCTGGCCTGCGGTGGTGACGACGGGGTCCTCAAGTTTATTGATCCGGCTACCGAAGCCGAGCAGACCAGCCTTTCCATAGGTAAAAGCGCCATCCTTGCGATCGCCTTCTCTGAGGACGGCAGCAAAGTCGGCACCGCCTGTGAAGGAGTCATGATTTGGGACCGGACGCCCCTGACTCCATTGACGGCAAAGATTCCGTCACGCGCCGTGGCGTTGGCCTTTAGCCCGGACGGGAAAAAATTGGCGGCGGCGGCGTGGGACAAAATTCAAATCTGGGATGCGATTACTGGCAAACTCCAGGCCACTCTGACAGGGCAGGCGCCCCCGATCTACGCAGTGGTGTGGAGGATCGACGGCCAGGCATTGATCTCGGGCGCTTCCGACCGAACCGTGCGCCTGTGGCAGATGTCTTCGAACAATAGCGTGGGCTGGGAAAACCAAATCATCGGTGAGCATCTCGATGCCGTCACCTGCCTGGCGATTTCGACGGATGGCGCCACCCTGGCTTCAGGTGGAAACGACGGTTCAGTCAAACTCTGGAAAGCGGCGGCGACGATGGATCAGACGGCCGCAGTAAACGTTAGCGACTTTCAACTTAAGAGCGCCAAAACGAATGGGGCCCTCGTGTCCCTGGCCTTCTCCCCGGAAGGGACCTTGTTTGGATTCCTCCAACACGACGCCGCGGAAGTGGAGATTTTATCAAGGAGAGATTTTCTGCGGTGGCCTGGCGCGGATGGACGGGGGGCGCTGTCGCGGGACGGCAAACTCCTTGCCACTGGTGATGCTCATGGAACCATCAGGCTTTGGGATCGTGTCCGAGGGCAGTTGTTGGCCATGAGCCAGGGACATACTTCCGAGGTTGCCTCTCTTTCTTTCTCCTCCGACGGTCGAATCCTCACCACCTGCTCGTCGCGGGACCCCGTCCTCAAAGCATGGGATTGCCATGCCCAACTGAATTTGCTCTGGGAGACAAAAACAACGAGTGCGGGCATCAGCGCTTTGGCATTTTCGCCTGACGATAGAACGATCGCCGCGATGATTCGGCACTACCGCGTTGATTTCTTCGACGCGCTGACCGGGCGGCAGGAGCTCGGGTTCCCAGTGGAACGAGGCTATACGGAGGTCTTGGCTTTGGCGTTTGCGCCGGATGGGAAATCGCTGGCCACGGCTAGTGAATCTGGCGCGGCCAAGATTTGGAACATTGAACGGGGCCAGCCAGACGCAATTCTCAAGGGACATACCGCCAGGATCCGGGCGCTGGATTTTTCGCCGGACGGCCGCACCATTGCCACAGGCAGCGAAGACCAAACGGTTCGGCTTTGGGACGTGGCTACCGGCCAGGAACGAATGACACTGCGAGGGTTTAAAGATGCGATTAGCGGCGTAGCCTTTTCCCATGATGGCAAGACCTTGGCGGCGGGGAGCACGGCGGGATTCATTCGCCTTTGGCGGGCAAACCGCGGCGCGGAGGCGACAGCGTTTGCTGAACCCGGCCCGGATACCGACGCCACCCAGGCCGCCAACGCCAACTCCAGCGCCTGGCGCTTTGCCACCCACCCTGACCCTTCGCAGCGCGATGGACAGAAGGCGTTGCGGCTCGCGGAACGAGCGGTGGCCGCCACGGAGCGGACAAATGCCATCTACCTGGACACGCTGGCTGCAGCGAATGCAGAGCTAGGCAGCTTCGCCAACGCCGTCAGCGTTC
The DNA here is from genome assembly GCA_035577805.1 of Verrucomicrobiia bacterium. Lineage (GTDB taxonomy): Bacteria > Verrucomicrobiota > Verrucomicrobiia > Limisphaerales > JADJPG01 > DATLUX01. The sequence continues at coordinate 7,299 of DATLUX010000063.1, forward strand.
AACAAGAGGCAATCGCTCTCTTGCCAACCAAGAAGGAGAAAGAGGACTACGCCTCTCGGCGCAAGCTGTATGAAAACAATTCTCCCTATCGAGACCGTATTACATTCGTCCGAGAGGCAAGTGGATTGGTTCGCGAGGGTAAAAACCTCGAAGCGGAGCGCTGGCTTGGCGAAGACCTCCTCCGCCTCCGAACAGAAGCCGCCAAGATCCCTTCCGGGGGAGGCCCCGATGTTGCCCTGATCCTGCATCACCTCGCGGAGGCGCTGCTCGAGCGAAAAGCGCTGGCAGAGGCACGGCCGCTGGCGGAAGAGGCCGTGGCTTTGCATCGGAGCCACCCCGATTGGCCATCCGGCGAGCGACAACATGCTTTCCAGGTGCTGGGCAACGTGCTGGCGGACCTCGGGGATCTCGCCGCGCTTGAGGCAGAGCTTCGCCAGGAACTTATCTCCGTCCAAAAGGAATCCGCCCTCGGCTCGTCCGAAGACATCTCCTATCTGGCGGTGCTGCAGCATCACCTGGCCGAAGTGCTTCTCGAACGGAAGGAGCTGAGCGAAGCCCGGTTGCTGGCGGAACAGGCCGCGGCCGGCTATCGGCGACATCCCAATTGGTCATCAGCAGAGCGGGAACACGCCTTCGCCGTACTGGCCGACGTGCTGATGGATCAGGAGGACTTTATAGCGCTGGCGCCGTTGCTGCGCGAGCAACTGGAAGAGTCTCGCCGTCGACTGGCACCCGAAGATCCGGAATTGGCTGCGGTCATGGCCCACTTAACCATCGCTCTGCTCAAACAAGGAGACTTCAGTGAGGCCGAGCCGGTGGCGCGCGAATGCCTGACCATCCGCGAAAGTAAACTTGCCGATGATTGGCGGACTTTCGGCACCCGGAGTTTATTGGGCGGCGCCCTTCTCGGACAGAAGAAGTATGCCGAGGCTGAACCATTGTTACGCTCCGGATACGAGGGGATGAAGCAGCGTCAGGCCAAGATGCCGTCTGAGGCCCGACCGCGGCTGGAGGAGGCTCGGGAGCGCCTGGTTCAACTCTACGAGGCCACAAATCGTCCTGACCAGGCTGCCCAATGGAGGAAACAACCAGCCGACCCGGCCGCCAAGTAGTCTATACCCTGTGCCGCCCAACGGCGGGAGCCCCATTCATTCGCGATAATCTAATTAATCTAATTGTCCCGGCAGGGCCGAATCTGATAACGGATCAGGGGTGAGCGATGTCACGAAGCTCCTGTCCGCCATTGAGCAAGGGGAGACAAGCTCCGCGGACAAACTGCTCCCGCTGGTCTACGAGGAGTTGCGCAAACTGGCGGCACACAAGATGGCCAACGAGGCGCCCGGCCAGACCCTCCAGCCCACGGCGTTGGTTCACGAGGCCTGGATGCGTTTGGTGGGTGAGCAAAACCCGTCGTTCAAGAGCCGCGCTCATTTCTTTGCGGCGGCGGCCGAGGCGATGCGCCGCATTCTGATCGACAATGCTCGACGGAAAAGCACGCTTCGTCACGGAGGCGGCCAAAAACAGGTCGCTTTTGAGCAGGCGGAACTTGCCCTGACCAGCGACGACGATCAATTGCTGGCCGTGAACGACGCCCTCGATAAACTCGCCGCTCACGACAAGGCCGAAGCGGAGCTGGTAAAGCTGCGTTACTTCGTCGGCATGACCCTCGATCAAGCCGCAGAGGTCCTCGGCATTTCGCCTCGAACCGCCGATAACTACTGGGCCCACGCGCGGGCGTGGCTTTTCCAAGAGCTCAAATCGCGCTGAACCAGAAAACCAGGATTGGTCGGAGTGGGAGAGATTGAGCCAGTCGAATTGCCTATTCGAGACAAGGACTTCTCCGAAGTCGGGAAATCAATGATCGGCGAACAATCGGGCTCTTCTCTTCGGCGCGTGGGCGGTGTTGGTCGTAATCCTCTTTCCGCCGCTGTTCCGATACATCTGACATGCCATCCCCATACACATCCACAAGCAGAGAGGCTTTTATGAAAATCAAAATATTATTCGCAACCTTACTGACACTCTTCTTGTTCACCACAGGCTATGCCCAGACGCTGGACAAAGCCAAACTCGACCTGTTCTTCGAGCGGCTCGCCGAAAAGAAAAAGGCCATGGGCAGCCTGACCATCGCCAAAGACGACAAGGTTGTTTACACCCGCGCCATCGGTTATGCCCAGGTCGATGCAACCGCGAAGAAGCCTTTGACGGCGGCGAGCCGATTCCGGATCGCTTCGATCACAAAAACGTTCACCGCCGTGATGATCCTGCAGCTTGTCGAGGAAGGAAAACTGAAGCTGACCGACACCCTCGACAAGTTCTTCCCGCAGGTTCCAAACGCCCGGAAAATTACCATCCGGCAAATCCTCTCGCATCGGAGCGGCATCCCGAACGTAAGGCGCGATCAGGCAACCTGGAAACCTGGAGCACCGGTAACCAAGGACGAAATGCTCGCGCTGATCGTCAAAGGCGCCCCTGAATTCGAGCCGGACACGAAGAATTCCTACAGCAATTCCGGCTATTTCCTTTTGGGCCTTATCCTTGAAAAGCTAACCGGCAAATCCTACGACCAGGCTCTTGAGGAACGAATCAACTCCAAGATCGGGCTCAAGGATACATACATCGCTACCGGACACATCGATGTGAACAAAGGCGAAGCTCTGACCTATATCAATACCGGCAGCGACTGGAAACAGAGTTTTGAAACCCATCCGAGCATCGGGTTCCAGCTTATTTCAACCCCCGGGGACATGGCCAAATTCATTCAGTCGCTCTTCGACCTGAAATTGATTTCTCAGGACAGCGTCAATCAGATGAAAACGATGAGGGACGACGAGGGGCTCGGAATGGTGACCTTCACGTTCGCCGGCAAGACCTTCTACGGGAACACCGGCGGCGGCGACAACTACGGGTCGTGGCTGGCTTACCAGCCGGAAGAAAAGCTTGTGGTCGCCTACACCACCAACGCGAAGGTTCATCCGGTCAAGGACATTGTCACCGGCGTGATCGACATCTACTACGGTAAACCGTTCGAGATTCCCGCCTTCCAAACGATCGCCGTAAGTCCGGAAGTCCTGGACCAATACGTCGGCGTTTATTCCAACCCCGAGGCCCCCAAGAAATGGACCATCACGAGGGACGGCGGGACGCTCTTCGTTCAGCCGGGCAGTGAAAACGCTGCCGCGCTCGAAGCGACGGCGCAGGATAAATTTCAACTCTTCGGCGGGCGGCTCGTTTTCGAGTTCGACGCCGCGAAAAACCAGATGATCCTAAAACGCGGCGGTCGGTCGATAGTTTTCACGAAAGAAAAATAATCAGAGAAGCTCTTTCGCGCGGCCCTGGCGATTCATGGAACGTGTTCGGAGGGCCCCGCCAGTTGTTCGCGCAGCCAGCCGGGCTTGTTGGTGGTCAGTCCGTCCACGCCGGCGTCGCGGAGTTTTCGGGCGAGCGCAGGAGAGTCCACTGTCCAGATGTAGAGCTTCAGTCCGGCCGCATGCACCTCTCGTGTAAACGACGCATTCACAGGTCCGCGCCCGCTCACATCCAATCCCTGGAGTCCGGCCGCCTTGACTTGCTCGATGAGACGCTTGGCCGCTGGAGACCAGCCTTGGAGCGTTCGTTTGAATTCGACCGCCCAATACACTTCCAATTCCGGCAAGGCCTGCTTAAGCCGGCGCATTGTTTCCAAGGAGAACCCGATGGGCACAACCTGTTCCGGCTTCAACTTTGACTGTCGATAATCTTCCAGGAAACGCGGAATACATTCGGGTCCGCACTTAATCTCGACAAACAACCGTTTGCCGGCAGGGATGGCGGCAAAAGCCTCGCGCAACGTGGCGATGCGTTCGCCGGTCCAGCGGGGATGTTTCCAGCGGCCGACGTCGAGGGTTTGCAGTTCGGCCAGGGTTTGAGCGGCGACTTTTTTGCGGAGGCCGGCGGTGCGGTGGGTATTGTCGTCATGGATGACAACAAGCTGTCCGTCCTTGGTGAATTGAACATCAATCTCGACGGCGTCGGCCTGCTGTTTCCAGGCGAGTTGAATGGAGGCCAAGGTATTCTCCGGGGCGTCGAAGGAAGCGCCGCGGTGGGCGATCAGGTCCGCGGTGGGCGTGGGCATGGGCATGGGCAAGAGCAACGATTCGCGTTCAAGGGCGTTGGAGAATCTTCCACACGCGCAATGCCTCGGTAGCGGCCCAGGCCTGGGCATCACAGCCGCGTTGCGTATGAGGCGCATCGCCGTCGATGATCTCCGGGAGTTGGCCGAGGCAACCCTCTTGCAAGAGTCGCTCCATGCTGCCGAGGTACGCACGCGCGGCGGCGATGGCCGCGGGATCGAAGTCCCAGGCTCGGGCCAGCGCCTCGCAAAACACGGGGAACGTCCAAGTCCAAGCCGTGCCGTTGTGATACGCCGGCTTGCGCCGGGTGTCTTCGTCCCCTTCGTAGCGGCCCCAGTAAGGCTGCGTCGGATCATTGAGCAGTTGTCCTTGCGCTCCATGAATGGGGAGCGGCGGGGAGACCGGCAAGGGGGCCAGGGATCGCAAGGCGCCCGGCACCACGAGATAACGCAAGGCCGCGTCCACCGTCTGGCGGGCGCGCAAGCCGCTAAGCGGACCCAGGCTGACGGCGAAGAGGGCGTTGCTGCGCAGGGCGGTATCGGCGACGGCTCCCGCCGCTGCTTGCCCCGGGCCGGCGATGAGCAGGTCAGCGAGGCGTTGTTCTTGCTCCAGCCAGAAAAACTCGAGCAGCGATCGTTGCGCCAGGTCAGCCAGAGCCGCCCAAGATTCATGGGCCGAAGGCAGACGTGCCAACTGGCGCAACAAACGGATCCATAAGACCTGAATCTCCACCGGATACCCTTCGCGCGGGGTGCCGGCCGGATAATTGGTGTCCATCCAGGTGAAATGGCTCGGACTCCAAATCAAACCGGAGCCAGGATCGAGCCGGATGCCATTGGGGGTGCCGTTTCGGTAGCCGGTGGCGATGCTGCGCAAAACGTCCGCGATGGTTCGGCCGCGTCCGTCGACAGCGGTGGTGTAAAGACCAGGATCAAGTTCAGCCAGGTCCTCCGCCACCACGCCGTACCAGAGCGGTGCGTCGGTGGTATCGCGATTGGAGGCATCCTCGCCGTGAATCGTGTTGGGCAGCGTGCCGCGATCCTCAAAACGGCCGAAGACTTTCAACAACTGTCTTACTTCGTCGACCAACCCGGCCGCGAGCAAGCCGCGCGCGCAGATCAAGGAGTCCCGCCCCCAATCGAGGAACCAGGGATACCCGGCGATGACGGTTTTCTCCTGGCCGCGTCGCACGACAAACGCCTGGATGGCCAGAGCGAGCTGACGGCCGAAGCTGTCTCCGGCCACCAACGCGGCGGCCGTGAGCAGGTGTTCGTTGGCCTGCTGGCGCGCGGCGAAAGCGGTCGTCACGTTGGCAGGGTCCGGGTCGACCGGATCAGCCGTGATGATCAAGGTCACTTCCTGTCCCTTGACGATGGGCAGCTCGAACCAACCCGGACTGAAAGCGTCGCCGTAACTCTCCTGGCCGCGGCTTTTCTCGATGTCGTGAGGCAAACCATCGCACCATTCCACTTGCGAATGGTAGACTCCGTCATCGCTGAAGACTCGCAGTTGGCGGTCGGAAGCGGGGCGGAACGCGAACCCAGGCGCCGCTGCCAGTGCCTGCGTATGCGTGACGAAATGCTGTTCGGCGCCGCCGTTGTGGTGGGTTTCCGAATGGAAGTTGCGATCCTCGATATCCACTCGCACAGTCAGCGAGACCCGGCAGGCCGGATCGAGCTCGCGTCCGATCGGCGCGGGGTTGTTGGGCCGATGGAAACGCAGGACGGTGGTGTTAAGTCCGGCCAGCATATCGGCGGTAAGCACGATCTCGACGGCGCGATCGTCGCCGGCGCTGGCCACGAAACGCCAGCGGGCCGGCGGACCCGGGGTAAACTCGATGAGATTCTGCGCATCGAGCGCCGTGATGAACCCGTCCGCATTAATCCAGGCGCGCGCGCGTTTGGCGAACACATGCCGGTCCACGGGGAGGCTGTCATGGAAGTTGGCGCCCAGGAGACAATCGTATTTGGAATGAATGGCGCCCAAATCGACCTGAAGACGCGCCATCCCCCCGCGGCCGTTGGTGAACAGAACCAACTCGTTCGTGGGAGGTTTCGAGTCCCTTGGGGACGCGGCGCCTTCGGAAGCGCGTTTGGATATTGCCGCGGGATCCGCGACGAAACGGACTGCTGCGCTCAGGGCGGTGGTCGCCAGGCCGTAACGTTCCACCGTCAATCCGGCATCGCCGACGGCCTGGCCGGGCAAGAAGGCCGTGACCTGCTGTGGGCCCACGCGGAGGGATTGCGCGTGTTGGGGCGGTTGTTCCGCGCTGGTTTTGAGCATGACACGGAACGGGGCGGTGTCCTCCACCAAGAGCCAATGATCTTGTGGCACCGTGGTGATGCGATGTCGGGACAACAGATCCCACGTGACCACAGGCGGGAAATGATTCTGCGCGAGAGCTTGCTGAAGAGCGGCCACCACATCCTCCTTGACCCGGGCGGAGTCGAGATTACTGACCGCGCCAAGAAAGGCGGCGGGGCCGGCTTCGACCAGGCGGGCCAGCTCGCGCCAATCGAACGGGCTGATATCGCGCACGCGGATCCGGCGGCTAATCAAGCTAATGGCCCAGGCACATTGCGCCCGCGCTTCCCGATAACGATCGCCACTGAGTCCGCGTGGGACAGTATTGGGCGCGAGGCAACAGGCGGCTGCGGGCGCGAGCGTGAATTCGATCTTACCGTCGGGCAGCTCCTGCAGAACCGGCCCGGTGCCGCCGAGCAGATCGATCCGAGGCGAGCCCAGTTTTTCGAACAAGGCTCGTTCCAAACGAAAAGTGCGCCGCGCCTTCAAGTCGATGTTCACGAGCACCAGCACACGGTCCGGGCCTTCGCCCGAGACCCGGCTCAACGCGTAGATATCATCGTTGGGCTGGCTTAAGCGGGTGAGAGTGGCGTTGTCAAAAAAGCAAGGGTGCTCCGCCAGCAACCGGTTCAATCGGGCCAACTCGGGCACGATGTTCGCAGGATTCCCCCAGGCCAGCCCGCGGCTTTGATGGACCCGCAATTGTTCAGGGGCCAGCCATTCCACGCCGCAGGTGAAACCGAAAGCACCGCTCACGCTGGTGAGCGCACAAAGCCGGTTGCGCAGCAACGACCATTCACGCCCTTGTTTGGCCAGGCGATCGTTGTCGTGAGTTTCACTGTAATGAACGTAGACCCCCACGCGCCGGCTTTGGCGCAGCGCGTAGTCGAGATAACTCGACACCTGTTCGCGTGAATAGTTTTGGAACAACTCCGAATAGGCCCATTGCATGCCGCCTTCCGTCAGCAGCGATTCGGTGGCGTCCCAGGAACCGCCGAGACCTTCGAGCAGAAAAATGGTGTCCGGAAATTCCTCCTGCACGCGCGTTGTAATGTATCGCCAGGCCGGCGCTGGAATCTTGTAGCCGGCATCGCAGCGAAAACCGTCCACCCCGCGCCGGCACCATTCCAGGAAAACCTCCGCCACATGTTCCCAAAGAGCGGGATTGCGATGGTCCAACTCCGCCAGGTCCTCCCAAACCACTCCCCAGGCCCCCGGCGAAACGAACGAGCCTTTGGCGTCACGGACGAACCATTCGGGATGTTGTTCCTGCAGAGAACTGCCCCAACCGGTATGATTGATGACCACGTCGAGAAACAGGCGCGCCCCGCGGGCGTGCACGGCGGCCGCCAATTCGCAGAATTGATCCACCCCGTTGGTGCGCTGGTCGAACACGACCAACGCCGGATCAATCGCCAGAAAATCCTGCACGGCATACGGACTGCCAAAGCGTCCAAACCGCGCGTAAGTCGTGGGTGTCGGGGTAATCGGCAGCAAATGCAGAATCCGGCATCCGAGGGTGTCGATGATATGCGGCAGCTGTTCAATCACGTCCCGCAACTTGCCGGACGGGGGAATAATGGTGTAACCCTCCTCATCCAGGCTGGCGAAAACCCGCTCGAGCTTGTTCTCGGCGGTTGTCAC
>DATLUX010000064.1:0-5861 GCA_035577805.1 Verrucomicrobiia bacterium
CCCGACCAGCCCCGGCTTGGTCGCGGCCTACTCCTTTAACGAAGGCAGCGGCACGACCGTCGCCGATCTCTCCGGCAATGGCAATGGCGGCAGCCTCAGCAGCACCACGACCTGGAACGCGGCTGGCAAGTACGGCAGCGCCCTGTCCTTCAGCGGAACCACCGCCCGGGTCACCATTGCCGATGCCCCTTCGCTGCGGTTGACCAATGCCATGACCCTGGAAGCTTGGGTCAATCCCACGACCGTCAGCAGCGCCTGGCGGGATGTCATCTACAAGGGCAACGACATCTATTATCTCATGGCCACCACCTCCAACGGCTCGGGTCGCCCAGCGGTGGGGGGCACCTTCAATGCCGTCAATGTCAACCTCTACGGAACCGCGGTGCTGGCCGTCAATACCTGGTCACATCTGGCCGGCACTTATGACGGCACCACCTTGCGCTTGTACGTCAACGGCCTGCAGGTCAGCACTCTCACTCAGCCTGGCCTGATCCAAACCTCAACCAACCCCCTGCAGATCGGGGGCGACAGCATTTTTGGGCAAACTTTCCAGGGCCAGATCGATGAGGTGCGCGTCTATAATCGAGCCCTCAGCGCGGCGGAGATTCAAACCGATATGAACACCGCCATCGGCGCAGCGCAAAACACTGCTCCCACCATCTCGGCTGTCAGCAATCAGACAATCAACGAAGACACCTCCACCGCGGCCATCGCGTTTACAGTGGGTGATGCCGAGAGCTCTCCGGCCAGTCTCGTCGTCAGCGGCAGCTCCTCCAACCCAACCCTGGTGCCCAACGCCAACATTGTCTTTGGGGGCTCGGGCGCCAATCGTACCGTCACCGTCACACCGGCTGCAGGCCAATCGGGCACCGCCACCATCAACGTCACCGTCAGCGACGGCACCAACAGCGCCAACACTTCCTTCGTGTTGACCGTGACTCCGCTAGTCAATACCGCCCCCACCATCTCGGCTGTGAGCAATCAGACAATCAACGAAGACACCTCCACGGCGGCCATCGCGTTTACAGTGAGTGATGCCGAGAGCTCCCCGGCCAGTCTCGTCGTCAGCGGCAGTTCCTCCAACCCAACTCTGGTGCCCAGCGCCAACATGATCTTTGGCGGTTCAGGCGCCAACCGCACTGTCACTGTGCTGCCGGCTACCAACCAAAACGGCACCGCCACTCTCACTCTGACCGTCAGCGATGGAGCCCTGACCACCGGCACCAGCTTTGTCTTAACCGTTACTCCGGTCAACGATGTGCCCACCATCACCAGCCTGGCCAATCAAACCATCCCAGCCAACACGTCCACCCCTCCGCTCACTTTCACCGTGGCCGATGTCGAGACCGCTGCCGGCAACCTCTCGGTCAGCGGCAGCTCTTCCAACCCAACCCTGGTGCCCAACGCCAACATTGTCTTGGGCGGTTCGGGCGCCAATCGTACCGTCACCGTCACACCGGCTGCCGGTCAATCGGGCACCGCCACCATCACCGTCACGGTCAGCGACGGCACCAACAGCGCCGGCTCTTCGTTTGTGTTAACGGTGATTCCCCCGACCAGCCCTGGGTTGGTGGCGGCCTACTCCTTTAACGAAGGCAGCGGCCCAACCGTTGCCGATGGCTCTGGTCGAGGAAATACAGGCACAGTCAGCAACACTACCTGGAGCACGAACGGCAAATATGGAAACGCCCTCGTCTTTAATGGAAGCAATTCGCGCGTCACAATTCCTGACGCACCATCGCTTCGTTTAACGAACGGGATGACGCTGGAGGCCTGGGTGAACCCCTCCGTGGTGAGCAAGAGCTGGCGGGACGTCATCTACAAAGGCAACGCTAATTATTATCTGGCGGCCACGACCTCCACCGGCAACGGCAAACCAGCGGTGGGCGGCACGTTTGGCGGTGCGAATGCAGATGTCACGTGGGTTAATGTCCTGACTGAGAACACGTGGTCGCACCTGGCAGGGACGTCTGACGGGACAACCTTGAGGCTCTATTTGAACGGCACCCAAGTGGCGTCCCGGGGACAAACGGGGTTGATCTTGACCTCCGCCAATCCGCTGGAGATCGGCAGCGACACCGTGCTAGGCCAACCATTCCAAGGGTTAATCGACGAAGTACGTGTGTATAATCGGGCCCTCAGCGCGACGGAGATCCAGACGGACATGAATACCGCGCTTCCCACCGGCGGGTTTTCGGCCGCGGCTGAAACATTGGATCAGCCTGTGCTGACCATCATTCGCACGGCGGGTTCCGGAGGTCGCCGGCTGTGGGTAACCGGATCACCAAATGCGGCGTATCAAATTGAAGCTTCCGATGACTTGGTTACCTGGAGCTCGCTCGGCACCGTTCAGGAGCCGACCGGGGTCGGTTCCTTCATTGATCCGACGGCCGCGGAGCATCCGCAGCGGTTCTATCGCGCGGCGCGGACGCGCTAAAGTCCAAACCAGCCAGTGTCGCGCCTTCTTCGCGAACGAACAACGAATCAGGCCGATCGCGGTCTGACCTTCACCTTCACCTTCACGGTCCGCAGAGCCCGGTGTCTCCTGGCCCCCGGTCTCCAGGTGTAATGGCAGGCTTCACAAAAGTATTCTTGTTCCATGAAGCCAGTCAGCATCAGCACCTGCGCCACCAGGGTCGGCAAGATGTTTTTCCGGGTCATCTGCGGGAATTGCACGCGACTGGATCCACAAGATGGACAGTGAACAGCCTGTCGCAGGCAGCGTTCGGCCGTGGTTGGGTCCATCTGCAGACAATTCTGGGCATAATGATAAGCCGGCTCCGGCACGCGCACGTGCACGCCCGCCCGGGGGTTTCGCACGAAAAACCAGCGCTTTTGCAGCCGCCGTTCATCCTGAACTTCGGCCGCGATGCCTTCACCGCGGAGGAATTGAGTGAGGCCCTGGGCGGCGGCGAGCGTGTGGAATGACGCCACGGTGATCCAGGCGCTCGGAGGACAAGGTTTGGGAGCTTTCATGTGGCAAACAGGTTGGGTTGCGGTGCCGATCCGGAAGTTATCGCCGCATCCGCAATGTCATATGTCTTATCATCAATGAGGAATCCTTTTGCAGGAGGCATGCCAGTCGTCGCCCGATCGGCGACGTTTCCGAGAAGCGCCCGCTGGTCTGGAACCCGGATTGCACTTCGCACGCCTGACCGTGCATAAAGAGCGCCCGGCCGTTCCACCGCAGCGCCAGGCACCCTTTTGTGCCCTGGACGCCCCGGTTCCGGGCGCAACCGATCCGGCGCGGATTCGCATAAAGCAAGGCATGGCACCAAAAGTGCAACTGCGGTTAAGGTGCATGAAGTTCCTGATCGCCGATGCCGACCAACTCATCCGCCAGGCCACCTGCGTCTTGATTGAAGCAGAGGGCCACGGTGTTTCCGGAGCCGTCTCGGGGGAGGAATGCCTGACGGCGCTGCAGCAGCAGTCCTATGACGCGGTTCTGCTGGACGCGAATCTGAATTCGAGCGGGTTGGATCTCCTGGATCAGATTCAACTAGCCCATCCTCAGGTGGCCGTGGTGATCCTGAGCGCGCAGGGCACAATCCGAACGGCCGTGGAGGCCATGCAACGGGGCGCCGCAGATTTTTTGGAGAAACCGTTCCGGCGCGAACAATTTCTTTCCATGGCGGCTCGCCTGCATCGCTTGCGCAGGATCGGAGAGCGCATCGAACGACTCGAAGGCGAAGTCACCACCGCGCGGTTGAACGATGTCTCGTTGCTGTTTGATTTTTCTGATCCGCCCATGCGCCAGGCCATGGAAGTCCTGAGCCGCGCGAGTGCGACTCCGGCCTCGCTGTTGATCGTGGGAGAAAGCGGCACCGGCAAGAGCGCGATTGCCCGCCTGGTTCATGAGCGAAGTCACCTGGCCGATCAGCCATTCGTAACGGTCAGTTGCCCAAGCCTGTCGCGGGAATTGCTGGAAAGCGAACTATTCGGGCATGTCCGAGGAAGTTTTACCGGGGCGATAAAAGATCGTTGGGGCAAAGTGAAAGCGGCCGAAGGGGGCACTCTGTTTCTGGATGAAATTGGGGACCTTCCTTTGGAATTGCAGCCGAAACTCCTGCGCTTGCTCCAGGAGCGCGAATACGAGCGATTGGGCGAGAATCTGACACGCACCGCTGTCGTGCGGGTCATCGCCGCCACCAACCGGGATCTGACGCGACGATTAAATGACCGGCTCTTTCGCGATGACCTGTATTATCGACTGAACTCGGTCATGGTCGAGATACCGCCGTTGCGCAAGCGGCCTACTGATCTGATGCGGTTGGCCGAACATTTCGCGGACTGCCTCGCCGCTCAGTGCGGAAAAGCAGCCGTGGCCCTGACGGATGAGGCGCGGGTTTGTCTGCGGTCCTACCCGTGGCCAGGCAACCTTAGGGAAATGCGCAATGTCATTGAACGCGCCGTGATCCTGGCGCAGGAAGATCGCATTCACGTGCGCGATCTGCCTCCTGAAATGCACCTCGCCAACATCGCCGCCACCAATCCGGATGTTGAGGTCGGCACCATGGTCTCCTTGGAGCGATTGGAGGAAGCGCACATTCGCAAAATTCTCACGCGCATCGGCAACGTCCGCGAAGCCGCCGAGCAACTCGGCATCGACCAGGCCACGCTTTACCGCAAACGCCGCAAATTCGGCATCTGAGCAGACCCGCGCGCGAGGTCGTGCAGGGCGCAGGTAGCGCGGGCATGGTCCATGCAAACTGCAACTGCCGCACCCGGCCCGCAACAGGAGCCATCCGTCCGCTCAAGCAGTTACGCCCTGAGGGTCGGCTGGCACCTGTTTTGCAATGCTATCTAACAGCGATAAAAAAGAAACACCCGGTCCCACCGGACCACAGCACGTTAATTTTAATATGAAACGCACCCACCTCGCCATGGTCGTTCTCGCCGCCACGATCGTCGGTTGCAAGCAGGAGACCGATGTTCCCTCGGTTGACGAAGCCAAACGCAACACCGCCGCGCAATTGGACCGCGCCAAAAAGGAAACCAAAGAAGCCATCGACGCCACCCGCGATTACGCCTATGCGCAACGGGCGGAATATGCGGCCAACATTCGCACTGAACTGGCGGAGCTAAACAAGCAATTGGATCAACTCTCGGCCAAAGTCAACAGCTCGAGCGCGGCGGCCAAGGCAGAAGCTCAAGCGAAACTACAGGAACTGCGCGAAAAAGTTGCGCGCCTGGGTGAGAAACTCGACGGCGTGCCCAACGCCACCGAGTCAACCTGGGAAGAGGTGAAGGCCGGCATCAAAAAGGGCTACGACGAAGTCAAAGATTCGTTCAAACAAGCCCAGCGCTGGCTGAGTGAAAAGCTTGCGCCATAAGTTGGCGCAATCAAGTGCAGGCCGTTCGCTCCTGGCAGGCGGACGGCCCGCGCGAGGGAGCGCGGCGTTTACGCCGCTTCAATGTCCGGCGGGTCGGCCGCGGTGGGAGTTGCAAGCGCTTGCTCCGATTCCCAACTTGAAGCCGGCTGAAGCTCTGAAGCCCGCTCTCCAGGGACGCTTCCAAGATACACCGCCTACTGTAGCGGCGGTCTGTGACCGCCGTTCGTTCTTTCCATGAACCTACCCTCACCCGGCCTTGCGGCCACCCTCTCCCATCCGACCCTGGCTACGCCGGAGGCTTCGCCGAGGCGAGTGGGAGAGGGGCTGGGGGGGCAGTTTTCAGTGGAAGTTCATGGCCCCAATGTTCGTGCACATGATGTGCAGGTGGAAGCTACCCATGAACCTTCCCCTCCGTAGCAGCCGACGTCAGGAGGCTCACTCTACCCCAACGCGTTCGTCGGAAAAAAGATCAGAGCCTCGTTACCTCGGCTGCTACGTCAGATTGGTGGGTTCATGGTCCCAATGCGT
>DATLUX010000065.1:0-28211 GCA_035577805.1 Verrucomicrobiia bacterium
CAGCACATCCCGCACTCTTAACCGCAGGACGGCCACCGAGTTCTCGGTGGGCGTAATCGGGGAGTCGGTCCCGAGCGCCTCCGGCTTGCGGGCGCGCACGATCACTGTGTCTCCTCGATCCGCACGCAGTTGCTGAGCCAGCGAACGATTTAAGACGACCTCATCCGGGCCCAGGTTGGAAAACACAGCCGCTCCGGCCAGCAACGCAAAGTTGGGATTCACCCCCAGCAGCTGAACTTGATTGGCCCGGGCCTCGCCGGCCTCGTTGCCGGCGGTGGCGGCCAGTCTGAGCGCCTCACTGATCGTGACGACGATATTAGTGCGCCCCGGCAGACCGGCTCCAGCCGGAAGGCTGAATTGGTTCGTGACGATAATGAACCGGTTGCTGGAAATCTTCGTGACCGTCACTTGGGGGTTGGGTGAGATCGGCCACGCCGTAGTGGGCCACCAGGAAGCCCGGTCCGATCCGCTCAGTAACGTGGCGCTGAGCATCTCCGCCAGGCGCGCCCGAAACAGGCGATCCCCGGTGTCCATGGCGAAATCAATGCCGCCCAGGCGCTGCAACGCCAGGTCGCGCAGGCTCTGACGCACCGAATCGCCCACCACCAACGCCCCGATCAGCGCCGCACTGCCAATCGCCGCGCCCAACACCACCCCCACCTGCCCGCGCCAATGAAAACGCAGGCTGCGTCCGATCAGCGTTCGTAGTGTCATCGCGGCAGGCAGTAAAGCAAAGCAGGTGCTTCTCTCAAAGCGCAAAGGAACCGTTCCAGTGCGGAGTGCGGAGTGCGGAATGCGGAGTGAACGAACAGGAACATCGGCGGAGAGAACACAGATTTCCGCAGATGCAGATGTTGCTGTTCTTGTTCCTTGGTCCGTTCCGCACTCGCACTCCGCCTTCCGCACTGGAAAGTCCCGAGGCTTTACATCGGTCGCGTTGCGGCGCAGTGTTAGGTCATCCCGGTTTTGTTCTTGCGAGGTCCTGTTATGAATCGACGAAACTTCTTCCAGACCCTGAGCCAGGGGGCGGCGCTGGCGGGGTTGACCCTGGGCGGGGGCCGGCGTGTTTTGGGCGCCGAGGCGGCGACGCTGGCCACCGCGCCGACTCCGAAGCTTTCGCCGATCAAAATCACCAGAGTAAAAGCCATCCTGACGGCGCCGGCGCGCATCCGGTTGTGCGTGGTGAAGGTCGAGACGAGCGAGCCTGGGCTCTACGGACTTGGTTGCGCAACCTTTACCCAACGCATCCGCACGGTGGTGACGGCGGTGCAGGAGTATCTGGCGCCGTTCTTGGCCGGCAAGGATCCGGACAACATCGAGGATCTTTGGCAGGCGATGTATCAAAGCTCCTATTGGCGCAATGGCCCGGTGCTGATGAACGCGTTGAGCGGGGTCGATGCCGCCCTCTGGGACATCAAGGGGAAACGCGCCGCGATGCCGGTCTATCAGTTGTTGGGCGGCAAATGTCGCACCGCCGTGCCGGTCTATCGTCACGCGGCCGGCCGCACTCCGGAGGAGGTCGCGGAACGCGCGCGCCAGTTTATGGCGCAAGGCGCGCGTTACATCCGGGCGCAGGTCGGAGTGGAAGGCCAGGCGTCTTATGGCGCTGGGGTGGGCGCCGGCGCCGGCGCCACCGCTGGTTCCGTGACCAACGTGGCCGAAGCCAAGCTGACCGGCGAGGGCCATTTTCGTGGCGAAATGTTCGAGCCAGCCGCTTATCGGCGGTCTGTGCCCAAGCTCTTTAAATATCTGCGCGAACAACTCGGTGACGACATCGAATTGCTGCACGACATGCATGAGCGGCTGGCGCCGATCGACGCGATTGGGCTGGCCAAGGAACTGGAGCCTTACCGGCTGTTCTTTCTCGAAGACCCTTTCGCGCCCGAGGATGTGGGCTACTTCAAAGTTCTGCGTCAACAATCCGCCACCCCCATCGCGATGGGCGAATTGTTTAATAACCCAAACGAATGGCTGGACCTGGTCAGCGGGCGTTTGATTGATTTTATCCGCTGCCATGTTTCGCAGATCGGCGGCATTTCCGCTGCGCGGAAGATTGCCGCTCTTTGCGACTTTTATCGGGTGCGCACGGCCTGGCATGGGCCAGGAGACACTTCGCCGGTGAGCCATGCGGCCAATCTGCACCTGGATCTGGCCACGTGGAATTTCGGCATTCAGGAGTGCCCGACTTTCAGCGAGGCGCTGCGGGAAGTTTTTCCGGGCACACCGGAATTGCGCGACGGCATGTTGTGGTGCAACGAAAAGGCCGGGTTGGGCATCGACCTCAACGAAACGCTGGCGGCCAAGTATCCGATCCGGGACGATCCACCGTTTGATTTGCATTGGGGCCGCTTGCGGGATCGCGACGGGACGATCCGTCGGCCCTGACCCCGGGGCTTGCTTTTTGTTGCTGAGGGAGAAATTCCGGCGTCATGACACTTTCGCTTTCGGTGCGTTGTGCGGAGAGCTTTTTGTCGAAGGAACAGGCGTCCATCCGTCTTGAGCCGTTGTCAGAGTTGGCGCAGGCGTCCGGATACTCGGCCTTATGCATGCGGGCATCACAAGTGGGTGTTCATTCCGTCCCCGCCGCCATCGAGGAAGCCGCCAGCGTGATTCGTCGGCACGGACTAGCCGTCAGCATGGTCACTGGTGATTTTGACATCGTTTACAACAATGACGGCGGTCCCAATTGCCTGCGCCGCATCAAGCCGTACCTCGATTTGGCTTTGGCTCTGGGCGCGCCCTTGATCCGCGTTGCGCTGAAGAACGATGCCGACATTCCATGGGCTCAGCAGGCGGCGGACGAGGCCGCCGAATGCGGTATCCGGCTGGCGCATCAATGCCACACCCAAAGCCTGTTTGAGACCGTCGAGGGCATCGAACGGACGCTCCGGCGTATTAACCGTTCGAACTTCGGTCTCATCTTTGAAGCTGCCAACCTGGAGTTGTGCGGCCAGAATTACGGGCGGGATTGCGTCCGCAGGCTGGCGCCGTGGATCTTCAATGTCTATCTGCAGAACCAACTCGTGAAACCGGACGGCCGTATGTCTTTGCCGACGTGGTGTGGTGGCCCCGTTGCCTTTGAGTTGATCCCGATTGCGCAGGCCGGCGGAATCAATTTCGCGGCCGTGTTCGAAGGGCTAGCTTGGATCGGCTATCGCGGCCCGGTCACCGTGCATCAGGCCCAGACCGAGAACGAGCCATTGTCCGAGACGATTCGGAAGACAGCTGCGTATTTGATCGAGCTTGGTCGCCGGACGGGATTGGATGTGGGCCGGACTTTAGATGCCTTCTAGGTCTAACGAGGCAGGGCCTTAGACCTGCAAGGCAAGGACGGTTCTTTGCAAGATCGACTCAAATGCCAGTTGACTACCTTTGTCGGAAACTTTGTCGGCCACCTTTGTCGAGGCGTTGAAGCCGCTAACCTGCCTTGACGCCGCGCGGTGTGCTGGACAACATGCGGCTCCGTGAAACCCTTGTTTAGTCTGCTGTTGCTGGGCTGCGTTTTGACCAGCCAAGCTGCCCCGAAGAACATCGTGCTGATTGCCGGCAAGCCCAGTCATCCCCCTGGCATGCACGAGTTCCGGGCGGGTTGTCTGCTCTTGCAATCCTGCCTGAAGGATGTCGCGGGCGTGCACGTGACGGTTTATTCGAACGGCTGGCCGCAAGTGGCGTCGGCTTTTGATGGGGTGGATGCGGTGGTGATTTACGCCGATGGCGGGGCCGGGCATCCAGCCATTCAAGCGGATCACACCCAAATCCTGGATGGCCTGGCCAAGAAGGGAGTCGGGTTGGGGTTCATGCATTACGGCGTGGAAATCCCCAGCACCAATGGCGGTCCGCAGTTTCTCGAATGGGTCGGCGGTTACTACGAACATCTCTATTCGGTCAACCCGATGTGGTCGCCCGATTATCAGACCTTCCCCAAACACCCCGTCACGCAGGGGGTAAAACCGTTCAGCAACCGGGATGAGTGGTATTTCAACATGCGCTGGCGCACAAACAAAACGAAGATCACCCCGATCCTCACCGCGACACCTTCCGATCAGGTCCGGGCCGGCCCCTATGTTTATCCCAAAGGCCCTTATCAACACATCGTCGATGCCAGCGGCCGCCAGGAAATCATGATGTGGGTCTACGAACGTTCAGGCGGCGGACGCGGCTTCGGTTTCACCGGCGGTCATACGCATGCGAACTGGGGCAACGACAACCAGCGCAAAGTGGTGCTGAACGCCATCCTCTGGATCGCCAAGGCGCCTGTGCCCGAGGACGGTGTCGAATCGGTCGTGACCGCCGAACAACTCGCCGCCAACCAGGATCCAAAGTCCAAGTAATCGAACCGAACCTCAATCAACCCAGCACCCCCGCACACCGCCTCGCGCGCGTGTCGCCCTGCCGCATCATGAACTATTTCCTTCCAGCGCACCCGGCTTCGACCGGCGTCCTCGCCTTATTGGCTTCCACGACGATGGTCCTGGCTCAGGACAAGGACGATAAACCCGCCAGCCATCCGCACGGACACGATGTCGCCCTGGCCGAGGTGCAGAAAATGACACCCGGCTCCGGTCTGGAAGTCAGTTTGTTCGCGTGCGAACCGATGGTGGTGAACCCGGCGGACATGGACGTCGATGCGCAGGGCCGCGTGTGGGTTTGCGAAGGCGCCAATTACCGGTCCACCTTCCAGAAGTGGGGGATTCTCCGGCCGGACGGCGATCGGATCGTGGTGTTGGAAGACGCCAACCACGATGGCGTGGCCGACCAACAAACCGTCTTTTACCAGGATCACACGGTGAACACGGCGCTGGGCATCTGTGTGCTGGGTAACAAGGTCATCATCTCCTCGTCGCCCTACGTGTTTGTGTTGACCGACACAGACGGCGACGGCCAGGCCGACAAGCGCGAGTTATTGTTTGAAGACACGTCCAAAGGCGATCATGACCATTGCATGCACGCGTTCGTGTTCGGGCCGGATGGAAAGCTTTACTTCAACTTTGGCAACGAAGTGAAGGAACTGCGCCGGCCGAAAGGCGCGCCGCTCGCCCTCCCGATGCATGGCAAACCGCCGGCACACGAAAGTGAAACAGTCATCGACCTGGCCGGTAACCCCGTCAAGACCGTCGGCAAACCGTACCGTCAAGGCATGGTCTTTCGCTGCAACCTGGATGGCAGCGGGGTCGAATCCCTGGCCTGGAACTTCCGCAACAACTATGAGGTGGCCGTCGATTCCTTCGGCACCCTCTGGCAATCCGACAACGACGACGATGGCAACCGCGGCGTGCGGATCAATTATGTGATGGAATTCGGCAACTACGGCTTCGTCGACGAAATCACCGGGGCGGGCTGGCAGCAAGGCTGGAAGAAAGCGCAGGAGAAAGGAGCCTCGGAAGAAGAACGGCCCCTGTATCATTGGCATCTCTACGACCCGGGCGTCGTCCCGAACCTGCTCCAGACCGGCAACGGTTCCCCGACGGGCATCGCCTTTTATGAAGGAAAACTTCTGCCCGAACCGTTTCGTAACCAGATCATCCATTGCGACGCCGGGCCGCGGGTGGTGCGCGCCTATCCGGTCCGCAACAGCGGCGCCGGCTATGAGGCCACCACGCTCGACATCCTGACCAGCCCCGACTCCTGGTATCGTCCATCCGATGTGTGTGTGGGTCCCGACGGGGCTCTTTATATCGCCGATTGGCACGACGCGGGAGTCGGCGGCCATAACATGGCGGATCACGTGCTTGAAACCATGACCGGCCGCATCTATCGCGTGGCACCGAAAGGCAACAAGCCAGTTGTCCCCAAACTCAACGTGAACAGCGCGGCGAGTGCCGTGACCGCCCTGCAATCTCCGAACCAAGCCACGCGTTACCTGGCCTGGACCGCCCTCGAGTCCATGGGACCCAAAGCGGAGAGCTCCTTGAACAAGCTTTGGCACGGTGACGACGCCCGGATGCGCGCGCGGGCCTTGTTTCTGCTCGCCCGTCTGCCCGGGTCCAGCTCGAAATACATCGATGCGGCCATCAGCGATTCGAACCCCGACTTGCGCATCACGGCCTTGCGGATCGTGCGCGAACGCAAGCTGGATGTGATTCCGTCTATAAAGAAGTTGGTCAACGATCCCTCCGCACAGGTCCGCCGTGAATGCGCCATCGCGTTGCGGCATCAATCGTCACCGGACGCCCCCAAGTTGTGGGCCACGCTGGCCGGGCAGCATGACGGCAAGGATCGATGGTATTTGGAGGCCCTGGGGCTGGCCATGGACCAGCAGGAGAACAAATTCTTCGACGCCTGGCTGGCTGAGGTCGGGGACCAATGGAATACGCCCGCCGGCCGGGATATTGTCTGGCGTTCCCGCGCCAACAAGGCTCCGGCGCTGCTGGCCAAGATCATCACAGACAAGAAGACCAAGGACAAAGACAAAGAGCATTTCCTGCGTTCGCTCGACTTCATCGAAGGCCCGGAGAAAAAAGCGGCTCTGGAAGAGATTAGCGTGTCCTTATTGCAGTAGCAGTTGCCATTGCAACCCGAAGGGTTGCCAGTGAGTAGCCGGGGGCTGAGGAGTTCCGCGTGAGCGGGATGACGATACCCCCGGGGCACGATCACAAACGACGCGACCCCGGAGGGGTCGCACACGACTTGCCATTTTCCCGTGTCAATCGACAATTCATCAATTCACCTGGACGCACGTTCAACGCCTAACCTTCAAGAGCGATCCTGCGACCCCTTCGGGGTCGAGATCGTTTCGCTTTTTCCCGGGGGTATCGTCGTTCCGCTGACGCTTCACTCCTCAACCCCCGGCTACATACTGGCAACCCTTCGGGTTGCGCCTAGGCCGAAGGCTTGGCGTGGCAGCGCGCGAATGCGCGCGGGAAAGAGTTAGCCCGACGTCGGCGCCCCGAAACTACCGCAAGTAGTCGAGCAGCGAACTGCCGAGGATCTTGCCGGCGCTTTGCAAGGCCGCTTGATAGGCGGTTTGCGTCTGAGTGAGGCGCACGATGGTCTGGGCCAGGTCGGCGTCGGTTTCGTGGGAGACGAGCGTTTCCAGCGTGTCGCTGCGTTGTTTGGCCTCGTTGTTGGTGGCCTCCAACCGGGCTTGGATGGCGCCGTTGGAGCCGAGGTGATAAAGAAAATTGTCTTCGTCCTTGCCCAAGTTGGGCCGATCGGTGGCCTCAATGGCGGAGACATTCCCGGAGAGCAGGTTGTTTTGCAGCGAGATCAGGTGATTGAAGAAATCAGCTCCGACCCGGGTGTCTGCGATGAGTCCGCGCGGGCCGCTGCCGGAAGTATTTTCGCCGACTGTCTGGGCGGTGAGTGTTACGCCGCTGGCGATCTCGCTTTCCGGCAGGGTGGTGTTGCCCTGGTAAACGACGCTGGTCACGGTTCCGTTGGCGTCGGTGGTCAGCACGAAGGCGGGTTGGTTGGTCAGGGTGCCGGCGAAGAGGGAATCACCGCGGTTGCGGGCGTTGACGGTCTGGGCGGCTTGTTTGATCAGTTCGGTGACTTCTTTGGCGTAGATATTGAGTTGGTCCTGCGATTTGAGGCCATCGGCGGCGATGGCGATCTCGCGCACACGGTCGGAGACCGTTTTCAAATCTTTCATGGCGCTGAAAGAGGCGCTGGCGAGTTCCTGATGGCGGCTGATGTTGCGTTGATATTGTCCGACGGCTTTTCCTTCGGCCTGCAAGTCCAGGACGCGGCGCATGGCGGCGGGGTCGTCTTCGGGCAGGCTGAGGAGTTGACCGGTGGCGGCCTGGGTCTGGAGCTTGTTTTGGCGCTGATTGAGCGAGCTGAGCTGTGCGATCAGGCTGTCAGGAAAGGTGTTGGCGGTGACTCTCATTATCGTTTCAGGTTCACCACCGTTTCGAGCATGGTATCGACGGTCGTGATCAGCTTGGCGGAGGCTTCGAACGCGCGTTGGAACTTAATCAGGTCCGTCATTTCCTCATCGATCGAGACGCCGCTGACCGAGTCGCGTTGGCGCAGCAACATGCGCTCGACGATTTGCTGGTTGGTGAGCTGGGTATTGGTGCTGTTCAGGCTTTGGCCGAGGGCTGCCACGGTTTGGCCGTAGTTTTGCAGCAAGGTTTGATTGGAGAGAGCGGGCAGACTTTTGTCGGCCAGTTGGGCCAGGGCGACCGCGACGGTGTTATCGCCCGGCGCTCCTGCGACTCCACTGGCCTGGATGGCTGAAGGATCATTGACCAGGGCATCGTTAACCCCGATGTCGGCGGCGGTGGAACCGGTGAAAAAATTCTGTCCGCTGGTGCCGTTGAGACTATAGCCGGTGGCGTGAACGGCGTTGACCTCGCTGATCAGGTTGGAGGCCAGGGTATCGAGGTTGGTTTGGAGGGTGGCGAGGTGAACATCGCGCGTTTCGATCGTGCCCTGGATGCTGCCCCCGGTGATGTTCAATCCCATGCCTCCGGTCACGGTGCGCACCAACATCTGGCCTCCGCCGGCATCGTACGTTTCGAGGGTGTCCTGCACCTTGGATCCCGAGACGAGCGTGACCCCGTCGATGGCAAGGTCGACGGTGCCATTGGGATTGGTGGTGGTCTGGACGGGCACGAGTTTGGCCAGGTCCTCGATGCGTTTCTGGCGGGTATCGCGGAGGTCGTTGGCCTGGCCGCGTCCGCCGATTTCCAGGTTTCTGATCTGGTCGTTGAGCTGGGCAATGTCGTGCAGCGCCAGGTTGGCTTGCTGGACATCGCTGGTGACCGAGTCGTTGAGGGAACTGCGTGCGTCGGTCAGGCGTTGGGAGACCTGGTTGAACTGCGTGGCGAGACCTTGCGCTTTGAGGATGAGCACCTGCCGTTCCGCGACGGAAGTGACGTTGGTCGACAAGCTCTGGAACGAGGCGAAAAGATCGGACATCTGTTCGGCGATGCCGTGTTGACCGCCCACGCCGTTGGCGGCGGCGGCACCTTCCGCGCCGGTGGCCTGCCGGTCGATCTGCTGGCCGAGGGCGGCCTGGAGAAATTGAAGGGCCTGTTGCTTGGATTCGTAGGCGCCGCGCACGCTGGTTTCGCTGACGATCTGGCGATCGAGAAGGATGTCGCGGATCTGCACGATGGCGACGGCGTCCGCCCCGGTGCCTTGCGGTCCGAGTTCGGAGGGAATGGTCCAAGACGTTTCGATCGCCACGCGTTGGCGGGAATAACCGGGCGTGTTGACGTTGGCCAGGTTATGGCCGGCGACTTCCGTGCCGTTGCGCTGGGTTTGCAGCGAGCGGCTGGCCATAGAGAGGGTTCCGAAGAGTCCGAGCATACGATCTCTATATCTGTATCGGCAGTGTTGATCGGGCGATTAACCCATTATCCGACGGCTTCATAGAGTGGCGGTGTGGGCAGACTATGCGATTGCCGGCCGCCGTGCTCGTTGTAGACCTGGGTTTCCCGGGCGGGAAAGAGGATCCCAAGGAATTTTTGCATGAGCTCGACCGAACGGCTCAGCACCAGATGATTTTGCCTGGCCCGTTGCTGAATGCGAGTGAGCAAGCCGTTATTCTCTTCGACCAGCGACCGGACCAGCGGCTGATAGGCGGACGGCAGCAGGCGAATCAATTCGACGAAAGTGGATGTTTCCGTGACGGCGAGCGAGCACGCCAGGGCGCGTTGGCTGGATTCACGCTGGCGGCGCGCCGTCTGGATGACGGCGCCCTGATTTTGAATGGCCGTGGTGGCCGCCACCATGTCGTCGGCCATCCGGTTAATCGCCGATTCCTGCTGCTGATCGAGCAGGGCCAACATCTCCCCGTATTGGGTCAGTTCGGTTCGCAAATCGGCGACAAGTTTCTGGAGGGCTTCAGTCATGCACTTTTTTTGGTGATTGAATCATTGCCCTCACTGCTCTCCGGGTCGGGGGTCGCGTCGGGCGTGGTGGAGGTTTCGGCCTCGGCACGGTCGAGGTCCGGAACGAGATCGGGTGGGCCGGCGGGGTTACGGCTGCGGTTGACCTGAGATGCCCAGCCCAGGCCCCAGCCGGTTACGCCAGTTTTTATGCCTTTCGGACTTTTGAGGCGCGAGAAAGATTTGGAAAAGCTGGCTCCCATAAGTTGACTACAGTTGAGGTGGATGACCCGGAGTGGCCCCGGTCCCGTTTGGTGACGCGGTTGTTTTCTGGGTTGAACCTGGCGGACGCGCGGCTGAAGCCGAGTTGGTTTGGCGTCCGAGTTGGAGTTGCAAGCTGCGAGCCAACCCGAGGCTGCCGCTCTGGCTGATGGCATCGGCGAGCTGGGTGGTGACCATATCCTGATAGATGCCGGCGCTCATCGAGTCCTGGTTCATGCTGGAACGGAAGACCGTCTTGCGGGCCTGGGCCAGGATCTGCCGCAGGATGAGCGCTTCGAACTGGCGGCTGGCTTCCTTGACTTTTTCTTCTTCGCTCAGGGCTTTGTTTCCCGCCAACGTTTCGATGGGCTCGGCCTGCCGCTGGGCACCGACGCCGGCGTTGGGATGGAGGGGGAGGGGCGTGACGTTCATGAATTACCGGAGGACCAGTTCAGCATGGAGGGCGCCGGCCTGTTTCATGGCCTGGAAGATGGCCATCATGTCGCGCGGGGTGACCCCGAGCGAATTGAGGCTGGAGGCGACGCGTTCGACGGTCGGCAGCTCCGGCAAGGGAACCAGCGCCGCTTTTTGTTCGGTGACTTTGGTGTCGGTTCGCGGGGTTACCACGGTGGTGCCGGTCTGGCTGAAGGGTTGTGGCTGGGAGGCATCGTAGCTGTTGGCGATGGTAATGGTGATGTTGCCGTGGGAGACGGCGCAGCTGGCGATCCGGATGCGGGAAGTGGCCACGATGGTGCCGGTTCGCTCATTGATGATGATGCGGGCGGGGGTATCCGGCTCGAGTTCGATCGCCTCAATGCGGGCGATGAAATCCACCACGTGCCCTTCCATACCCTCGGGGACCTTG
This sequence comes from Verrucomicrobiia bacterium, assembly GCA_035577805.1. GTDB lineage: Bacteria > Verrucomicrobiota > Verrucomicrobiia > Limisphaerales > JADJPG01 > DATLUX01. Next base: position 10,906 of record DATLUX010000065.1, read on the forward strand.
ACGCGCACGCTGGTGGAATCGATGGCTTCGCAAGAGTTGGTGAAGGTGGCGTTGACCGCGGCGGCCAGGCGCGCTGACGAAGTGAAATCCGGTTCACGCAACAAGAATTCGATCGTGTTGTCGCGCGCAATTTCCGCGGGGATCTCCAGTTCGACCAGAGCGCCGCCAATGATCTGGCCTACGGTCGGATGATTCTTCTGGACGCTGGCCCCTTCGTTTCCGCCGGAAATACCTCCGATGGAGAGGGGACCTTGGGCGACGGCGTAGACCTTGCCGTCCGCGCCCAGCAAAGGCGTTTGCAGAAGCACCCCGCCTTGCAGCGTCTTGGCGTCGCCGATCGACGAAACCGTCACATCCAGGCGCGCGCCATTCTTTTGGAAGGCCGAAATATCCGCCGTGACCATGACGGCGGCGATGTTCTTGGCGGAAAGGGTGGCGGCGGGCACGTTGATCCCGAAACGTTGCAGAAAATTGGCGATGCTCTGCAGCGTGTAAACCGGGTTCTTGTCGCCGTCGCCCGCGATGCCGCTGACCAGGCCGAAACCCACCAGTTGATTATCGCGCGCGCCGGCCACCATGGCGATGTCCTTCACGCGCGAAGCGGCCTGCGCCGGAGCGAGTCCCCCTCCGCTGGCGGCCAGCAGGAGAGCCAGGCCCAGGCCAGCCGATGCCCTGCGGGTGCCATGGCCGGAGCCGCCCCGCGGCGGTCGGATTCGCTGCGGCGACCGGCTACGGCAGACGCAGGCAGAACGCAGCTTCATGGCAGGCTCCAAGCAGGGGCTCATCAAAATGGCGTTACTTTCTCCCAGATCCGATGCAGCCAGCCTTTACGTTGGTTGTCGGTGATCGTGCCGTTGGAGAGGAAGCGGATACTGGCGTCCGCGACGTTGTAGCTGAAGACGGTATTGCCGGCGGTGACATCATCGCTGCGCACCATGCCGCGGAGGATGGCTTCCTGTTTTTCGCCGGAGAAATAGGTTTCGCGGCGGCCTTCGATGATGAAGCTGCCATTAGGCAGGACATCGACCACCCGGACGGCGATGCGAGCGGTGATCTTTTCGGAGTTATTAATCTTGCCGCTGCCGTCGAAGCTTTGGGAGCCGCCGAATTTCATGGCGGGCAACTGACCGTTCTTGGTCAAAAATCCGCTGGCCGTGGGTGACCAGAGGATGGTGTCGAGCGAGGCATCGACGCTGGAGGATTTGGAGGTCTTGGTGCTGTTTTCCTTGGAAGCCGTGCTGTTCTCCTGCACCAGGATGGTGATGATATCGCCCACCCCATGAGCCCGTTTGTCGGCGAACATGGAACGGGAGGTAGTCTCTTTCCAGACCGAGCCCGGGCCGGCCGGGGCGGGTGCGGCCATGAACACCGCCAAGAGCGGGGCCACAGGCCAGGCCACTCGCGGCCACCTAGGGCGACTCGCGATGTTTGCTTGGCTGCCGGCTCCTGCGCGCCACCTAAAGATTGATGAGCACGGTTTGGTCGTCTTGGACTCTTGCATAAAATTCCCGTTTGGTTTTGGGGTTGCGCACTCGCACGAGCTGGCCGGGCAGACCGTCACCGAGCACCTCGACGCGCATGTTGATCCGCAGGGCGCCATCCTGCACCACTCCGTCCACCATCTGGCCGCGTTGCACGACCGGCCGCAAGCGCACGGAGCGCGCGAGCAAAGGTTGTCCGGCGGAGATGCCCTCCACCAGTTCGAGCGACGGGTTGCGCAGCACGTTTTCATCGAGCGGCTCGCGCAACGAGAGCACGTCGCGCCGTTCGCTCACGAAGTCCGTTCCCTGCAAGGGCTGACCGCGTGGCAAGGCGCCCCGGCTGACCAGGATGTCCTTCATGATGCGCGCTTGCGCGAGCACTTGCCACGGGCCCAGGCGATCAACGCCCGCCTGCAGCTCGAAGCGAACGATGAAATTGGCGGTCAACCCGCTGACCGGCAGATCCAGCACCCGCAACACCAACGTCTCATCCGGGACCAGAACCTGAGCCCAAGGCCGGCTGAACCGCAGCTCCAGTTCGCCTCGATCCTTTACGTTTTCGCGTTGCAAAGTCGCCGTGAGCAATTGGCGCAGCTCCGGCTCGGTGAGCGAACGGGCGCGTCGGGTGATGCGGACCTGGGGCGCTCCCGACCAATTGGTGACGCGCGGAGCGCCGGGTTGGCGGGCCAGCAATTCTTCGATCTGCGCGCGCGGCAGGGTCAATGAACGTCCGAAGGCGGGGGCATCGGCCAGGCGAACTGGCTCGGGAGGCAGGGACGCGCTGGTTGCGGCCAGGATCTGATGCAGGAACACCCCGCTGCTGTCCACCTGGATCGCCGGAAGCAGCTCGAAGGCGGTGGCCCCGGGAAACGCAAAAACCCGGGGCCCACCGCCGCAGAGCGCGCCCAGGAGGAGCGCGCAGAGGAAGGCGGAGTGCCGAGGCCGTGGCGGGCGTGGATGGGTGCGGGGGCGCGACCATGGACTGGAGGAGGCGGCCGGCGTCCGCCTGGACGAACTGGATGTGGGGAGGCCCGGCATTAGCGGCGGAGGTTGTTGCTGATCTGCATCATTTCGTCGGCGGCCTGCACGGACTTGGCGTTCACCTCGTAGGCGCGTTGAGCGATGATGAGGTTTACCATTTCTTCCACGACTTTCACGTTGGACATTTCCAGGTACCCTTGTTCGATGCTGCCGAAGCCGTTTTCAGCGGCATTGCCGATTTCCGGGGTGCCGGAGGCTGGGGTCTCGCGAAACAAGTTCCGGCCGACGGCTTCGAGACCGGCCGGGTTGGCGAAACGGACCAGGCTGACCTTGAAGGTTTGCGTGCCGCTACTGCCGCGCGTGGTGACATCGCCGCCCGGTGAGATGCTGATGTCGGTGGTGCCGGTGGGAATCGGTTGAAACCCGCTTTGCAGAGGCAGACCGTCCGTGGTGGTGATCCGGCCGTCGGAGGCGCGTTTCAAGGCGCCGTCGCGAGTATAAGCGCGCGTGCCGTCGGCCAATTGCACTTCGAAGAAGCCATCTCCCTGAATCGCGACATGGAGTGGTTCGCCGGTTTGGGTGAAATCGCCCGTGGAAAAGATCTTGGAAGTGGCGACGGCCCGGGACCCATGGCCGATGTGCATGCCTGTGGGCAATTGATTGCCGGCGCCCTGATCGGCGCCCGCCACACGATAGGTTTGGTAAAGGAGATCCTGGAACTCGAGCTTGCTCTTCTTGAACCCGGTCGTGTTGACGTTGGCGAGGTTGTTCGAGATCACATCCAGATTCAGTTGCTGGGACTGCATCCCGCTGGCGGCAGAGTAAAGGGAACGGATCATAGCTGGACTAAAAAGGATTGAATGGATGAGCGATGGCGGCGGCAGTTGGATTCAGCCGGCCGGCCGAGAGCTTGCAGAGGGTGGCCGTACATGAGCGGGCTTAGCTCACATTGCCCAGATCGCTGAGCGTCCGGGCTATCCGATCGTCGTGGATCTGCGCCATCTTCTGGTTGGCTTCGAACGTCCGCATGGCGCTGATCAGATTGGCCATCTCCATGACCACCGATGTGTTGGACCCTTCCAAGGCGCCCTGCCGCAAGCTCGAAGCCGTGGCAGGCCTGGCGCCCACGTTGGGATTATCCGCCGTGAAATAGCCTCCGCTTAAACGAGTCAGCAGATTGGGATTGCCAAACTCCGTCAGACGCAGCCGACCTTTCAAATCCGCGCCCTGGCTGACTTCGCCGGTGGCGGAAATGGACGGCTGGGTGTGATTGTTCAAATCAAACAAGATGGTGCCGCCCTCGCCCAGTACCCGGTACCCTTCTTTGGTCACCAGCTGGCCCTGGGAATCCGTGTGGAATTCCCCGTCCCTGGTGTAGGCCGTGGTGCCGTTCGGAAGCTGAACTTCGAAGAAGCCGCGCCCGTCGATGGCGACGTCGGTCGGCATATTCGTCACGCGCAATTCGCCGGGCTGGAAGTTTGTGCTGGGTTGGCCGGTGCTCATCAGCACCGCCCGGGATGCCCCGGAGGCGGGCGCGGGATGCAAGCCAGCCTGGACTGCGGCGAAAGAAAAATCCTGTTTCTTAAAGCCGGGAACCGAACTGGAGGAGAGGTTCTCCGCGATGGTCTCTTGCCAGCGGTCCATCGCGTGCAAGGCAGAGGCGGCCTGGTAGAGACTAACATTCATGCCGAACTGTTTAGCAGTGCCTATGCCAGTGGGTTTTTGCCTGATTTCCAGCTGATCCCGGCCAATTGAGCACCTCCCGCCCCGTCCGGTCATCCGAACGCGGCACGTTTTGCCACTTGGTTGTTGGTTCTTAGTTGCTAGTTCCTGGTTCCTCGTTGCTTGTTGCTGGTCGATCGAGGCCTCGTTGCTGGTCGCCTTTCTCGACAGAAAGCCGGAAGCCACCCAGGAACCAGCAACTAGGAACCAGCAACCAGCAACCAGCAACCAAAGGAATAACCATTGGCAACCCCTCGTCCTATTCGTAGAGTTCCGCGCACACCTGATGCGACAGTTTGTCACGATCACGCTGAACGCGTTCATGGAGCTCATTCGGCAGCCTATCTTTTTACTGCTGATGAGTTGCTCCGCTGTGTTCTGCGTCTTTTTAGCCAGCATCCCTTATTTTGGATTTGGGGATGATCCGAAGTTGGTGAAGGACAGCGTTCTGGCGGTGACGTTGCTGGCGGGGTTATTGGGCGCGGTCTTGAGTGCCTCCAACTCATTGGCGCGGGAGATCCGGGCGGGGACGGCCCTGGCGGTTCTTTCCAAGCCGGTGGGCCGCACGTGTTTTCTCCTGGCGAAGTATGCAGGACTGGCGGCGGCCTTGGCAGTCTTAACCTACGTGAATCTGATCGCCTGTTTGTTGGCCAGCCGGATGGGCTATGACGCCTATGGCGACACGGACTGGCTGGCCCTGGGGTTGTTTGTGGGGATGCTGGCGATGGCTTACGCGCTGGGCGGGTTCGGCAACTTTTTTCTGAGGCGTCCCTTCGTTTCGGATGCGGTGTTGTGTGTGGTGGGGATGGCGACGCTGGCGTTTGTCGTGATCAACTTTTTCGATCAACACGGCAAAGTCCAGGCGTTCGGGTCGGGGATTGATTGGTGGATGGCGCCGGCGGTGTTGCTGATCCTGTTTGCCCTGTGGATTCTAGCCAGCCTCGCGCTGCTTTGTTCGACGCGTCTGGAGCTGATGTCGACGCTGGCCATTTGTTCCGGCTTCTTTCTGCTGGGGTTAATGTCGGATTATCTGTTTGGGACCCGGGCGGAGAAAGGTTCGTGGTGGGCTTCCATTTTGTATGCGGTGGTGCCGAATTGGCAGCAGCTTTGGATGGCGGACGCGCTGGAGGGGGGCAAGCGGATACCGTGGCGTTATGTGCTGACTGCGTTTGGGTACATGACGGCTTACGTGGGGGCGGCCTTGGCGATTGCGTTGTGTTTGTTTGAGGATCGTGAGCTGACCTAAGGACCATGAACGTGGAGAAGAATCTACAGAGGAATGCCGGGGTCAACCTTGGGCTGAGCCTGGTGGTGACGGCGACGACTTACGCGGTGGCGTATTCGACGCATTCCTTTGCCGGGCAGGTGGCGGGCATCTTCCTTTGGCTGGGTTTCCTGGTGGGGTTGGTGAGCTGGTTCCACATGCGTCTGGAGGAACGCGAACGGCTGGAGAGTCTGGAGTTGGACGAATTGGCCAGGAGCCGTGGCAGTGGGACGCTGTTTACGGCGGGGGAAGGAGACTCTCGGCAAGCTCGAGGCGCCCGCGAGCTGTTTGAACGTTATTTCGTTCCTGGATTCACACTGGTTCTGTTGCTGATGCAGGCGGTGGCCGGCTGGTGGTGTCTGCGTTGGCTCAGTCGGGTGAAGGAGCCGCCTGCGTTGGCGCAACCGTTGGTGGCTATGGCCATCCTGGGTCTGTTTGCGCTGGTGCTTTATCTGATCGGCCAATTCTCCAGCAGGCTGGCCCGGCTGGAACAGAGCCGGTTGCTTCAGCCAAGCGCGAGTTATGTCTTGCTGGGCGCGCACGTGCTGGCTTTGGCGGTGGCCGGGTTAGCGCTCGTTTTGGCGGGTTTTTCCCAAGTCGACTATTTCCTGGCCCAGGTGTTTTGTGGGCTGCTTTGGCTGCTGGCGCTGGAAAACCTGTTCAGCCTGATGTTTGAATTTTATCGGCCGCGGGTCAAAGGCCGGCCCATTCGGATTCTCTACGACAGCCGGCTGGTGGGATTGATCAGTCATCCGGAGAGTGTCTTCACCACGGTTGCGCACACGTTGGATTATCAGTTCGGCTTCAAAGTGTCAGAGACCTGGTTCTACCAGTTCCTCAAACGCTCTATGGCTTGGCTGACTCTTTCGTATCTGGCCATCCTAACGGCTTCCACGTGCCTGGTTTATGTCCAGCCGGGCGAAGAAGCTTTGCTGGAACGTTTCGGAAAGCCGGCGCCCGGCCGCGAAGTGCTCGGTCCCGGCTTCCATGCCAAACTCCCGTGGCCGATCGATCAGGCCTACCGCTATCGAACCCAGGAAATCCAAACTTTCGACGTCGGGTTCGAGCACGACGAAAAAGACGAGCACGAAGCCGCGGTGCTTTGGACCGTCTCCCATTACAAGGAAGAACTCAATCTGCTGGTGGCCAGCCGTGAAACCGCTGAGATCCCGGCTGCGCCAGGCAGCCCCGGCCGGAAGGCTCCTCCGGTCAGCCTGCTTTCGGTCGGTCTGCCAGTGCAGTATCAAATCCATGACCTGAAAGCCTGGGCTTACAACTACAGCAACGCCGGCGAGTTGCTCAAAGAGCTGGCCACCCGCGAAGTCGTCCGGTACCTCGTCGGGGTGGACGTCAATGACATCATGTCCGTCGGCCGCTTCGCGGCGGCGGAGGAACTGCAAAAACGGATTCAGGCCCGGGCGGATGAACTCAAGCTGGGCGTGAGGATCCTGTTCGTCGGCCTGCAGGATGTGCACCCGCCCGTGCGCGTCGGGGCCGCCTACGAAAAATTCGTCGGGGCCAAGCAAAAGCGCGAAGCCGATATTCTCAAAGCGCAGGCGTATGCGATCCGCACCAATTCGCTGGCCATCGCCGCCGCCACCACCCGTCGTTTGAGGGCGGCGGCGGAAAGCGCCCGGCGTGTGACCACGGCCGCGGCGACCGAGTCGCTCTTTACCAATCAGATGGCCGCGTACCGCGCTTCGCCGGATGTCTATTCCGAACGGGCGCGTCTGCAAACGCTTTCCCGTTACGGCCAAAACGCCCGCAAGATCGTGCGCCCCGCCACCAACGCCCAGGAAACTCTGCAACTCAACCTCGAAGAGAAATTGCGGGAAGGCGTCATGGCCGTGCCGCTCCCTCCGCTGTCGCCCGGGAAATGATGGCCATGATGTCGCCTCCCCATTTCACAGCTTCCACATGAAACGCAATCCCATCACCATCGCAGTCGGCGCACTATTGCTGACGATTTTCTTTCTGCTCCTTTTCCTGTTTCAGGTGCGCACAACCGAGTTGGCGGTGGTGGCCACGTTCGGCCGGGTCACTGCGCACGCCGGGCCCGGCGCCCACTTTCGTTGGCCCTGGCCCATCCAATCCGTGCACAAGTTCGATCAGCGCATCCATACGTTCGAAGGCAAGCTGGAGCAGGTGCTGACCTCCGATGCCAACAATCTTCTGATCATGGTTTACGTGGGCTGGCAGATCAATGATCCCGCGGTGTTCCTCACGCGCTTCAACGGATCCACCAACCGGGCCCAGGACAGCCTGGAGGGCCTCATCCGCAATGCCTACAGCGGCGTGGTCGGCAAACATCCGTTGACCCATTTCATCTCCACCGACGAGAAACAGCTCAAATTCGTCGAGATCGAGCAGGAAATGCAGGCCCGGATTCAGGCCGATTGCCGAGCCTTAACCAACGGCCTCAACATCGCTTTCCTTGGCATCAAACGACTCGGGTTGCCCGAGAGCGTGACGAAATTGGTCTTCGAACGCATGGAATCCGAACGCGAAGTGAGAGTCAGCGAGGTCAAAGGCGACGGCGAACGGCAGGCCAGCGAAATCCGGTCTCGGGCCGATTTTGCCAGCGCCAAGCTGCTCGCGGAAGCGGAGGCGGAAGCGACCAAGACTCAGGGAGAAGGCGAAAAGATCGCCGCGAAATCGTTTGAAGTGTTCCGCCAGGAACCGGAGCTGGCCAAGCTGCTGCTGGATTTGAAAGCCCTCGAACAACTGCTCCAGGAACGAGCCACGCTGATTCTTCACGACGACATGGCGCCGTTAAATATCCTCAAGTCGAAAGAGCCGGCCGGACCCCAAAAGTGATGCCGTGCAGGAATCCATGATCCATGAGTGACATTTCGCTCCAACCGCCTCCCGCTCCGCCGCCGCGCCGCGATGCCGCGTCCGGGGCGCCGCCGCGATCCCCGGCCACGGCCCCTGCCGCCGAAGCCGTGGAGGACAGCGGCACGCAGGCGCTTTCCGAAGCGCTTCACAGCAGCTTCAAGATCGTCAAGGTCATCATGCTGGGGTTGGTGGTGGTCTTCCTGTTCTCCGGCCTGTTCACCGTGGGCCAGCAGGAACGAGCGATCGTCTTGCGCTTCGGCGTGCCGGTTGGCGGCGGTGACGGCAAACTTTTGGGACCCGGCCTGCATTGGGCCTTCCCGCCGCCGGTCGATGAAGTGGTCCGAATCCCGGTCGGCCAGGTCCAACACGTGGATTCGAGCATTGGCTGGTATGCCACGACGCCGGCGGCCGAAGCGGCCGGCACCGAACTGCCCCCGGCCGAATCGTTGCATCCGGTGAACGATGGTTATTTGCTGACGGGCGACGAGAATATCATCCATGCCAAGGCCACGCTGCGGTATCGCATCGCGGAGCCTGGGCTGCGTTATGTCTTACATTTCGCCAATGCCTCGAATGTGGTCCAGAACGCGTTTAACAATGCGCTGCTTTACGCGGCGGCCCGTTACAAGGTGGACGAAGCCCTGACCCGGGATCAGGCGGGTTTCCGGGAAACCGCCCGCTTGCGCCTGGAACAAAGCGCCTCCGAACTGGATTTGGGGATCACCGAGATCCAAATCGATAATATGCAGCTGATCCCGCCGCGGCAGCTCAAGGATGCCTTCGCTCGCGTGAGCGAGGCCGAGGTCGTTCGGAGCAAGGAGTTGAACGAGGCGCGCAGCTACGAAAACCAAACGATCAGCAAAGCCCGGGCGGAGGCGGAAGCCCGCAAGAACGCGGGCGAAGCCGAGCGGACCCGGTTGGTCGAGTTCGTGGCCGCCGAAGTCGATCGGTTCACCAACAACCTGCCGGCGTACCGGTCCAACCGGGAACTGTTTGTGGAACAACGCCGTGCGGAGACGCTCCAGGTCGTTTACGCCGCGGCCCAAGAGAAGATTGTCCTGTTTAAAGGCCCAGGGACCACCAACCATTCGCTCTGGTTGCAGATCAATCGGGATCTACCCAGGTTGAAGGAGAAAGAACCGGACAAACCGAAAGATGCGCATTGAAAAAGCCAAGAGCGGAAAGCGGAAGCGGACAGCCCAAGGCGGCCAGGCTCATCTTTCGAATTCCACGGGACTTCCGTTGGGTGGAAGGCCGCCCGCCGATGGTGCCGCCAGTCTGCGTCTTGGGCCGGCGAGTTGCGTCAGGTTCGATCGAGGTGTAATGGACCAATAACATGCAAGTTACTTCACTGCTGAGCCGAAAACACCGGTCGCACGAGCACCCGGATCATCACGATCACAATCATCAGGCGGGGGATGGGTCCTGCGCCGGCTGCGAACAGGACCACAGCCATACCCCGATTCGTCTTTGGCAGACCCTGGCGGGCCTGCTGTTTACCGCGAACTCGTATATCGTCGGCTGGCTCAACCTGGGTCCGGCCATCGCGGACGTCTCCGGCATGATCGGCGCCATTCTCCTCGGCTACCCGATCGCGCTCACGGCCATCACCGATCTGCGCCGGGGCCTGCTCAGCACCAACGAATTGGTGGCAGTGGCGGTCCTTGCTTCCTTCGCCTCTGGTCATTATCAGGAAGCCGGGGTCGTGGCCTTCTTCATGTTGATGGGCGAGATCATCGAGACCCGCACCGCCGAAGGCGCCCGCGCTTCCATTGAATCCTTGATCAAGCTCACGCCCACCAAAGCGCGCCGGCTCAAGGATGGCGATGAGGTCGAGGTGCCGGTCCAGGATCTGGCGGCCGGAGATCTGATCCGGATCCGGCCGGGAGACAACGTGGCGGCCGACGGCGTCATCCTGAGCGGTCAGGGTTCCTTCAACCAGGCTACCATCACCGGCGAATCACTCCCGGTGGATAAGAAGCCCGGCGACGAAGTTTTTGCGGGGACTCAAAATCTGACCGGGGTGTTGGAAGTGAAAGTGAGCCGGGCCGGGCAGGATACAACGCTGGGACGTGTGCGCGAGCTGATCCTGGCGGCGGAAAAGACCAAGCTGCCCATCATGCGCATCGTCGATCAGTATATGAGTTTCTACACGCCGCTGGTGCTGGTGATCGGGGCTTTGGTGTGGGCCTTCACCCAGGATCTCAGCCGGGTGATCGCGGTGTTCATCGTGTCTTGCCCGTGCGCCTTCATCCTGGCGACGCCGACCGCGATGGTGGCAGCTCTCTCGGCGGCGGCGCGCCTGGGCATCTTGATCAAGAATGTCGCCGATATCGAATTGGCTGCCCGGATCAATGCCTTCATCTTCGACAAGACCGGGACCCTCACCACCGGCAAGCTGGCCGTCAGCCGGTTGGCGCCCCTCGGCGACACGACCCCGGCTGAATTGCTGCGCCTCGGCGCCTCGGCGGAGAAGTACAGCAATCATCCGACGGCCAAAGCCCTCGGCACTCTGGCGGAAGAAGCCGGTGTCCCGCTGACCGAGCCCAAAGACTTCGCCGAAACCGCCGGCCGCGGCGTCAAGGCTTGGGTGGACGGAGCGGCCGTGTTGGTGGGAAGGGCCACCTGGCTGCGCGACAATGGTGTTCCGGAAGATTTTCTGAAGTCGGTGGATCTGAACGAAGCGGAAGGCTGGAGCTTGATTTTTGTGGCGCGCCAGGGCCGTTGCATCGGCTGGGTTGGCCTGCAGGATCAGACTCGCCCCGAGGCTCGCGAAGCGCTGGCGGATCTGAAGCACACCGGCGTCCGTCGCATCGCCATGGTCAGTGGAGACCGGCAACCGGTGGCCGTGCGGGTGGCCCGCGAGATCGGCTGCGAAGAAGTCGTCGGCGAATGTCTGCCGCAGAACAAAGTCGAGTTTGTGCGCACGACGAAAGCCAAAGGCTACCGGGTGGCGGTGGTGGGCGACGGGGTGAACGACGCCCCGGCGCTGGCCGCCGGTGATCTCGGCGTGGCGATGGGAGCAGCAGGCAGCGAGGTGGCCATCCACAGCGCCACCATCGCGCTGATGAATAATGACCTCAGACGATTGCCGGTGCTGATTCGGCTCTCGCGCCAGACCCGGGCGGTCATCGGCCAGAATTTTTTGCTGGGCGTTTTGTTTGTCATCGGCGGCCTGGTGCTGGCGGCCATGAATTATATCACGCCGATTGTGGCTGCGATGATGCACGTGGCCGGGTCGCTGTTGGTCGTGTTCAACAGCGCCCGCCTGGTGCGGCATGGCGAAGAACTCGATCCGTACCACGAGCCGTCGGTTGATCGCGCAGGGCCCGCTTCCCACCCGCCTGCCTCTCAAGCCGCGCCGTCCATGCCCTCCGCCACGCCCAGCCCGACTCCGGCTCTATGACCCTGGAATCGAGCGCCGCCAGTCCGTCTCCGGCCGAACCGGTGGTAGCCGTGCACGGGTTGACCAAAATCTTCAAAGATTTTTGGGGCCGCCCCAAAGCGCTTGCGGTGGATGATGTGGATTTTGAAGTGCGCCCTGGAGAAGTCTTCGGGCTGCTCGGACCCAACGGCTCGGGCAAATCCACCACCGTGAAGATGTTGCTTGGCCTGCTGTATCCGACCCGCGGCCACATCGAGGTGTTCGGCAAATCCCCGCGCCATGTCGCCACCAAGGCGCGCATCGGCTATTTGCCCGAAGAATCGTATCTCTACCGTTATCTCAATTCTCACGAGACGCTCGATTTTTTTGGGAATCTGTTTCATCTGGCGTCGGACCAACGCCGGGAACGCGCGGAACAATTGCTCGAGATGGTCGGACTCACCCAGACCCGCACGCGGCCGGTCGGTGAGTTTTCCAAAGGCATGCAACGCCGGATTGGCCTGGCTCAAGCCCTGATCAATGATCCAGAGTTGGTCATCCTCGACGAACCCACCGCCGGCTTGGACCCGATCGGCTGTCGCGAAGTCAAGGACCTCATCCTGACCCTGGCGCGCCGGGGTAAAACCGTCATTCTCAGCAGCCACCTTTTGGCCGATGTGGAGGACGTCTGCGATCGGGTGGTGATTTACTACGGGGGAAAAGTTCAGGCCCTCGGCACCCTCAAAGAATTGCTGGCCACGCCGGATGCGGTGCGGATTACCATGCCGCCATTGTCACGCGAGACCATGCAGAAGGTCCTGGGAGCCATTCGTCAGGATGTGGCGGAGGATCGGGTGCGCATCGATACACCCACGCAAAACCTCGAGAGCTATTTTCTCGATGTGGTCGCCCGGGCGAAACGCGACGCTGCCGAAACCTCCGGGGCATTGTCGGGAGGGCGTGTGGCAGCCTATCTGCAAGGGCAGGCGGACGCCCGGCCCGCCACCCAGAAGGTGCTGGAGCGTCTGACGGTTCCCGCGGCCGCCTCGAGTCCGGCCGCCAATCCGGAGCCGGCCGCCGCGCCCGGACCCGCCGTGGACCAGGCGCGTCTGGCTTCGCTGGCCCGTCCCAACGAGCCGGCGCCAGCCGTCCCGCCGGCGGCGGCTTCTGCGACCCATGCGCCTGCGGAGGCGGCTCCGCCCTCGGCTGCTGAGTTGGCACAAGCCAACGAAAAACTGTCGTCCCTGATGAAGAAGCCGCGATCGTGAGCAGGCGCTCCTGAGTATTTAGTCATGCAAGCCTTGCTGGCCATTGCCGGACTGACCTGGAAAGCGGTTCTTCGGTTCCGCTTGTTCTGGGTAATGGCGGGGTTGTTGCTGGGGTCGGTGATTGCGTTGCCGCTGTTGATCAAGGACGACGGCACTGCGCGTGGGTTTATCCAGATCATGCTGACCTACACGCTGAGCGTGATCGGGACCTTGCTGGGCTTGTCGACTCTCTGGCTGGCCTGCGGGACCATGGCGCGGGACATTGAGGAATGCCAGATGCAGATGGTGGTCGTGAAACCCATTGCTCGTTGGCAGATCTGGCTAGGCAAATGGCTGGGCATTCTCATGGTCAATGCCTGTCTGCTGGCCCTGGCCGGAGGAAGCGTTTACGGGCTGTTGCTCTGGCGAGCCCGGCAATTGCCGGCCGCACAACAGGAGATTCTGCGCAATGAAGTGTTGGTCGCCCGCGGTTCGGTGCACGAGACGCCCCCCGACATCGAGGGCGACGTAACCCGTCAGTTGGAACGGGTGCCAAACTTCCAAGCGCTTTCGATCGAACAACAGGAAGAAGCCAGAAGACAGAAACGCGAACAGGTGAAGGCCGTTTACCAAGTGGTTCCGCCCAATCACATGCGCAAATGGACCATCGACCTGGGGTTGCGCCGGCATCTGTTGCGGGATCGCCCGCTCTCGATTCGCGTCAAGTTTTATGCGGCGGAGACCAACGTGTCGGGCACGTATTTGGGTTTGTGGCAGGTGGGCACGTCCACGGAAATGAAGGCCCGCAGCAACCCGCAGGGTCTGGCTGCCAATACGTTTCACGAGATCGGACTGCCGGCCAACATCTGGGATGAGAACGGGCGCTTTGAGATCCTGTTCGAAAACCGCAATAACATCGCCCTCATCTTCCCGCTCGACCCGGATCTGGAGGTCCTTTATCGGGAAGGCGGCTTCGGCCTAAACTACTTCCGGGGTTTGGCCATCCTATTCTGCTGGCTGACCTTGCTGGCTGCTTTGGGGTTGGCTGCGGCCAGCCTGCTCTCCTTTCCGGTGGCGGCGTTTTGTTCGATCAGCTTGCTGGTCGTGGCGTTGTCCAGTGGCACTTTAGCGAGTGTGGTCCAGGAGGGCGGCTTGGGTGGCGCCAACCATGAAACGGGCGCCATCAGCACCACCTGGATCGATGTGCTCATCCTGCCGTTGTTCAAGGCCATCCTGAACGTGGTACAATTGGTCGAGGGCTTTTCGCCCATCGATTCCTTAAGCACAGGCCGCAGCATTCCCTGGGGTCAACTCGGGAAGGCCTTCGCTCAAGTCGTTCTTTTGCTAGGCGGTTTGCTGGCGGGGGCCGGGATTATTTTCTTCACTCGCCGCGAACTGGCCACTGCTCAAGGCACTCAGTGAAACGGATTCATGAGCCGCTTTTCCAGTTATAAGCTGCAGATGCTGGCCGCGGCGCTGGTCCTGGTGACAGCGGGCGGGTCTCTGCAAAAGCAACTCAACCGGCAACGGCAGGAGCTGGGCTTAACGCGGGTCACCCCGCTGGAGAACGCCCCGCCGCTCCTGGCCTTTACCACCGTGGCGTTGGGCGGGTTCCGGGGGCTTATTGCCAATATCCTTTGGATCCGCGCCAACGATCTCCAGCAGGAAGACCGGTTCTTCGAACAAGTCCAGCTGGCGGATTGGATCACCAAATTGCAGCCGTCCTTTGCCCAGGTCTGGGTCGTGCAGGCCTGGAACATGGCCTACAACATCTCCGTGAAATTCCGGGACCCGGCCGATCGGTGGCGCTGGGTCCAGCGTGGGATCGAATTGCTCCGCGACGAGGGGATTCGCTACAATCCCAAGGAGGCTTTGATCTATCGCGAGCTGGCGTGGTTCTTCCAACATAAGATCGGCCAGACCATGGACGATGCGCACGTGGTCTACAAACAAGCTTGGGGCACCAACATGGCCGCCGTGCTGGGCGGAGGTCGGCCCAACTACGATGAATTGTTTCATCCCACCACCGAGGAAGCCCGGGCGCGCCTTCGCCGCTTGCGCGAAGAATACAAGATGGACCCCGCCACGATGAAGAAGGCCGACGAGCTTTACGGCCCACTGGAGTGGCGTCTCCCGGAAGCCAGCGCCATCTATTGGGCCGTGGTGGGCCTCGAAAAATCCAATAACAAGGACCTGACTCCGTTGCGGCGCGTGATCTTCCAGTGTCTCCACACCATCGTGCTGCGGGGCCGCATCATCCATGTCCGCGATGATGGCCGGTTCGTTTACGGACCGGACCTGAGCAAGATCCAGGTCGCCTACGACGGTTATGAAAAGATGCTGGCGGAGGAGAAAGAAAGACCGATCGTGGTGCAGAAAGCGCAACGGAACTTCCTGAAGGAGGTGGTCTATCTTCTTTACACCCGCAACCGGATCCAGGAAGCGGACCGCTGGATGACAATCCTTAAGAGCAAATATCCCGACGCGGTGCCGGCTGACCAGACCGTCGAACAATTCGGCCTCAAACGCCTCACGGAAGGAGTGGGCGAGATGAACCATAACAAAGCGCGCGTCCTGATCGATAACTTGTTGCTGCAACATTTCGAGACCCTGGCCATCGACGAGGATGAGCAGGCGGCGGGGGCGCTGCGTTTGGCCAACCGGGTTTGGGAGAATTATGATCGGGCCATCCAGGCCCGTCGCGAACCGTTGCAACTGGAGCCGTTTTCGGAGATGTACATCCAAGCGCGCGATCGGTTGCTCGACCCGGAGAACGGTTATCCGCCCCTTTACCTGGCTCGCTTGCGAACCAAACTTGGATTACCCCCGCCTCCGCCGGTTGCTCCAGCCACCAACCGGCCGCCAGCGAGCAAGTGAACAGCGGTCCGGTGCGACTCCAGCGGCACCCTCAAGCCGGGGGCAAGTCGTGCGTAATGCGGCTGGGACGATGTTCGGTTTTCTTTTCCTTGGGGTGCTGGAGGTTACACCCGGATCAAGCCGCGGAGTCTTCCCAACTTCACCTCGCTGTCACCTTTCCGGCTAAAAACAATGCAATCGAGGTTTGACTATTGCCGGCAGTTTGGGGAACGTCACGCCACGCGAAAGAAGACAAGGAGCGTGCGCCTTGTACGCGGCGTCGACTTTTGTCGGGCGCGATAAGGCTAAGCGTCTTTTTATGGGGATTCAGTCGATAGTTTTTTGCCTGATACTGGGTTGTCTGGTCAGTGTCCTGATCATTCCGGTGATGTTGCTGCCGGACCTGATGCACTCTATTCAGCTTCGGAAAGGCAAAAAAAAGGGAGCTGTAGGGGCGCCGCGGTTTGGAGGGATCGCCGTGATGACGGCTTTTCTTGGGGTGGTCCTGCTCAGTTGCCTGTTGCGCCCATCTTCTTTGGCTGGTCCGGAAAACAGCCAACTGCATCTTGTCTGGGGCGCGTTAGCCATGTTTTTCCTGGGCGTCTGGAACGATTACCGCCAGCCCGGCACGCTGCATTTGCTGTTGTTGCAGGCGGCGGTGGCGGCCGGGTTGTTTACTCAGGGCATTCAGTTGGAGAGCTTCGATGGGGTCGCCGTGAGCGCCTTTTCCCTGGAAGGCTTGTGCAGCTTGCTTATCACCGTGTTCTGGATCGTTGGGTTGACCAACCTGCCGCGCCTGATGGACAGGGTGACGGGGTTGGCGGGGAGCGTGTGCGGCCTGGCCTTCGCTTTGGTGACACTGACTGCTTATTGGTCCGAAGCGCCGTTGGCGGCATACTGGGCTGCCGGCGTGACCGGGGCGCTTCTGGGGTTTCTTTTTTACAACCTGCCGCCCGTGACGCGAGTCCGGCTGGGCGGCGCCGGGGCGTCTCTGCTTGGTTTTTTGGTCGGCAGCCTGACGATTCTGGGCGCGGATCGCAGTCCGGCGTTGGGTGCGACGGTCACGCCATTCTTGGTGCTGACCCTGTTAAGCCTGAGCGCGGCTTTTGCGGTATTGCGTCGTGACCTGTCCCTGTTTGCGATCATTCACTCCGGCTCGCGCGCCCGGGAAGGCAGCGGCTTATCGCAACGGGATATTAAGCCCCATGCGTCCTGACTGACGGCGGCATGTCCTGTGGTCAGCAGGACGTTGTGCGGTTAGTTTAGTTAGGGCCTGTCCCGGGCCTGTCCCAGGAACGTTCTCGGGACAAACTTCAAACTTTGTCGAAATCCCAACATTGTCACAAAGTCCTCGACAAAGTTTCCGACGAAGTTTCCGACAAAGGCCGAAATCGCCCTTTTCGGGACAAGCTCTAGTTAGTGCCCGAGAGAAAACTCCCGATTTGGAGAGCGTGAGGTATTTCGGACGACTTTGTGGGTGCCGACAACGGGTTAGATTTGCACTCAAGGCCTCGGTGGGGGTTGAGATTGGGTTCGAGCGTGGTAAAAGGGGA
>DATLUX010000066.1:0-2880 GCA_035577805.1 Verrucomicrobiia bacterium
TCATCGCGCATGAGTTCGCCCACGGACTAACGTGCAAATATTTCGGGGGCCAGGTGCATGAGATTGGGTTCCTGCTCATCTATTTTCAGCCTGCGTTTTATTGCAACGTCAGTGACGCCTGGCTCTTCCCCGAGAAATCCAAGCGGCTCTGGGTGACGTTTGCCGGCGCCTATTTCGAATTGTTTCTCTGGGCCCTGTCCACCATGGTCTGGCGGCTGACCGACCCGGCCACCACCCTGAACCATCTGGCTCTGGTGGTGACGGCCACATCAGGCATTAAATCGCTGTTTAACCTCAACCCGCTGATCAAGCTGGACGGTTATTATCTCTTGAGCGATTGGCTGGAGATTCCCAACCTGCGGGCGCGCGCCACCGGCCACTTGGGCAACGTTATCCGGCGGCTGTGGGGCTCGCCCGTGGCAAGTACTGCTGAGGCGACCTGGCGCGAACGGCGGATCTTTTGGATCTACGGATTGCTGGCTTGGAGTTATTCCTGGTGGCTGCTGAGCATCGTGGCGTGGCATCTCGGACACACTCTGGTTGCCCATTACCAAGGCTGGGGGTTTATGGCGTTTCTCGTTTTCCTGGGCAGCATTTTCCAACGGCCGGTGACGAATCTATTGCGCATGCCGCTAGCAGGAGCGAAAGCTGGCTTGAGCATCAGCAAGAGGACCAAGCGCCTCCTACGACTGGGCGTCTTCGGGGCGGGAGTCGCGGCCCTCTTCATCTTCCACACCGAACTGAGAGTTTCCGGTCCGTTCGGCGTGCTGCCCATCTACAACGCCGAAGTCCGCGCCGAGGTCGAGGGCATCTTGCAAGAGATTTATGTGGAGGAAGGCGACACGGTGAAGCAAGGCGCGGCCCTGGCCGCGCTTTCGGATCGGGACTTTCAGGCCGAGCTGCGCAAAACAAAGGCCGAGATTGAGGAGAAGCAGGCGCGGCTCAACTTGCTTAAGGCCGGCACACGTCCGGAAGAGATCGAATTGGCTCGCACCCTTGAGGCCAAGGCTGCGGAGCGTCTGCACTACGCCACCAACCTGCTCGAGATGGATCGCGTGCTGGTTGCCGACCACTTGATTTCCAAAAGAGAATATGAGCAAAGTCGAGAGCAAGTAGCCGTGCGCGGCAAAGAATTGCGAGAGGCCCAGGACAAACTCAGGCTCTTGCTCGCCGGCAGTCGCCAGGAAGACATCGACGCCACGGCGGCCGAGATCACCCGCCTGCAAGCTCAGCAGCGTTATCTCGAGGAACAACTCCAACTCTTGAAAGTGGTCAGCCCCGTCGACGGCATTGTCACCACCCATAAGCTAAAGGAGAGAATCGGACAGGCCGTGAAGAAAGGCGAGCTGATCACCAAAGTGCACGCCATGCAGACCGTTACGGTGGAGATTGCCGTTCCCGAAAAGGAAATCGCCGAGGTGAAGGTCGGGCAAAAGGTCGTGCTCAAAGCCCGGGCCTATCCCTGGACCAGTTTTGAAGGCAAGGTGACCGCCATTGCTCCTGTCGTCACCGAGCCCAAAGAAACCGAAATCGAGCGCTCCATCCTGGTCACAACGCAACTGGCGAATGCCTCGCTGCTCCTCAAACCCGACATGACTGGCCAGGCCAAGATTTACTGTGGCCAACAGCGGCTGGTGGATATCGTGCTGCGCCGGCTGGTTCGTTTCCTGAAAGTGGAGTTCTGGTCGTGGTGGTGAGGGGAGGATCCGCCTTTCAAAGACACCGTCTGCGTGAACCTGCCATAAGATTTGTCGGGTGGTACTGTTTTGGCCGGACTTGAACCCAGGAGGCAACGCATGTGTGGGATTGCAGGCATTCTCGACTTCGCCGAGGACGCACTCATCAACGAGGAAGAGGTGCGCCGGATGCTGGCCGTCATCCGCAACCGGGGACCTGATCAGTTTGGGATTTACCGGGATCGGCGGGCGGCCCTGGGCAGCGCGCGGCTCAGCATCGTGGATCTGGGCGGCGGCCAACAACCGATCTGCAACGAGGACGGTTCCAGGTGGATCGTGTTCAATGGCGAGATCTTTAATCATGTCGAGTTGAGGCCAGAATTGGAGGCATTCGGCCATCGGTTTGCCACGGAGAGCGACACGGAAGTGCTGCTGCACATGTACGAACAATACGGACCCAGATGCCTGGAGCGGCTCAATGGACAATTCGCCTTCGCCGTCTGGGACAATCGGGATCAAACGCTTTTCCTGGCCCGGGATCGGTTGGGCGTGCGGCCGCTTTTTTATACGTGGAACGGGCGCAGGCTCATCTTTGGTTCGGCCATCAAGGCGCTCCTTACCCAACCGCAGGTGCCGGCGGAGATTGACCCGGCATCTCAATCAGGTTTTTACCTTTTGGCCGGTGTTTCCCAGAGGTCATTTGGCATGTCGAGGCGCCGCTCATGCGCACCGCCCCCGCGCCGATGTTCCTCCTTTCCAAGCTGGTCCGGGATTGCGGATTCAAAGTCGTCCTGACCGGGGAAGGCGCGGACGAACTTCTGGCCGGCTATGACATTTTCAAGGAAACAAAAATTCGGCGACTTTGGGCCCGGCAGCCGGAATCAACCAGGCGGCCCTAGCTCTTGAATCGGCTTTACGGAGACGTCGCGGGTTTTTCCCAAAGCAGCCCTTCCATGCTGTCCGCCTTCTTCGGCGAGGGCCTCACCCAGACGGGTGACCTGCAGTATTCTCATCGGATCCGATGGCGCAACAATCAACGCACGCGCAGGTTCTTCTCGGATGACGTGATCCAACGTTTCGGAATCGTGGAGCGCGGCTCTGGCCGGCCAAATCCATCCGCGCTTCGCGCAGTGGGACTATTTGGCCAGAGCCCAGTATCTGGAGATAGAGATCTTTCTCTCACAATACCTGCTTTCCGCTCAGG
>DATLUX010000067.1:0-5497 GCA_035577805.1 Verrucomicrobiia bacterium
TGCCTCGGCAACTTCACCATCTTGCCCTCTGTTTATTGGTCGCTTTGGGCGTTATACCTCGAACTGTAGTGGGAGTAGTCCTTTTGATTTTGTGCGAATGGCGCCATCACACCGGAAGTTATTTATGCACGAGCCCTAAGGGCGGATGAAATCCGTCAGGCGCCCGGCTTCGCGGTCGATGACATCAATGGGAATGATGGAAAAGCGCCGGCACCGTCGGTCCCGTGCGTAAAGTCGTTTCAGACGCGCGCCGTCAATTCTTCGTGGTCGCATAGGCGCGTTTTAGGTGCGTAGTTCTGGTTTAATACACGAAATAGCCGTTTCGGCGGCGGCTAATTACGTTTAGAACGCCTAGTTAGTTAGTTAACGTATAAACGCCTAGTTTAGCTAAGCTAGGCGCAGGCGGGGCTGGTCTTCGCGCAGACTCTGAACTGGGACCAGCTGACCGCCAAGTGGGTTCAACTGATTCATTCGCTGGTCGCCATGGCGCCTTCTCCCGACGGCACGGCCACGCGGCGTGACGCGGTGAACCGCGGATGATGCGGATTTCCCAGATCAAAGCCCTTTCATTGGGTCGATCCAGATGGGCCCACATCGAGTGCGGAGGCCCTGGATCGGCCTATCCGAACATTCCTCGCGCCCCGAATGGGGCGCGGCGTCAATTTTCTTCCTGGATTCCAGGGCGGCGCCCCGCTTTGCGGGGCTTGCCCTTCGCTGGTTTCCGGCCACGCCGTTGGCGTGTGTCAGCAGGGCCGATCGGAACAGGACCGTTGCGGACAGGGTGAAGGTCTGGTAGTTCGAGTCCGGTCCGATGATCCGCTTGAATTGTTTTTCGCTGCTGACTTGGCCCGTGAAGTCGCGTGGATGGGGCCGGATCGGTGTGGCCGCTTATGCGGTGTGCTTTCCGGCCATGGTCTTGGGACAATTCGTCGGGCAGAAGACTTACTGCAATCCCATCGACATTAATTACCAGTACAACTTCGAACAGAAAGCGCGGGGCATCTCGTATCGGTCTGGGGCTGACCCGGTCATCGTTAATCATCGGGGGGAATATTATCTATTCGCGACGATCTCGGGCGGTTGGTGGTATTCGAAGGATTTGGTGAACTGGCGTTACATCAAACCCGACGTCTCGCCGCATCAATGGCCGAAGGAGGACATGTGCGCGCCGGCGGCGTGTTCGGTGGGCGACAAGCTTTACTTGTTTCAATCAACCTTTGAGCGGCGGCCGATCTGGGTGACGACCACGCCCCAGAATGGGCGGCTGACCCAGTTGAATCCGCTCTTGCCATTCATGCCGGGGGCGGCGGGTCCGTGGGATCCGGCCTTGTTCCATGACGATGACACGGGTCGTTGGTTCATGTATTTCGGTTCGTCGAACCTTTATCCGATCTACGGCATCGAGCTCGACCCAACGAATCAATTGAGCTATTTGGGCACCGCGCGGGAGTTGATCGCCCTGCACCCGGAGGAGCATGGATGGGAACGGTTCGGCCGCGATCATCGCAGTCCGATCAAACCATTTCTGGAAGGGGCCTGGATGACGAAGCACGGCGGGAAGTATTATCTCCAGTATGCGGGGCCGGGCACGGAGCACAATGTTTACGCTAACGGCACCTACGTCGGGGATGAGCCGCTGGGCCCTTTTAGCTATGCGCCGAACAACCCGGTCTCGTATAAGCCGGGCGGCTTCGTCACGGGCGCAGGGCACGGCAACACGTTTCAGGATAAATTCGGCAATTACTGGAACACGGGCACGCCCTGGATCGCGGTGAACTTTGATTTCGAGCGGCGCATTGCCATGTTTCCCGCGGGATTCGATCGCGCCGGGCTGTTGCATGCCAGCACGCGGTTCGGCGATTTTCCGCATTACCTGGCGACGCGCTCCGGCCAGTCAGCGGAAGAGCTGTTCACCGGCTGGATGCTGTTGTCCTATCGCAAGCCGTGCACGGCCTCGTCTTTCCGGGATTCGTTTACTCCGGCCAATGTGACGGATGAAAATCCGCGCACGTTTTGGGTGGCCGATTCCGCCGCACCCGGGGCCTGGCTGACCGTTGACTTGGGGCAAACGTGCGAGGTCCGGGCGGTGCAGGTGAACTTCACGGATTATCACGCGGGTCTGTATGCGAGCGACGATCGCGTCTATACGCAATTCACACTGCACTCTTCCGTCGAGGGCCAGCGCTGGTCGTCTATCGTGGATCTTTCCTCCGAGAAACGAGACCGGCCGAATGCTTACCTGGAGTTGCCGCAGCCGGTTCGCGCCCGATTCATCCGGTATGAACATGTCTACGTTGCTTCGCCGAACCTGGCGATTAGCGATCTCCGGGTGTTTGGCCAGGAACCTGGCGAGCTGCCCGCGACGCCTGATCACTTCGTCGCGCGACGAGATGGCGCCGATGCGCGCAACGCATTTCTGACTTGGCAGGAAGTATCCGGCGCCGTGGGCTACAACGTCCTTTGGGGGATTCAGCCGGACAAACTTTATCAAACCTACCAGGTGTTTGCCGATCAACAGCCGGGGCTGGAACTGCGCGCACTGACGGTGGGCCAGGGCTACAGCTTCGCGATCGAAGCTTTCAACGGGCGCGGTGTTTCGAAGCGAAGTGAAAGCGTCAGCGTGAGTCGCTAGAACGCGCGCGGCTGGGGTTGGGTCTGCTTTAAGCTCGTTTGCGCGCAGGGCTGCCCAGATCGTGGGTGAGGGTCTGTGCTCTTCAAATTCAACATTCAACCCGCTCACGGATTGGCGCTGCCCGGGCTGGGCGGGCCGATGACCCAGACATCGGCGTCATCAGATCGCCGCGCATAAGAACGATCGGTTTCCTGCTGGCCGAAGGTGACGGAGTCAAGGATGGCGTTGGAGTTCGCATCCGTGTCGGTGAGGAAAAGGGATTCGCCGGAGGCGGCGAGCTTGAAGCTGGCATGCAGACCGATCGGGGCCAAGCCATCTTCGTCGGCCCAAACCAACAGAAAACCGTTGGGCGCGATGATCGTGCCTGGGGGGAATTGCCATTTGCGCGGGTTGTTCGGTTCGTCGCTAAGATGATGGCCGGTTAGATCCACGGGTTGCTCGGTGAGATTATGCAGTTCGATCCAATCATCGAACTCGCCCTGCGGATCGGCCAGTGAGCTGCTATTGGAAGCCATGAGTTCATTGATCACGACGGGTGAATTGGTGGCGCTGGTCACTGCCACGCGATAACTCAACGTCTCGCCTTCGGCTCGCGCGGGGGCGAACCGGGCAGCTTGCGGGGCGGCAGCCGAACGCGCTTCCACGTAGAACCTCACTTTTGTTCCGGCTGGATAATTGGTAATGGCGGCGCCGAAGACGCCGTCGCCAGCGGCGCCATCAGCATGGGCGCCGTCATCGAACATGCGCACCGCCGTGAAGCGGCCGTAGGATTTGCCGCGATAATAGAGCCAGACGGAGTCCAGGCCGGCGGTGCCACGAGGATGGACCTCGGCGCTGATGAAGGGGCTCTGCGAGGCGTTGGGGGCGAAAAACGGGCCGAG
The DNA here is from genome assembly GCA_035577805.1 of Verrucomicrobiia bacterium. Taxonomy (GTDB): domain Bacteria; phylum Verrucomicrobiota; class Verrucomicrobiia; order Limisphaerales; family JADJPG01; genus DATLUX01. The sequence continues at coordinate 3,514 of DATLUX010000067.1, forward strand.
GACAGCGACAATGTCGGGCGGCGTCTGGCGCACCTCCGGGTAGTTGGCCAGATAGTTATAGCGGTTGGTGACGAAGGTCTTGAGGTTGTTTAGCCCGTTGGTGTAGGTGGCCATGCTGTAGCCTTTGACCGAGTCGGCGGCGATGGCGTCGGCGCTCAGGGCGACGAACTGGTTGATGGCGGGAATCATGAAGGCGGGTTGAAAGGATTCCTCCAGCCCGGTGCGCAGGTGAGCCAGATACCGTTGGCGCAACTCCGGGATGGACAGCAACCGGGAGAGCAGAGGGCGGTTCGTGCCGGTAGCGCCTTCCACAGGAGAGAGCTGAGCATCGCCTTGCATGAAGGCTTCATTGCCGTCGTGTTCGATCGGATGGATGCGTCCGCTTTCCGGTTCGTAATAGAAACCGTAGTCGGCGCCTTTGTGCCAATAGCTGTCGTCATCGGCAAAGATATTCTCGACGACAAGGAACCAGAGCCAGCGATCGACGGCCAGGACGTCTTCGACGCGATCGCGCAAGAGGTTGGTGGGGGTGTTATTGAGCACGTCGATGGCATGAATCAGCCGAGGCCAGGAGTTGGTGGTGAGATCGGTCTTGAGCTCGTAGGCGTTGAAGTAATCGCTGACATTGGTGCCGAGCCAGCTCAACGCCGATCGGGATCCGCTGAAACCACCCACGCTGATGTTTGGCGCTTTCCAGCGGTCCCCGTTGTCACTTGGGAAAAATCGTTTGATCAGATCGTTATTTTCCTGTTCCACGAAGGAATAAACGCCCCAGTTGGAATTATTGATGAACAAGCGCACCAAACATCCCGATGGGCTGACCGAATAACGGACCATCGTATTGAAATAAACCGGCTCGCGCAGGATGGTCTCGTCGCCGAATGCATTGTTCAAATTGATGGTCTTGTAGCCCATCAGACGCGACGTCGCGTTGGTGAAGTCCAACTCGAGGTTGATCGATTTCTTGACGGCGGCTCCAGAGAAGGAGGTGTTGCCCTTGTAACGGGCGCCCACGCCAAAATCCACCGCCCCGTTGTCCAACTGCAGCGTGCACGGGACGTTCATCCCCGTGAAATGCGCACTGATCAGTTGCGCCTGCCAGTCAGCCTGACGAAAATCCAGACTGATCGTGCGCAGCAAGGTGCGATCAAAGAGCCCGGCGGTTTGCGCCGCGCGATAGAAGTCAGGGCCAGCGTTCGTTCGACTCACCGATCGGGCCGGCGGGTTGGTCGGGTCGGCCAACAGGGTTCCCAACGAAGCGAGGTTCGTCCAATTCACCAGGTTGGTGGAGCTTTGGATGCGATAATCGAAGCGGGCATCGCCCAGGATCGATAAGACGAGGTTAGTGTCCAGCGGGCGGATTCGAAGTTCGGCAGAGTTGGCGGCGAAGGCGATTTCCTCAAGAGACAACCAGCAAACCAGGAACACCAGGAACAGCCGCTTCAGCCACTTCATATTGAGCTTTCCGACAGTCTACAGCATCGTCCCGAATTGAGAAGGGTCCTTAGTCTTTGATGAACCGTTCTACGCCACACTTTGCAAAGTGCGCCGCGTGCTTACGCTGCATCGTGGGAGGTTTGATCACACTATTTGTTCCGATGGCTGAACGGAAAAAAGAGTCCTGGTATGTATCTTAGGGCTTGTGCCAAAAACTGTCGTCGAAAACTTTTGTCCAAAACTCTTGTCGACTGGGGCCTTGTGTTTGGCCGGATTTCGACAAGAGTTTCCGGCAAGAGACTGGGGGCGTAGCACTTTTTGCCCTTCTCACCCCTCACCCTGGCCCTCTCCCCGTTGAGGGGAGAGGGAGTTCTTGGCGCGCTTCTTCTGAACACGTCCATGATTGCCGCGCCGTAAGAACTAGGGTCGTTTTAGGGTCCGATTAATGCACTGGCTTCGCGCAGGAATCGGGCGGAATCGGTGTCTTCGTTGGGGTTCTGGATCGCGGCGCGGAGGCGCTGCAGTGACTTGCGTGCCTCGGCGTTGC
>DATLUX010000068.1:0-16163 GCA_035577805.1 Verrucomicrobiia bacterium
GCATTGGGGCCATGAACTTCAACTGAAAAAGAGCCCTCACCCCCAGCCCCTCTCCCATCGGATGGGAGAGGGTGGCCGCAGGCCGGGTGAGGGTCAGGTTCATGGGTAGCCTCCATCTGCTTTTGCACACGCATTGGGACCCTGAACCCTTCGTTCCCGAAGACGCCCCCGCGTTTTCGCTTTCCGCTTTCCGCTTTCCGCTTTCCGCTTTCCCCCCACGCGTTCGGCTATCGTGTCACACTTTGCAAAGTGTGAACCGAGGTCTATCCATCTCCCCGCATTATCTGCGTTCATCTGCGTGAATCTGCGGGCCGACTTCCTCCTCTGCGTCAATCCGCGGCGGTGCCTTTGCCTGCCCTTTCCTCTCCGCACGCTTTCAAAAAAAATCCACCGTGCCGCGAAAGGAATCCCGACTTTTTCCTCTTACCCAAGGCAGAGAGCGATGGATGAAGACAGACCACCACAGTTCAGAGAGGAATGGCCGAAGCCGGGTCCGGCTCTCGCAGCCATGGTCGATCCTGTTCGGCAGCCGCCGCGTTCAACGGATCCTCACGCGAGTCCGGGCGGTACTCGGGGCCTGCATCACTTTCCTGGTTATACCAATCTGGAGCATCCTCATCTTCACCATCTTCGTGATCGCCGAAATGTGGGATCGACGGCGACCTGAGACGCATTGGCCCAAAGATGTTGCTCAGAGTGGCTGCCCTGTCCCGCGCGAGAGGTGACAGCTCCCTCGGGTGTCTAAGCCAGCTCAGGCCACCCGGAACCAACTCGGCCTGACATCACCCGCGGTGATGGGATCCAGGATATCATCGTTCATGATTTCCACGGTTGAACGCCATAAAATAGAGAACCGGGACGGCCATGCGGCTGATGAGGAGCGAGGCGATTTCTCCTGCCATCAGGGAAATCGCCAGCCCCTGAAAAATGGGATCCGCGAGAATCACACTCGCTCCGACCACCACCGCCAGCGCGGTCAAAAGCATCGGCCGGAAGCGCACCGCGCCTGCATCCACCACCGCTTCGGCCAGCGGCAGGCCTTCCTGCAACCGTTGCTCGATGAAGTCCACCAGGATGATCGAGTTGCGGACCACGATGCCCGCGCCGGCCATAAAGCCGATCATGGACGTCGCCGTGAAAAACGCGCCCAGTACCCCGTGCGCGGGCATGATGCCGACCAGCGAAAACGGAATGGCCGCCATCACAATCAACGGCGTGAGAAACGACCTGAACCAACCAACCATCAACACGTAAATCAAGACCAGACACGCGGCGAAGGCCGTGCCCAGGTCACGGAAGACCTCGATCGTAATGTGCCATTCGCCGTCCCACTTGATGGCCGGCGCGTCGTCGGTAAACGGCTGAACCGCATTGTAAATGCGCAACGTGGTTGGCCCTCCCGCGGCGCGCCAGACGCTGGATGAGTCGTCCGACCTTTTCGACTCCCGGAGCATTTCGGTGGCGCTGCCTCCGGAAGCGCCGCGCTGCGCCAACGCCGCGACATCCAGTTTCTTGAGCGCTTCGTTCATTTTCAGAATGGCATACACCGGGCTCTCCACCACGCCCGCCACGTCGCCGATGACGTAGGACACAGGCAACAGATTTTTGTGATAGATGCTTTTATCGGTGATGGTATGTTCCACGGTCACCAATTCCCGCAACGGCACCAGCGGCGGTGCCCCGACCGCGGTGCCCGGTTCGGGCAAGGCGTTGGCGTCGCCCGAACGCACCCGCAACGCGAGCAATTCCTCGGGCGTCGTGCGGGCGGCGCGCGGCAGTTCGAGCACGATGTTCATGTCCTCCTTCTCCAGTGGTTGGTGCACCAAATCCACCGACCATCCGCCGACCGCGATCTTTAAAGTCTGCGAAATGGTCTCGGCACTGATGCCGTGCAGCGCGGCTTTTTCCTTGTCGATCACGAAGCGCGTCTTGGGCTGGTCGTCTTCGAGGTAATAATCCACGTCCACGACGCCGGCGGTGCTTTTGAAAATCTCGCGCACGGCGCGCGCCAGGGCCCGGCGGGATTGCTCGTCCGGCCCGTAGATTTCGGCGACCAGCGTTTGCAGCACCGGCGGGCCGGGCGGCACTTCGGCCACGGCGACGCGAGCGCCGTATTTCGCGGCGAGGGCGGCCACGCGGGGGCGGACGCGTTTGGCGATGTCATGGCTCTGCGCCTTGCGTTGGCTTTTGCGTCGCAGGTTGACTTGAATGTCCGCCACGTTCGCGCCGCGCCGCATGAAATAATGCCGCACCAGTCCGTTGAAATTGAAGGGCGACGCCACGCCCGCATAAATCTGATAATCTGTGACCTCCGGTTCGAGGCGGACGGCGGCGGCGATTTCTCGCGCGGCCTGCGCGGTGCGTTCGAGCGCGCTGCCTTCGGGCATATTGAGGATGATCTGGAATTCGCTCTTGTTGTCGAACGGCAGCATCTTCACTTTCACGAAACCGATGCCGACGAGTGCCATGGCCGCGAGCAGCAAGCCCACGATGCCGGTGAGGAAAATCCAGCGCCACCGAGGGCGCGCCAGGAGCGGGCTCATCACACGGCGGTAGAGCTTCGTGAAGAAATCTTCCGGGTGCTCGGAGTGGCGGTGGGGTGCGGTGTCCGCGGGACCTTTCCCTGGCTCGGTCTGGCGTGAAGGCCTGGTTCCCCTGGTTCCCCAACGCAGAATCCGCACGCTCGCCCACGGCGTGACCACGAATGCGATCAAGAGCGACCAGAACATTGCCGCGCTTGACCCGATCGGAATCGGCCGCATGTACGGGCCCATCAGCCCGCCGACAAACGCCATCGGTAACACGGCCGCGATCACCGCAAACGTGGCCAGGATGGTGGGATTGCCGACTTCGTTGACGGCCTCCACGGCGATGTCACTCCATTTCCGGCCTTGGTTAAACGGCAGCTGAAAGTGGCGCACGATGTTTTCGACGACGACGATCGCATCGTCCACCAGGATGCCGATGGAAAAGATCAGCGCGAAAAGCGTAATGCGATTGAGCGTGAAACCGTAGAGATAAAACACCAGCAGGGTGAGCGCCAGCGTCGCCGGAATGGCCACGCCCACGATGCCCGCCTCGCGCCACCCGAGCGTGAGCAGGATGAGCAACGATACCCCCGCCACGGCAATGAGCATATGCCAAAGCAGTTCGTTGGATTTTTCCGCGGCCGTTTCGCCGTAATGCCGCGTGATGTCAACCTGCACGTCGGCCGGAATCACGCGGCCCTTGAGGGTCTCCACTTTGCGCAAGACTTCGCGCGCCACGGAAATGGCATTGGCACCGGGACGCTTGGCCACGCTCAGCGTCACGGCGGGTTCTTCACTGGCGGAAGGATGGCCGGCTTGGCCCGAGCCAAACAACACGTACTGGTTTGGTTCTTCCGCTCCGTCCACTACGTCCGCGACTTCGCGCAAATAGACCGGCTTGCCGCCAAACACGCCCACCACGATGTTGCCCGAATCCTCCGCTGAGCGCACGAAGGCGCCGGTTTCGATCGCCACTTCCCGATTGTTGCTGGTCAACCCGCCTGCCGCGTATTGGCGATTCGCCTGCTGCAGCATCGGCACGAGGCCGGCGGGCGAGAGATTGCGGGAAGCCAGTTTCGCCGGGTCGAGTAACACCCGGACCTGCCGGCGCGCGCCGCCGATCAGGGTGGTTTCGGCGACGAGTGGAACTTGCTTGACCGCGTCGTCCACCTGCGCCGCCAGCCGGCGCAGCGTGAGATGATCGTAACGCGCGCTGTGGAACGTCAGCCCGAGGATCGGGACATCGTCAATGGACTTGGGTTTGATGAGCGGATACGAAACGCCGTGCGGGATGCGATCGAGGTTCGCATTGAGTTTTTGTGTGAGCTTGACCAGGCTTTCCTCGGGATCGAGGCCGACTTTGAAACGCGCGATGGCTAGGCATTCGCCTTCGCGTGAAGTCGAGTACAGGTACTCGACGCCGGGAATTTCCCAGAGCAGCTTTTCCATCGGCCGCGTGGCGCGTTCCTCGACTTCCTTGGCGGTGAAGCCCGGCATCGCCACCAGCACATCAATCATCGGCACTTTAATCTGCGGTTCTTCCTCGCGTGGCAGGAGCAGGACCGCAAACGTGCCCAGCAACACCGATGCGATAACGATCAGCGGGGTGAGCTTGGAATCAATGAAGCTGCGGGCAATGACGCCCGCCAAACCCAAACGCGGCGCCCCGGCTTGCTCAGCTCCGGACTTCACGGTTGGAGAGAAACAGGTTGCCCGTCCGTCAATTCCCCCGCCCGCTCGGTCACCACTTTTTCTCCGGTGCTCAGGCCGGAAAGGATCTCCACTTCGTCCCCCATCCGTTTGCCGGTTTTCACGAGGCGCAAATTGGCGCGCTGATCGGTGGCGACGAAAACAATCTCCATCTGGCCGCGGACCACGATCGCGCTGGCCGGCACGCGCAGGGCGGACGCTTCGCCCACCGGCATCGCCACGCGGCCAAACTGGCCGGCGCGCAGTCCCGGCTTGGCGGGCAAATCCAGTTTCACGAGAAACGTCCGGCTGACCGGATCGGCCGTCGGCGCAATTTCGCTCACCGTGCCTTCGAGTTCCGTTTCGAGGGCGGCGATGCGGACGGCCAGTTTGTCCCCGAGTGATACTTTGCTGACCACGGCTTCGGGTACATCGGCTTCGAGACGCAGCGTGTGCGAATCCTCCATTTCCAGGAGCGGCTTGCCGGGGGCGGCCAGATCACCGACGTCGGCGTGTTTGCGGGTGATGACGCCATCGAATGGGGCGCTCACCTTCGTGTAGCCAATCAACGCTTCGGCTTCCAGCACCGCCCCTTGCGCCACGCGGAACCTGGCCTGCGTATTGTCATATTGAGATTGCGCGAGAATCTTTTGTTCCAACAACGACGCGTCACGCTTCAGATCGGCTTCGGCCTGTTGCCGGAGCGCGATGGCCTGATCGAGCCGCGCCTGAACCTCGCGCGCGTCGATGTGCGCGAGCAGTTCGCCGGTCTTCACCTGCTGCCCGGGGACGACCAGCATTTGATCGACCTTTCCGCTCACCTTGGCCTCAATGACCGAACGCAACCTGGCGCGCACCGTTCCGACCACTTCCTCGGTCGCCACGCGTTGCTTGGTTTCGACAACCTGCGCCCGAACCGCCAGCGTTGGCCACGAGGCCGGCGCGGCTGCTTCCTGTTTGGTTCCGCAACCGGCCAGCGCGAGCGCCAGCGTCAGCGCCATTCCGGTCGTGAGAAGGCTCGCTCCTTTCATGAATTGGCTGCTCCGCCTCAGGGACAGGCGGCCGCGTTCAGGCGGTCGGCTGCTTGGCCTCACAGCAGCTGCCCGCCTCCTTACCCACGCCGAGCTTTTTCAAAATGATCTCGAGCGGGCAAAAATTTGTGAACGACGATTGCAGCAGGTTGAATCCGACGAAGGCGGTGAACCAGAGCCAGTATGGGCTGTGATAGTGCGCGAGCAGCAGGCTTAACAGAACGAACAAACCGGCGAACCGGCGGATGATCATATGCATTCTCATAAAATATGACTCACTTCAATTTGAGGTGGGGCGGTCGGCGGCCTGGGCAGCTTAACGCCATGGGGGGCGTCTCCTGGCTCATTGGTGGTTGAGATTCTCGATAACAATGATGAATCCCCCGCGGAGGGGCGCATTCGGACGCTGCCAACGGGATCGCGGCCTTTAGGCCGCTTCGAGATGGGGATCGGAGGAAGCGTTGGGTAGCTCCTTCGCCCTCGAGCCGACAGACGATGAAGCGGCGTAAACGCCGCGCACCAAACTGCATTGTTCGGGGGGCAGTGCCTAAATACGTCCCCACTACGACAACGATGGGAACGGTCCCAAAGGTAAGGAGCGGATCACTTAACCATCTCATGATGCAATTCGCCGATATCACCACGCTTCTCCATAAAGATTTGTTCGAACCGGATCTTTGATTGATAAGGCTCCGGACCGAGCTGTATTTCCAAAATATCGCCGTCGGACATGTATTGCGAGTACAGATACAGGCCGATCCCGCCACCTTGATCCATCACGCACCGAAATTCGGGCAGATACGCCCGGACCGGGCCCCTTTGATTGATCCGCCAGGCGACATGTTCGGCGGCCACGGTGGCTTGCATCAGCGCCAAGTGACCTTGCTTGGGGCCTGGGTTGCCGATGCAGTCGCCCACCGCGTAGATGTTGCGATGGCTGGATTGATCGGCGCGCATGGTGTTCCAATCCACCGGGACAAAGCCGCGTTCGTTCGTGAGACCGGAGTTCTCGAGGGCTTTGATGCCCCGGTAGGGCGGGACCAGAACACACAAGTCGTATGGCATCGTCTTGCCATCTTTGAAGTAGAGCGTGTTCGGATCCATGCGCACCAATGCAACTTCCAAATGCACCAGGATGCCGCGTTTCGCGAAATGGTCCTCCAGATACTGCCAGACCTTCGGCCCGCCTGGAGGTAAAAGGCATTCTTTGTCGCTGATGTAATGCAGACGGGTTTGGTCGCGAATGCCCGCCTGCCGCAAGTGATGGTCCAGGTCCATGAGCACTTCCATGGGCGGACCGTCACACGGCGTGTAACCACCCCCGACCCCAGCGAAGAACTCGCCACCTTTAAAATTCAGCAGCGCTTCGCGGGTCTCCAGAATTTTGTCCCGGTCACAGACCGACCTGGCAAACTCGCGCGAGCCTGGAAGGACTTCGTAGGCGTGCCGTGCGCCCGTCGCCAGGATCAAATAATCGAAACGATAGCGTCTGCCCTGGCAGACGATTTCATCTGCTTCCTGATCGACTCCGGTCATCGGATCGCAGATGAACTCGATGCCGGTGTTCTTGAAGTTTTCAGCCAGGTCCATCGTGATCTTTTCAAGATCGAGGTTCTCGAAGAGAACCCGTGGAAACGAAGCCCGAAAAGTGGTGCGCGTGTGATCCGAGATGAGAAGGATTCGATGGGAAGCATCCAGACGATGGCGCAAGTCCCAGGCTGCCTTAATTCCCGCAAACGACCCGCCCACAATGATGATCAATTTTGAAGTTGCCATTGGTTGCCGACGTTATCGAACTGGTTGGATGAGTTCAAGCGATCGGGTTTAAGCGGCTCGCTCCCGCGGGGGCAACGGCCGCCATCTTCTGCTCTCTGGTTTTGTTGTTAGCAGACGCGCCGACTGGATCTCGATCTCGTCCTGTCAACGGGTCTCCAATGACACATGCGAAACGGCCGGCAAAAAAGGGCCACGCCCAGAAAAGTTTTTGTCTCATCATCCGATGAGAAAAGCTGGATCTCTGGTCGTGCGAGCGCGCCATCGCTTACGTTGCGCCAGGGGTCGCGACAGCGGTCCCGCCCGCGACGAGGCGTGTGGCCGTCCCAGCGTTTCGGCGCATCATCCACTTACGCAACTCCTCCAGCGCTAACAGCGCGACCGCGAAAGGCAAGATGAACACCCATGCCACGAACGGAATGGGCGCGGTTCCGAAAACGGCATTGCCCCAGGGCGTGTAGTCGACGAGAAGGATCAGTGTGAGTTCGACCATGATGCCCACGAGGACCAACGGATTGCTGAACAAGCCGAACTTGAAGGCAGACTCGCGTCGACTGCGGCAGATAAAAACGTTTACGACCTGCATCACGATAATGGCGCTGAGGCAGGCCGTGGTAGCCTCCCGATAAAGCGGTGCATCGGTCGCGAGCGGGGCGCCATAGTGCCAACCGCCTCGATGCAGCATGAAGAAAAATGCAGCCATCGCTGCGCCCGCTTGCAGGAGGCCGAGCCAAAGGTAAGCGCGGGCGATGAGGGCAAAGTTCAGCAGCCGCTCCGTGCGTCGGCGCGGGGGTTGGCGCATGGTCGTTGGATTCGGCGGCTCGGCGCCCAGCGCCAGGGCAGGCATCATGTCCGTGCCCAGGTCCACGGCGAGGATTTGGATCACGGTCAGCGGCAGCGGAATCTTGAAAAGCACGAAGGCCAGGTACGGCACGAGTTCCGGGATGTTCGAGGTCAGGATGTAGGTCAGAAACTTTCGGATGTTGGCATAGACCGCGCGGCCTTCTTCGATCGCGGCGACAATGGTAGCGAAATTATCGTCGAGCAGGATGATGTCCGCCGCCTCGCGCGCCACATCCGTCCCACCAAGGCCCATGGAAATCCCAATGTCGGCCTTCTTCAGCGCCGGCGCGTCGTTCACCCCGTCGCCGGTCACGGCCACGTTTTCACCCTTGCGCTTGAGCGCGGCGACGATCCGCATCTTTTGATCGGCACTGACTCGAGCGAAGAGGATTTCAGAGGCGTCGAGCGCCAGCTGCAGTTGGATGTTGGAAAATCTGTGAAGTTGGTCACCGGTAATCACCACTGGGTTCGCGGACTGGACCAAGCCAATCTCCTTCGCGATAGCCAGCGCCGTGCGCGGATGATCACCAGTGACCATGATGACCCGGATGCCGGCCGCTCGGCAGCGCAAGAGGGCGGCGGCGGCCTCGGCGCGGGGCGGGTCTTCGAGGGCAATCAATCCTGCGAGGGTCAGTTCTGTTTCCCATTGACTGCGATCTGCCTGCTCTGGCATCTGTCTCCAAGCCAAAGCCAGCACGCGCCAACCTTCCTGCGCCATCCCGTCCTGGCAGGCGATGATTTTCTCACGCCACCGGTTGTCCAGTTGCACGGGTCCATCGTTTAATTCCAGGCGTCCGCACAGTGGAAGAACCGCTTCCAGTGCGCCCTTGGTGAAAAGCACTCGGCCGTCTCGTTCCTGGTGCAGGGTGGACATGCGCCGCCGTCGCGAATCGAAGGGGATTTCGTCGAGGCGGGGAGACTCCGCGCCATCCGGCGCAATCTGATCGGCCAGTTCCACCAACGCGATCTCCAGCGGGTCGCCCAGCCACTGCCGCCGGCCCTCCCGGATCGCCGGCTTCAAGTTTTGCGAATGGCGCGCGATCTCGAAGAAGTGCGGATGGGCACGGAAGGCCGAACGGAGTCCCGCCTGATCAGACACGTTGATGCTTTGCCCGCCCAACCACACACGCTTTGCGGTGATGCGGTTTTCCGTGAGCGTGCCGGTTTTGTCCGTGCAGATAACGGTTGCCGCGCCCAGTGTTTCCACGGCAGGCAAATGACGCACCAGCGCGTTGCGTTTCGCCATGCGCTGCGAGCCCATGGCGAGCGCGAGCGTAAGCGTTGGCAGCAAACCTTCCGGCACGTTCGCCACGATGATGCCGATGGCGAAAATGAACGTGCTCCAAAAGGGCAGCCCCATGGCGCGTCCGACGAAAAAAAAGGCCACACCCAACCCCAGGGCCAGTAAACCGACCAGGCGGCTCAGGCGGACTACTTCTTTCTGAAGCGGCGACAACGGTTCACGTTGTGCCTGGGTGAGATGGGCGATTTGGCCGAAAGCTGTATGCGCGCCGGTGGCGAACACCAGCGCGGTTGCCTCGCCGGCCACGAGGGTCGTGCCGGCCAGCAGGACGTTGTGGCTGTGTAGAAAATCCTGTTCGTCGGACGCGTTTGCGTCACGCGAGTGCGGCACCGACTCTCCGGTCACGGTGGCGTTGTTCACGCGCAAAGCGAAGGCCTCGACGACACGACAGTCCGCCGGCACCTTGTCGCCTGCCTCGAGGAACAGGACGTCGCCGGGGACCAGGGCGGAAGCGGGCGCGTGCCCGCTGTTTCCATCGCGCCGCAGCTTTACTTGCTGTGGCAGCACCCGGCGTAGGGCATCCAGCGCCCGTTCCGCGCGATACTCCTGCCAGAACGAGAACGCGCCGTTGATGAAAATCACGCCAACGATGGCCAGGCCCAAAGCAAGCATGCCCTGGCCTGGTTCGCGCGCTTCCGCGAAGAACGCCAGCGCCGCCCCCAGCCACAAGATGATGGCGAAGAAGTGGGTGAAGCTTTTGAAAAGTCGCCGGGGCCAAGGCTCGCGCTCAACGGGCTGGACTTCGTTCGGACCATACTCTCGCAGCCGTCGCGCCGCCTCCGCCGCGTTTAATCCCTCCGGCCCGCTTTGGACGCTGGCGAACGCCTCCTTGACCGTGAGATGATGGATTTTCATGGCGGGAGCGCGCTCGCCGGAGCATCTGGTGCGTCCCGCCGATAGATCACCCAATAAACAAAGCCGGCCATCTTCGCACCTCCGACGATGTCACCGAGCGTGACTGGGAGTAGATTTCGCGCCATGTAGACAAGTGTTGGCGGAATGCGGCCATCCTCCACCACGAGGTTGGGAAATACTCAACCTTTCTTGGCCCCGCCCTCGGAGGAAAGTGAAGAGGGTCTTGCGGCCAATCTTATGTTCTCTCACACGCGTTCCACGCTCACCGCCACGACTTTATATTCCGGCGTGGAGACAACGGTGTCGCGATAAAGGCTGGTGAGGCTGTTCAGCGAAACTTGGGCGGTGTGGAACGTGGCGAAGAGCTCGCCGGGCTTCACGCGCACATCGGTCTGGACCGGCAGAATGACCTCGCCGTGTCGGCTGCGGACACGGACTCGGTCACGATCGCGCAATTTCAGCCGTTCGGCGTCGGCAGGCGCCATGTCCAGCGTATCCGTCCCGCGCAGGCGGGCGTTGGGCGTACGCATTGTCATGGTGCCAGCATTGAACTGGTAGAGCGTCCGGCCGGTGCTGAGCAGGAACGGAAAGTCGGGCGAAACGGTTTCCGCGCTGGCGGTAAATTCAATTTGGCTCAAGGGCGCGCGGAGGCCGACTGGAAAGCTATCTGCGTGCAGGATGGTCGTGCCGGGATGGTCTTCGGTTGGACAGGGCCATTGCAGGCCGCCGCGCTCGAGACGCGCATAAGTGATTCCGGCGCCAGCCTTCCACACCGCGCGGACTTCGTTCCAGATTTCCTGCGCGGAGTGGAAATCGAACCGGGACTCAAAGCCCATGGCCCGGGCGATCTGGCAAACGATTTGCCAGTCCGGCCGTGAGGCGCCGATTGGTTCCATTGCTTTGCGCACCCGTTGAACGCGGCGCTCCGAGTTCATGAAGGTGCCGTCCTTCTCGAACGATGAGCAAGCGGGCAGGAAGACGTGTCCGAACTCGCGGGCCAGTTCGTTCATGAACAAGTCTTGGACAACGATAAAGTCGAGCTTCGACAGAGCGGCTTTGGTCGTGGCGGCATGCGGGTTCGTCAGTGCGACGTCGTAGCCGATCGCCCAGAGCGCTTTCAATCTGTGGTCGTGGGCGGCATCGATCATCTGCATGAGATTCAGACCGGGTGTGCGCGGGACGGCCGCTTGCCAGACAGCCTCGAAAACATCGCGGCCTTGATCGAGAGGCACGTAACCGGTGAGATTATCCGGCTCGCACCCCATGTGAGCCGATCCTTGCACGTTGTTCTGGCCGCGTAATGGATTCACTCCGGTGCCAGGCTGGCCGAAGTTCCCGGTGAGAAGCGCGAGGTTGACCAGGCACATCACGCCTTCGGTGCCTTGAACGTGCTCGGTCATGCCCAGACCGTGAAAGCACATCGCCGGTTTCCGGCTCGCGTAGAGGCAGGCGGCCCGGCGCATTGAGTCGGGGCAAACACCAGTCACTCCCGCCGCGCGTTCGGGTGTCCATGGAGCGATAAACTCCCCGAACGCCTCGAAGTTGCTGACCCGGTCGCGCACCGCCGCCTGGTCGGCCAATCCCTCGTTGACGATGACGTGGGCCAGCGCCTGGAGGAGCGGAACGTTGGTGCCGGGCCGAAGTTGAAGGTGAACGTCGGCGTGGCGGGTCAATTCGATCTCACGGGGGTCAATGACAATCAGCTTCGCGCCTCGCAACACGGCCTGTTTGATGCGCGCCCCGACGATGGGATGATTCTCGGTCGGATTGCAGCCGCAGATGAGAAACGCGTCCGCGTGTTCGATGTCATCGAAGGAATTCGTCGCCGCGCCTGTGCCGAGGGTCAACCTCATCCCGGCCGCCGTGGGGGCATGGCAAACGCGGGCGCAGCAGTCCACGTTGTTGGTGCCCAGAACGACGCGCGCGAACTTCTGTGCGAGATAGTTCTCCTCGTTTGTCCCGCGCGCGGAGCCGAGCACACCAATGCTGTCGGGGCCGGTTTCCTTCAAAGTCCGGCGGAACTTATTCGCCACGTGCTCGATCGCTTCGGGCCAGGAGACCTCCTGCCATCTGTCCAGCTCGCGAATCATCGGCTCGGTCACCCGATCGGCCGCGTGCACAAAGTCGAAGGCATAGCGGCCTTTCACGCACAGGTGCCCTTTGCTGACCGGCGCCTCAAGCACGGGCTTCACCTGCACAACGCGGCCTTCCCGGACCCCGACATTCATCTCGCAACCGACGCCACAGTAGGGACAGGTCGTGCGCGTCCAGTCGGTCGGCGCGCCGTGGCGCAGCACCGATTGATCCTCCAGCGCCCCGGTCGGGCAGGTATCCACGCACGCGCCGCAACTCACGCACTCACTCGCCAGCAAGGTGGGCGCTTCGCCGGGACGAATGCGGGTAGCGTCGCCGCGATTCCACACGCGCCACACGAACTGTCCTTGCAGCTCATCGCAAATGCGCACACAACGGAAGCAGGTGATGCACTTGGAAAAGTCTGCGTGCAAGTAAGGATGGGTCGCATCTCGAAATTGGTCTGGCGCCGCCGCCGCGTCCGGGTCTTCCGGTGACGAAACAGAAATCCCCCTGGTGTCCTCGGGCACCGCAATACGGTAGTGCTTGAGCCAGCGGTGGAATTCCTTTTCAGCCGAGCGCTCCACCAATTCGCCGGGATAATCGTGGACCAACAGCTCCAGCAAGGTCCGGCGCACGTCTTCAACGGCGGGCGAGTGCGTCTCAATTTCCATCCCTGCGATCAAGGCGGTATTGCAGGCGGTCGCGTGGCGGTTCCAGCCCTTAATCTCGACGAGGCAAAGCCGGCACGCGCCGCTTGGCTTGAGGCGATCATCGTGGCAGAGAGTCGGCACTGCGATTCCGAGATGGCGGCACGCGGCTAGAATCGTCGTGCCGTCGGGAAAATGATGGCATGTGCCGTTGACGGTTACCGCAGGCACGACTCCAACTCCTTTCCGTAATGGGCCAGCGCCGATTCGGCGAATTCGGCCAGGCCGGTGCCCAGTCCGCAAAGGCTCGCCCACTTGAGCGCGGCGATGATGCTTTCGCAGTCTTTCTCTTCCCAATAGTTTGTGGCGCCAGTTTCGAGCACCTCCCCCAGAACCCGTTCGATGCGCCGGCTGCCAAGTCGGCAGGGAGTGCATTTGCCGCAAGACTCGTACGCGCCAAACGAGAAGACATGATGCAGCAGCGCGACGATGTGCGTGTGACTGTCGAACGCAATCACGCCACCGTGCCCAACGCTGGCACCGATGGACCGCAGTTCCTCGAAACCGAAAGGCGTCTCGAGAAGGGGCGGCGGGATTATTCCCGCCAGCGGTCCCCCGATCATGACCCCTTTGAACTTCGCCTCGTCCCGCAGGCCGCCCCCGAAGTCCTCGACGATCTGCCGGATGCTGACACCAAATTCGACTTCGTAAAGACCCGGACGGCGAAAGAGAGAATTGAGCGAGACCACCTTTGTGCCGCGGCTGGTCGAGCAGCCGAGTGCCCGGTACTTGTCTGCGCCGTGCTCGACAATCCAGGGTACGGCCGCCAACGTCTCGACATTGTTCATGACGGTGGGGCGACCCCAGAGCCCATGCTCCGCGGCGTAAGGCGGCCGCGCCATGACCTCGGGGCGTTTGCCTTCCAGGGAACGAAGCAGCGCCGTTTCTTCGCCGCACACGTAACTTCCGTTGCCCACCTGCACATGGATATCGAAGGAGTGCCCTGCGCCAAGGGCGCCTTGGCCGAGGAATCCCGCGCGACGCGCTTCGGTGAGAGCATGCTCCAGAATGGGCTTGGCCGCCAGGTATTCGCTGCGCAAGTAGACCCATCCCTTGGTCGCGCGAGTGGCGTGAGCGGCCAGCAGCATTCCTTCGATCACCGCGTGCGGGTCGTCCTCGAGCAGAAATCGATCAATAAAGGCGCCGGCATCCCCCTCATCGGCGTTGACGACGATAAATTTTTCTCCAGGCGGTTGAGTGGCCGCGGATCGCCATTTGCGTCCAACGGGAAAACCAGCCCCGCCCCGCCCGCGCAATTCCGAAGTCTCAATCGTGTGGATCAGGTCAGCAGAGGAGTGTCGCAGGGCCTTTTCCAGTGCGCGATATCCTCCTTGAGCCTGATAGGCCGCCAGCGTTCGTGCGCCCCCCGTAATGAGCCGTTGAAGGATTACCGTCTTCGGCGAACGTGACTCGATGTGCGGACGTGCCGGCGAACCACACTCCGCTGGGGCGTCGAAACATTGGCCAAGGCAATAAACGCGAGGAGTTTGGCGTTGCGCGTCGGCCCACCGACTTGGATTAAGGTGACGTGCGACAAAACAGGCAGTGCCGTTGCAGACTTTGCCCGCGAGCGGGCAGCCGGCCAGATGATAGAAAGAATCCAGGTCGCGGCCAGGCCCGGGCCGGGCCGGAGGAACGTCGGGGGTCTCGGCCATCAGCGGGGTTGATGCTTCATGGCGATCCATTTTGATTTCTCGTCACGTCTGGAATGCCCTTTCCCGGGACAGAATCGCCACGGTCGTTTTGAGAACGGTGTCCGGATTAAGTGAAATGCTGTCGATGCCTTGTTCCACGAGGAACTGTGCGAAATCCGGATAGTCGCTCGGGGCCTGACCGCAGATGCCGATCTTGCGTTTCTTCGCGCGACAGACGGCGATGACCCCGGCAATCATCTTCTTCACGGCGGCGTTTCGCTCATCAAAGATGGGCGCAACGATTTCGCTGTCGCGATCCACACCCAGGATGAGTTGAGTGAGGTCGTTCGAGCCGATGCTGAAGCCGTCGAAGATCTCCGCGAACTCTTCGGCTAGGATCACGTTGCTGGGGATTTCGCACATGACGTAAAGCTCCAACCCGTCGACGCCGCGCCTGAGACCGTGCTTGGCCATCTCCGTTTGGACCCGGCGGCCTTCCTCGAGCGTGCGACAGAAGGGAATCATGAGCTTGAGGTTCCTGAGTCCCATTTCTTCGCGGACCTTCTTGACCGCGCGACATTCCAAGGCGAACCCAGCCTGATAGCGTGGGTGGTAGTAACGGCTGGCGCCGCGGAAGCCAAGCATCGGGTTTTCCTCGGCCGGTTCATAGGCTTGGCCGCCGATGAGGTTCGCGTACTCATTCGTCTTGAAGTCGCTCAGCCGGAGAATGACGTCCTTCGGGTAAAAGGCGGCGGCGATCATCGCGACACCCTGCGCCAGCTTGTCCACAAAGAATTGCGGCTTGTCGGTGTAACCCGCGGTGAGGGCGTCGATTTGTGCCTTCACTCCCGCATCCGTGAGCCGGTCGTAGTCAAGCAACGCCAGCGGATGCGCCTTGATGTAGGTGGTGATGATGAACTCCTCGCGGGCAAGGCCGACGCCATCGTTGGGGATAAAGGAGAGAGCGAAGGCTTCTTCGGGATTGCCGACGTTCATCATGACCTTGGTGCGCGGGCGGGACAAATCCTTGAGACTCGTGCGCTGCACGTCGAATTGAAGCCGGCCGTCATAAACAAAGCCAGTGTCGCCTTCGGCGCAACAGACCGTGACCACCTGGCCGTTCTTGAGCACCTCCGTGCCGTGCTCCGTCCCGACGATGGCCGGCACACCCAGTTCGCGGCTGACGATGGCGGCGTGGCAGGTGCGGCCGCCGCGATTGGTCACAATGGCAACCGCTTTCTTCATGATCGGTTCCCAATCCGGGTCGGTCTTGTCGGTCACGAGAATTTCGCCCTCCTTGAACTGCCCGATGAACTGCGCGCTCTGAATGACTCGCACCGGGCCCGACGCAATCTTCTCCCCGACGCTGCGTCCAGTCACCAGCACTGGACCATGCTGCTTAAGCTGGTAGGTCTCGACCACGTCGAAGGCCTTGCGCGATTGCACCGTCTCGGGCCGCGCCTGCACGATGAACAGTTCACCGGTGCGACCATCCTTCGCCCACTCGATGTCCATCGGCCTGGGCTGGCCGCGGCGGGCGGCGTAGTGCTCCTCGATCAGACAAGCCCAGCCAGCGAGTTGCAGGATTTCGTGGTCGCTGATGGCGAACTTCGCGCGATCGGGCGGCGGCACGGGCACGTTCTTCACCATCTTGCCGCCGCCGGTGTCGTAAACAAGCTTGAATTCCTTGGTGCCGGCGATTTTCTGGAGGATGGGTTTGTGGC
>DATLUX010000069.1:0-4722 GCA_035577805.1 Verrucomicrobiia bacterium
CCAAGGTCCCGCCGCCGGTGGTGGAGGTCTTGCCGGGCAACTTCCGGCCCAATCCCGGCTTCGAGTTGGGCGACAACCTGGACAACTCGACCGGTACGCCCGCCGGCTGGAATCGGGGAGGCAACGATCCGTCTCTTTGCCAGGTCAGCACCGCGCGGGCAATCAGCCCGACTCACTCGCTGGCGCTGGTGGACCAAAACGCCGCTGGTTACGGCGAATGGTATTCCGACCAGCCGTTCTCCTGCTCCGTGCACGAGGGTGCGGTCGTCAACATCCAGTGGTTTGAGCTTTTTGATGTGAGTGCTGGCGGGGAGATGCGTTTGACGATCCTTTTCTTCAACACCGCCAACGCGGTGGTGGGCGAGACCCATTACGTGGCCAGGGGCCAGAGCGAGGGATGGACAGGCGACCTGGCTACATCGCCGTTTGTGCGGCGCAATGTTCAACTGGCTATTCCGGTCGGCGCGCGGACCATGCGCACCTCGCTCGTATCGGGTGGTCCGCAGGAGACGACGGGCACCATGCTCATCGATAATCTTTCCATGGCGCTAGAACCAACACCGCCCACCGTCCTCTTTGGCAATCTATGGCCCAACTCAGGCTTCGAGGCCGGGACGGACCTCGACAATCCGGTCGCCGGCACGCCCAACGGTTGGCAGCGGGGCGGCAGCGATGCGGGCATCAACTTGGTGACCACTTCCAATTACACCAGTTCCACCCACGCCCTGGCCGTAGTGGATAATAACGCCACCGGCTACGGTGAATGGTATGCGAACCTCGACCTGACCGGTCGGGCCAGTGGCGGCGAGGTCCTGAACCTCCAGTGGTTCGAACTCTACAATGTGAGCGCGGGCGGCGAAATGCGGCTGTCCTTGCTCTTCTGGGATCCGGCCAACACGCTGCTCCAGCAGACTCATTACGTCGCCAGGGGGCAAAGCGCCGGCTGGGCCGGAGACATCGCCTGCTCATCCTTCGGGCGACGCAACGAGCAGCTCACCGTGCCCAACGGGGCAACCCGCCTCCAGCTTTCTCTCGTCTCCGGCGGCCCTCCGGAAACGACAGGGCTGTTGGTCATCGACGACTTTTCCTTCGCCAAGCCGCCCCCGCCACCCATGGTGTTGCCATTTAACTTCTGGCCCAACCCGAATTTCGAACTCGGGGCGCAGCTTGACAATCCGCTCGTCGGTCTGCCCGACGGCGGCTGGGGGAGGGGCGGCAGTGACAGCCGGATCTGCCAGGTTTCCCATGACAAGGCCAGCAGCCCCACCCACGGGCTGGCTGTGGTGGACAACAATGCCGCCGGCTACGGCGAATGGTATGCGGATGTCGCCTTGCTAGGGCAGGCTGTGCCGGGAGACACCCTGGAATTGCAGTGGTTCCAAGTCTTCGACACGACCGGCGAGATGCGGGTATCCATCCTGTTCTTCAACGAGGCCGGCGACATCGTTTTGCAACGGCATTTCGTCGTCAACGGCCAAAGCGAGGGTTGGACCGGGGAGCTCGCCAGTTCGCCGTTTGTGAAACGCAATGAAACGCTGGTCGTCCCGCCTGATGCCGTTCGCATGCGTCTCTCGCTCGTGTCGGGTGGCGGGCTGAACGTCACCGGCACAATGATCATCGACGACTTCTCCGTCCAGCTGGACGCCATCCGTTTTGTCAGCGTGCGGCACGAGCAGGGCGGCCTGACCATGAGCTGGAACAGCAAACCGGACCTGACTTATACGGTGGAAGCCACCGAAAGGTTAGAGCCCAATGCGTCGTGGCTCCCCGTAGGCACTGGAATTGTCTCCGGCGGTGACACCACGTCGTTCGTTGACCCGGCCCCGGGAGCGCCCGCGAAATTCTACCGTGTTCGGCAG
The DNA here is from genome assembly GCA_035577805.1 of Verrucomicrobiia bacterium. Taxonomy (GTDB): domain Bacteria; phylum Verrucomicrobiota; class Verrucomicrobiia; order Limisphaerales; family JADJPG01; genus DATLUX01. The sequence goes on from DATLUX010000069.1 coordinate 1,860, forward strand.
GAGTGAACTGCGGGCTGATAAATCAATCCACGCCGCCGACCGCGTTAAAGGCCCTCGAAGGCAGCCGGCCGTGCCAGATGAGCCTGGCGTTGGGAAGACTCTTGCAAACGGCTCGCTCCGGTGGCCGGTATTCCAATCGGAAGCGCGCAGACCAGTCCTGGTTGAGATCAACCAGCCTTGTCGGCACTGGCTTCTCGGAGCGTCCCTTGTCTTCCCGGACGACGGACCACTGCGGGTCATCAAAGTTGATTCGCATCGAGTGAGTCTGGCCAGGCTTGAGCACGATGACCTCGCTCGTTTCCGGAGCCGCCAGCGTCTCCTTTTCGCGCGCCCAACGCCACGGGTTTTCCGTCCATTGCGAGTCCGCAACGAGCGCCAGCGAGCGGCCTCCAGGCTGATCTACGATGGCCAGGTCATTCGTGTCGGCATTGAGCAGGCGGACTCGGGCGGCCACCACTCGACGTTGCTGGATGGCGCCGTCCCGGCTCGTGGCATTGGTCGCGCTCTCCAGGTCAAGCCCAATGCCCAGCGCGCACCATCGATGTTCTTTGAGCACTGCCAAGCCGGACGACCCAACCGCCACCGCCATTTCCAGCGGAACTTGAATCCCATCGCGATTCCGTTCTTGCTCCAATTCCCGCCCCTTTCCTTGCTCCATGAAATACGCCTCCAAGCCATACCTGACCTGAAGACCTCCGCCAACGAACTCGTCTGTCCGGCCTCGAACAAATATTTCCTGAGCCGGCTGTTCGGTGGAGAGTGACACCAGCTCTCCCATCCCCTCTTCGCTCACGCGCAGGGCAGCATAAACCTTTGTGTCGCGCGGCAGCGGCTCAGGCGTTTCATTGGTGGAGGCAAGGCGACCGCGCCAAAACTGGCGAGGCACGCGCGAGATTTGATAGTTCAAACGCACGTAATCACCTCGCATGGCATCCCGGGGATCCACTGGTGCCGTCCGCAAATAAATGGTGCGCCCCTTGCGCAGCACCCATTCCCGTTGCGCCGCCATGGTGGCCAGCACTAGCACTTGCAGTATGGCCAAGCCGATCAGCAATTTCGTCTTCATGCCTGCGCCTCCGTGGTTTGTCCCTGCCGACGCGCGCGACGGAACAAAATTCCTTCTGCGATGAGCAATCCGCCCACCAACAGGAAAATCAGGCCGCGGACGGCCAGGCTCTCAAACAAATCGAAGTATCTGGCAGCCATCAGGGCCACGAGCAGCAACGATCCGAGAATCGTCGGCCGCAGCAGTCCTTCACGACAGCCACGTGCCATCCACGTTGCCGCCAGAGCAAGAAAGACAAGATTGAAGATACCTGCGACCGGCCATTTCTCATGGGCCATGGCGCTCATGGCGAAGACCTGGCAAACGATGGCGGTCAGTGGCAGCAACCAGTGCTCGAAACTGGCATCCGTTGGACGTGCCTCGCGACGCGCTCCCGGCCGTAAGGGCCAGCCAACGGCTGCCCACGCCACCAGAGCGACGCCCAACAGCGTCCATTCATAAACCAGTTTTGCCGCCTGGAAGCGGCCGCTTTCTTTATGCCATTGCAGCAGGTCATCGACGAGTCCGGGAAACGTCAGCAGATACAAACAGACGAGAAACCCGAGCCATCCGAAGAAGCCCCAGGCGATTGCGCTTTCGGCGAAGCACCGGTGCCGCCGCGTGAGGACGGTCAATGCGACGAAGCATACCGCGCTATTCAACAACGCCCGCAGCAGCAGCGCGTCCGCGACGGCCTGCACGCTGGCCATCAAACTCACATTAAACGCCGCCAACACAAAGAACAGCAGCAGCGGCGAGCGCATCCGCCACGACAGCCCCCCCAGGCTTACCAAGATCAGTAGCGGCGCCAAAGGCATCGCACGCGCAAAGCCCCAACCCTCCGCGCAGCCCCAAATGCAGAGCACCGTTGTCGCCAGAAGAGCCTGCACCAGCGACGGCATCGCCCACGCCAGCAACAGTGCGCCCAAGCCCCAAATCAGGAAACCATTCGGATAATGCTCATCAATGTGATAAATCTGTGCCACCAGCCAAATGCCGGCGCCGAAAAACATCGTGCCCAGCACAGTCACTGCCTCCCCCAACTGCTGCCGCCAATCCGTTCGCAGAAAGAGCCAGATTCCAACTCCATGCAGAGCGCCCAACCCGCCGAGGATCACCGCCAGCTTGGCGACCTTTGGAATGGCGTGCCAGTTGTAGGCCAGGAGGAGGATCAATCCCAGGCCGGCAACAGCCGCTCCCAGCCCGGAGAAAATGATCGTGCCCCAGGGAAGAGCCGCTTTGGGCTCCGGGTAGAGCTTGCGGATTTGCCTGGCCTGCCCCGGCGAGATCAGGCCTTTGCCAAGCCACTGCTCAGATTGTTCCCACAGCCAGCGAACTTCCTTGCTCATACTGTCCCTATGATGGTTGTTGCGTTTGGCCGTCTTGAGATAGTCCTGCCAGCGTCAATGATGCAGCCATCGGCCTCGGACGCTAAAACCCTTGGGATAAGACTCCAAGGACAAACTGGGCGCTCACCGTGACCCCGGCTTTGTGTCTTGCGTTCCTCGGTAAAGCGAAGCCACACACCGAGCCGCGCTATCTCGGCGCATTGTAGCGGGTGCATCGCCGGGCGCTGGAAGGTGTCAGTAGGGCGCCGGGCCTCACCATCGGTGTCGTGGCGTTCATGGTTGCGGGCGCAGCGGGGACGATTCCGTTTTTCGAAACGGCGAGTTCTTACCAGAGTTCCATCGAGACTGATGGTTAGAGGAGATGAGGGCAATGCTGAGCCAAACCCTCAAGGCCGCTGGTCACGAGGTCGCTCTCGCTGCGGACGGCAACCAGGGTGTCGAACTGGATCGAGCCCAGCCAGCGGACGTG
>DATLUX010000070.1:0-15425 GCA_035577805.1 Verrucomicrobiia bacterium
TGCCGGCGGTGGTGGGGAAAATCAGCCGATAAGCTGCGTAAGCGCGGGTATTGGGGAAGAAAATGTAATTCTTGAGGAAACGCGTGGTTCCGAACGGAGGCACGTCGCCAGCGGAGATAAGGAAAAAGGTCGTGCCGTCCAGTGAGCCTTCCAACTGGTAAGTTGCGGGATCGCGATCCGGCGCGTCGTTGGCCGAGGTCAGCGTCAACCCAGTGACGCGCGTGGCGCCGACCGAGGGCGTGACGGTGAAGCCCGTGTTCACCTTGTCGAAGTTCAGGTACTTCGTTGGGGCATTGTCGATCGCGTTGGCAACCCCTTCGGATCCGGGACTGTTATTGGAGGTCGCGACGATCGGGTCGCCCGGCTGAGTCACGTCCGCCGGCGCCTGGAATCCCAGAAATTCCACTTCGGAGATCTGCATGCAACAGGTGCTGTTGCCGGCTGTGGTCGGGAAGATCAACCGGTAGCTGAGGTAAGGAATGTCGTTACTGAACAGAATCGTGTTCTTCAGAAAGCGCGTCGTGCCAAACGCTGGAACGTCCCCGCTTGAGATCATGGTGAAAGTCACACCATCATAAGAACCTTCCAGAGTGTAAGTCGCTGGATCGCGATCGGGCGCATCGTTCGCGGAGGTCAAGGTCAGACCCTGCACGACACTCAAGCCGATGCTCGGCGTGACGGTGAACCCCGTGTTCACTTTGTCGAAATTCAAATACTTGGTCGGCGCATTGTCGATCGCATTGGCGACTCCCTCCGAACCGGGGCTGTTGTTCGAGGTCGCAACAATTGGATCACCTGGTTGCGTGATATCTGCAAGCTGAGCCTTCAGAGACGAGCCGGCCAGAAGTGTTATAGAGAATAGAAGAACCCCGAATCGAAACAGACGTACAAGCATAAGATCACGCATAGGTCACCTGCGGTTTTTGGTTGAGTGGACAACGCCAGCATCTCTCTTTTAGGTTACTCAGGTCAAGCCAAAACTCCTTGAGCCCATCGATTTTTCATAAGACAGGAGGGCCTACGGGCCTGCCCGTACTGCGGTTTGCGCATTTTTGCGCATAGCAAAAATGGGGATTCTTTGAGATGCTTGCGGGCGCGTCGTCGCAAACTGCCTGATCCCGACTCCTTCCCTGCGAATGACTTGAGATTCAACCGGACAGGTCTTATCGAAACGGCCCAAGATAAAGGGTCGCTCGCCTCGCCAAAAGTTTCCTCGGCCAGCTTCCGTATCAGTTTGGACGCGAGCTCCTGGGGCTAAGCCAGGATGGCATGGACCACTTCCCCGTGCACATCGGTGAGCCGGAAATCGCGTCCCTGGAATCGATGCGTCAGCCGGAGGTGATCGATCCCAAATAAATGCAGGATGGTCGCGTGCAGGTCATGCACGTGAACCCGTCCATCGACGGCATAGAACCCAAAGTCATCGGTGCGGCCGTGCACGATGCCTGGCTTGATCCCCCCGCCGGCCATCCAAATGGTGTAGCCGTGTGGATGATGATCGCGCCCGATCTGATCGGGACTGGGCTTGCCCTGCATCATCGGGGTGCGGCCAAATTCTCCGCCCCAAAGCACGAGGGTGGACTCGAGCAACCCGCGTTGCTTCAGATCTTTGATCAGGGCGACCGCGGGCTGATCGGTTTCCAGACAACGTTTCTTCAAATCAAACACGAGATTGCCGTCCGGTCCCCCGTGATGATCCCAGCCGCGATGATAAAGCTGAACGAAGCGCACGCCCCGTTCCACCAGACGACGAGCCAGCAAACAGTTATTGGCGAAGGAGGCCCGGCCTGGCGTGGTGTTGTAGAGCTGATGCATGGACGCCGGTTCCTTGGAGATGTCCATCACTTCCGGGACGCTGGTCTGCATCCGATAAGCCATCTCATAAGCGGCGATGCGGGTCTGGATCTCCGGATCCTGCAACGCATCGTAGCGGAGCGTATTGAGGTCTTTGAGAGCGTCGAGGGATTGGCGGCGGCGCTGGGCACTGATCCCCGCAGGATTGCTCACGAACAGCACCGGGTCACCTTGCGAACGCACGGTGACGCCTTGATGTTGGGTCGGAAGAAAGCCACTGCCCCACGAACTGTTGGTGAGCGGCTGGCCCACCCCGGTCAGCAAGACCACGAACGCGGGCAAATCCTTGTTCTCGCTGCCCAACCCGTAGCTGAACCACGAACCCATGGCCGGCCGCCCGGCCAGCTGCGCGCCGGTGTTCATGAAAATTGTGGCCGGATCATGATTGAACGCCTCCGAATAAAAACCCTGCAGGAAACAAACGTCATCCACGATCGTCTGTAGATAAGGCAACAGCTCCGATAGCCACATGCCGGAACGCCCGGACTGGGCAAAGCGGTACGGCGAACCCAGCACGGCCGCGTCCTTGCCAATCTGAGCCAGGCGAATGTTCTTCAGCATCTCGTCCGGCATTTTCTGCCCGTTCCGTCTTTTCAGCTCTGGTTTGGGATCAAACAAATCGAGATGCGACGGGCCGCCCGATTGGAACAGGTAAATGATGTTTTTGGCCTTGGGCGCGTAATGCGGACCAGGCGCCGGGCCGGATGCGCCCAGGACGGCGCGCGCCGCATCGGCCGCCCGATCGGCGAAAAGCTTCTCGTCGAGCAACGAAGCCAGCGCCAGTGTGCCCATCCCGCTCGCACATTGCTGCAGGAACCGCCGGCGCGTGGACTGGCGAATAGGATCAGAGAAGGAGAAAGAGCTCATTGGAGGGCGGAGGCGGAATGCGGTTCAGGGTTCCCGGTTCAGGGTTCAGGGTTCAGGGTTCAGGGTTCATGGTTCAGGGTTCCCGGTTCAGGGTTGGACGTTGAAAGAAGAATCTCCACCATCTGCGGCCCCCATCTGGGGCAATCGGCGTGAATCTGCGGGCCATTCCAGTGCGGAGTGCGGAGTGCGGAGTGCGGAGTGCGGAGTGCGAGCGTCGGTTTCCGCTTTCCGCTTTCCGCTTTCCGCTTTTCCCCCGCTATCCTTTGGTGATGGTTTCATCGAGATTAAACAAGACATTCGCCACCATGACCCAGGCGGCGAGTTGAGGGATATCCAGCTCGGGCGGCCGGGGGGCTGAGCCCACCTGCACCAACGCGCGCGCCGCCGCGGCATCGCGACGGAAACTTTTCCATTGTTGTTCGAAGAAGGATTCGAGGCGCGCGCGCTCGGCCGGCGCGGCAGGGCGGCCCAGGCAGGTCCGAACAGCGAACGCAATGCGATCGGCTGGGCTTGTTCCGCCTTCGGCCATGATGCGTTGCGCGAACACCCGGGCTGCTTCCAACAGGGTGGTTTCGTTTAAGGCAGCCAGGGCTTGCAAGGGCGTGTTGGTGCGTGGCCGGCGGGACAGACAGACATCGCGGCTCGGCGCATCAAACGTGGCGAAGATCGGATACGTGCAGACTCTCCGCCAGAACGTGTAGAGGCCGCGCCGATATAAATCAGGCCCTTCACTCACGGGCCATTCGTCCATGCCGATCTCCGGCCGCAAAAAGCCCAGTTCTTTCCAGAGATTCGCCACCTGAAGGGGGTGCACGCTGGGCCCGCCCACCTCCGGGTTAAGCAGCCCGCTGACGGTGAGGGCTTGATCTCGGATCATCTCGCCGTCCATCCGGAAGCGCGGCCCGTGGCTTAACCAACGGTTATAAGGATCCTGTTGCAAGCTTGGCGGAGTCGCGCCGGCGTCTTGTCGGTAAGTGGCGGACATGACGATCAGTCGTTGGATGTGCTGCAGATCCCACGCTTGGGCGGGCCCTGGGGAAGCGCGGCCGGCGTGGCCACGCGCACTCTCGTCCACACCCGGCACGGTGGTTTTCAACAACTCGCACGCCAGCCAATCCAACAATTCCGGATGCGAGGGCCTTTCGCCTTGGCGCCCGAAGTCTTCGCTGGTTTTGACCAGACCGGTGCCGAAGAAGCGTTCCCAAAGACGATTGACCGTGACGCGGGCCGTGAGCGGGTTTTTTTCGTCGACCAGCCACCGGGCCAGGGCCAGGCGATCGGATACGTTGGTGAACGCTTCGCTGGCGAAGACCGCCGGGATACCCGGCGTCACGGTTTTGCCGTGATCCAGGAAGTTGCCGCGGCCATGGATGAACGATTCGCGCGGCTTGTCGCGTTCCGCCATGACCAGGGTTGAGTAGGTCGCTTTGGTCAGGCTCTCGGCGCGTTCCGTGAGACGGGCCAGTTCCCGTTCCAAATCACGCAGACCGGGCGCCACCGTGCGATAATGGGCGGCGAGTCGTTTTTGTTGTTCGGTAGTGCGTTGGCGTGCCGGAGTAATCAGCAGCGGCCCAATCTCCGGCGGCACAGGCCACCATTTTTCCGGGTCTGGCTCGGTCGTGACCGAGAGCCGCATACGACCGATGGCATGACTGCTCCCATGATAATGTTCGAAGCGAAACCCGAGCTGGGTGGAAGTGGCGGCGGGCGTGGGGTTCTTCAGCGCAGCCAGGAGAAAATGGCGTTGACCGAACCGCGGGCCAATGGCCCAGCCGGTCTTGGGGTTCCCATCGATGGCATGTTCGGCGCGGTAATATTGTTGTTCCCAATCAGCGGTGGCACGGGCGAAGACGAGATTCGTTTCAGCTGGTTTGAGCACAGCCCCAGCGCGGGTCGTTCCGGAGCTGGCGACAGCGAGGTCGCGGCTGCCGGCCGGGATGGCCCAAGCCGTGAACTCGTCCAGGATGAAGTTGCCTGTTTTGTCCCAGCGTCCTGGGCCTTTCTTGGGCAGGCTGTCATCGGGCAACACCTCGAGCAGGATGGCTTTGATGCCCGACAGGCTGGTGCTGGCCTCCAGGATGATCGTGTCGTAGATCGGGTTGACACCCGTGGCGAGGATCGAGCCATCCGGCAGGTTCTTGTAACCAGCACCGCCGGTGGACACGGCGTTGGTAATGGTGAGGATCCGCCAGACGTTGGTGGTGTGCCCGCGCAGGCGTCGTTCCCAGGCCGCTTGCTCGGCCGGCAACCGTTTTTCGGCTTCAGCGAGCTGGCGTCGGACCTGGTCGATCCGCGTGCGCAGATACGCTTGGAGTTTGGAACGGTCAGGAGCGGGCACATCCAACGTCGGGGCGACACTGTAGTTACCGCTGTCCATGGTGCTATTGAACAGCGCATAGAAGCGGTAATAATCCTCGTGGGTAATCGGGTCGTATTTGTGCGTGTGACACTCGCTGCACATCATCGTCAAACCCAACCAGGTGGTGGCGACCGTGGCGACTCGGTCCTTGACGGCTTTGGTCCGGTACTCCTCCGCGTCGCCGCCGCCTTCGTCATTGATCTTGGTATTGCGATTGAAGCCGGTCGCGATCTTCTGTTCGCGGGTGGCGTTGGGGAGTAAATCACCCGCCAGTTGTTCGACGGTGAATTGGTCGAACGGCATGTTCTGATTGAACGCCTTGATGACCCATTCCCGGTACGGCCAGATGGAACGCGTCAGATCGACCTGATACCCGTTGGAGTCCGCGTAGCGCGCCAAGTCCAGCCACCAGCGGGCCATATGTTCGCCGTAATGAGGCGAGCTCAGGAGGCGATCGACCAACTTCACGTACGCGTCAGGGGAACTGTCCTGCACGAACGCTTCAATCTCAGCCCAGGTGGGAGGCAACCCGGTCAGATCCAGGGAGAGTCGCCGGATCAGCGTGTAGCGATTGGCTTCGACTTGTGCGGTTAATCCTTCTTTGTGCAAACGGGCCAGAATGAACCGATCGATTTCGTTGCGGGCCCAGTGGCTTCTGTCGCTCGGGCTGCCTTTGTCGTTTTGGCCGAGGCCGGGCGGTTCTGGCCGATGCGGCGGCACAAATGCCCAATGCGCCGATGGACTGTCATCGGGCCATGAGGCCCCTTGATTGATCCACTCGCGCAGATCGTTGATCTGTTCTTCGGTCAGCGGCTCGCCTTTGGACGGCATCCGCTCGTCGGGGTCGCTGGCCGTCACCCGCGCCAGGACTTCGGACGCCTGGCTGTCTCCCGGAACCACGCCGGGCTTGCCGCTCTTGCCGCCTTTGAACGCCTCGGCCCGGCGATCCAGACGGAGTTTGGCTTTCTGAACATCGGGTCCATGACATTCCGAGCAGCGCTTCACGAAGATGGGTTCGATCTGGCGCCGAAAATCCACCATGGCGGCCGGCCCAGGCAAGGCGGTGGTCAAGAAAACGAACCCGAGAACGCCACCGGTTAAAGCTGAACGGAAAAGTGCACGCGACATATTCATGGCGACGTGGATTCTTTTATACCAGCGGGGTTTCGGCGTCAGCAGGTTTTCCTAGTGCGGAATGCGGAGTGCGGAGTGCGGAAATCAGCCAATGCGGAATGCGGAGTGCGGAGTCCACGAAGCGTCTGAAAACATGTTTATTCCGCATTCCGCATTTCGGACTCCGCACTCAGGAGTGGCGTAACACAATCTTGCCGAAATGCGCGCCGTTTTCCATGTGCCGGAGCGCGGCGGGGAGGTCTGCAAACGGAAAAACCTTGTCGAGGACCGGGCGCAGCTGATGTTGCGTGATGGTTGCGTTCATGGCCTCGAACATGACACGACTCCCCACGTAGATCCCCTGGACGCAGATGTTGCGCATCAGGATGGGCAAAGGATCCACCTGACCTGCCCCGGACAGGACACCAATCAAGCTGATGCGTCCGCCCATCCGCACGGCCCGAAGCGATTCGGGTAAGGTGCCTGCGCCGCCGACTTCGACGATGTGATCCGCACCCGCCTCGGTCAGTTCGCGCACGCGCTTGCTCCAAGCCGGCGTGGTTCGGTAGTTGATTCCATCCGTCGCGCCGAGCTTAAGCGCACGCGCCAGTTTATCGTCGTGACTGGAGGTCACGATGACGCGGGCGCCCACATGCCGCGCGAATTGCAGTGCGAATAAGGAGACCCCTCCCGTGCCCTGGATGAGCACAGTTTCCTTGGCCTGCAGCTGGCCGGCGGTGATCAGGGCATGCCAGGCTGTCAACGCGGCGCAGGGCAGGGCGGCCGCTTCTTCATCGGTGAGATGGGCCGGCACCGGCACCACGCCTTCCGCATCAAACACGACATACTCGGCGGCCACGCCCGGGATGGCCGCGCCCAGGGCCGTCTTGGCCTTGGCTTCTGTCACCGCGCCGTTGATCCATTTTTGCATGAACAAGCCGGCCACGCGTTCGCCGGGTTGCACGCGCGTGACACCGGCGCCGACTGCGACGACTTGGCCGACGCCATCCGACAAAGGCGTGAAGGGCAACGGCAGTTTCGGGTGATAAATGCCTTTGACCACGAGCAGGTCGCGGTAGTTCAGCGACCAAGTCCGCAGCTTGACCAGGACTTGTGCTTCGCCGGGCTGCGGCTGAGGGCGCTCGGTTAGGCGCAACGAATCGATGCCGAAGCTATTCTGCAATTCATAGACTTTCATGAGTCATTTGCAGCTTTGCAGATAAGCCACCAGATCCAACAGTTCCGGCTCGGTCAACGCGTGGTCCAGGCCCACCGGCATAAGCGAAGTGGGAAGGGTCTGCATCGAAACGATCTGGGCCCGCGGCACCGTGCGTTCCTGACCGGAAGCGTCGGCCACCACCAAAGAATCCGGCAAACTGCGCCGGACCACCGCGACCAACGATTGGCCGTCCGCCAGCTCGATGGCATGCGCCTCGTGATCGCGCGCAATGGTCGCGCTCGGGAAAAGGATCGACTCCAGAATATCGCGGGCGGTGCGAATGCGGCCGATCGCGCTGAGGTCAGGCCCGACGGCATTGCCGACGCTGCCGATGCGATGGCAGGTGGTGCACGCGCCGCGGCCTTCGGAAAAGACTTGCCGTCCTTCGGCGGCGTGGCCCTGGCTCGCGACCTGGGCCGGCAAGATCTCGAGCTTCTTGCGGCGGGCATCTTCATCGGCGGCGAGCTCGCGCAAGGCCGGCGCGACGGTAGCATAACATTCGGCGGGCAGGTTGCTGAAGACCGTGCGGATTTCGCTTTCCTGGAAGGTGCCGAGGGCGGGTGCCTTGGCCAGGGCGGTGGCGAAGGCGTTGCCGACCACCGCATCAGGGGCGGACCGGATCACTCTCAACGCCTGGCGAAGTTCCAGCGGCCCGAGCGAGCTAATCATGGGCGCCAGTTGCAACAGTTGATCGCGATTGAGATTGGCTTGGCCAAGAATGCGCGCTGCCTCAAAACGGGCGGCGGGCGAAGGTTGATCGTGGAGCACCTTCAACAGCATCTGACAGGAAGTGGACGAGAGCTTTGATCCGGGCCGGATCAGAGCACTCATGGCCTTGAGCCGCAGACTGAGCGGCCCCTGGGTGTCCTCGGTCAACCGCTTTAAGGCACCGTCAAGTTCTGGCGCGCGCAAGCTGGCCACGGCCTCGAGCGCCAAGGGAACATCCCCCGGCGCCGCCTTGGAAAGCGCCTGTTCCAAAGGGGCAATCCAGCGCGGGTCTGGGGCTTTGCTGCCGGATGCCGCCAGGATGTGCCAGCCGGTGCGCTGTTGCGTTGTGACCGGGCTGGCCAGGAGCGCTGCAACCAGGTCCCGGACCGATTTCTCCGCCAGCCAGGGTTGGACGGCTGTTTCAAGTCGTGAAAGCGCATCGGCTGAAGGATCCGGCTGTGCCAATTTGGGGGCAAAGCGCTCGGCCAACGCCGGCATCCAATCGCGATGTTGCGCGATGATGCGGGCCGCTGCATTGGCCAGCACAGGATCCGATCCGTCGAACAACGGCAAAACGTCGGCGGCAACCAGGGTGGCGTCGGGACTCTGGCTGGCGATCTGGAGCGCTCGTCGTTGGAACGCCGGGCTGCGGGCGGGGCCAGCAGTGCGGAGACTTTCCAGTAAGGGCCCGGCTTGCCTGGCCTGGAGCAATGCGAACATCACTTGATGTTCCAACGCCGGCTCCATGTCTCCCGCGAGTCGCGCGAGCAGGCCGCGAACAGCGCCGGCCTCCAGGGAAGACATCTCGCCGAGGGCATGGGCCGCGGCCAATTGCACGCCGGGATCAGGATGGCTCAACGCCCGAACCAGATCCGATGCTGTTTCAGGCCTGGCCAATGAAGCCAGCGCGTTCGCCGCGGCATGGGCGATCGCAGGGTCTTGGTCGCTGAGCAATCGAGTCAACTGTTTCACCGCAGGCGCGTTGCCCTCGCGCGCGAGTTGCCAGGCCTGGTCGGATTTGCTTCCCCAACGCGGCACGGTCGAGGAGCCGGCCGATCCACTCTTGCGAATCCGATAAATGGCGCCGGCGATGTCGGGTTTGGCCATCAACGAGGAGGGGCAACCGATGCGGAACCAACCCCCGGTGTCCACCACCAAGAGCGAGCCATCGCGATCCTCCAGCACATCGGTCAGATGCGCGTCCGCCTGTTGCAGTTTGAGGAACTCGCGTTCGGTCAGGCGATACGTCGCTCCATCCGGATGCAGTTCCATGCGGGTAACGCGCTGGGTATTGAAGTGCGCCACGAAAAGATTTCCGCGCCAGGCCGGGTTCAGCGCGCCGCTCCGATAAAAGGCGCAACCGGAAACGGCCACATGCCCGAAGTTATGCACGACCGGCATGGTCTCCAGCGTGCGCGGCAGCCCGGCGATGGCGCTGAGTTGATCCTCGCGCGTATACACTCCTCCGCGCAGCCAATGCATGACCGTGTCCCCGCGCGGTCCGGCGTAATACAGGTTGACCGTGCCGAGGATCTCCCCTTCGGGCGTGAAATCGATCTCAGTAGGATTATCGGCGCACGACAACGCGTGCCAACGCACGTCCGAACCATCAGGCCGACACGACCAAATGCCGGACGCCATCCCCGCGTGCACCAAGGTGCCGTCCTTTTGTTTCACCTCGTGCCCTTTGCGGCCATGACACCAGTAGAGACGCCCGTTGGGATGCAGGAACGGCCCGTGCACATCCGCGCCGTTGCCCGTGTACTCGAATCCGCCAACAATCATCTCCCGCTGTTCTGCCACCCCATCGCCGTCGGCATCGGTCAGCTTCCAGATCCCCGGCGGGGACGCGACATAAAGGCTGCCCTCGAGCCACACGCCGCCTTGGGGAAACGTCATTTTATCGGCGAACACGCTGGCCCGTTCATAAACTCCGTCGCCATCGGTGTCCGTCAGGAGCAGGACGCGATTAGGCAGCTGCTCTTGCAGGCCAGACTTGTTCAGGTTCGTGCCGGCGGCGTCGCCGACGAACAGCCGGCCGGGTGCGCCAAGGGTCGCCATGATCGGATGCCGCACCAGGGGTGGCGCAGCGGCGACGCTGGAAGTAAAGCCGTCCGGCAAATCGATGGCAGGCCCGGCGGCCGTAACGCGCGCAGAACTGAGCATGAGCCACAGAAGAAAAACCAGCCCGACCGCGGCTTGAGCCAACCGGAAACGCCTGGGTCGATGCAGAAGATGCATGATGCGTTGGGATTGCGCGTTGTTTTGTTCTACAATTCAAGAGGCTGCCCGCGGCCAGCCCGCTCCCGACGGCACAACGTTGCGGAGTTTGAGGCAGAATCTCGCGAATACAAGTGCGAAAGGCGCGCGCGGGAGGCGAGCACATTCACGCACTGCCCCTGCAGCCAGCGTGACCTCGGTGAGTATTTAACATGCTGACCGCGAGAATCCCTCTCCCCTCAACGGGGAGAGGGCCAGGGTGAGGGGTGAGAATGGCAGAAAAATGTTCGCCCCGGGGGCAGTGTCTAAATGCGCCCGGAGGCGAGCACATTCACGCACTAATGGAGTCAGCGCGACCTCGGTACCTATTCAACACGCTGATCACGAATCCCTCTCTCCTCAACGGCCTCAACGGGGAGCAGGGCAGGGGCCGGCCCGCCGTAGCCTGTAGGGCGAAGGCGGGTGAGGGGTGAGAGTGTTATGTGGAGCGGCGGTTTATGTGCAGCCGCTCATCGGTGGCACTGATCCCATGGCGGCCGTTCCGAAAGGAGTGTTACGCATGAAGTCACATCACGTCATCGCTCTGACCCGCTCGCGCTTGTTGGCACGTTGAAGATTGAGGCACATGGTGACTTCGCGAAGGGCTTCATCAAGCCAAAGATTCGTCTCATGGGACGTTGGCTTGACCTCGGCTTGGGGATGAACCGAGACAGCGTCGTGCGCCACTTGGCGAATTCGAGCACTGAGTTGTTCGCAGCAGGCGGTTTCACAACTGCCGACGGCAAGATTTCACTATCTGGCCCCCGCTCGCATTGGCAGTATCCCCCAAGCACCGGGAAGGTGGGGATACTGGCATATCGGTGCTACCAGACTTCTACTCCGCGACTGGCTGGCTCTGCGACGACGAAGTGCGGACCACGCGGTAGAACCGTTGTGGCTCCTGGGCAGGCACCCCACTTGGAACGCACGTCGTGCTGCCGGTCGCTTTCACGTTTTCAAGAAGCACGGACCAATCCTGCGTGCTGAGGTCCGCACACGACTCCACTCGATAGACGGCGTTCGTTTGGGAGCTCCAACAGAGCGTCACCCCAAGAGGCTCAAGAGCGATGGAAGCGACGATGGGTTCACACGGCCGCAAGCTGAACGAGTGCAGCCCGAGCAAGGTTAATCCTCGCGGCGGGAGAGTGGGTTGGAGTTGGAGGAGGAACGGCTGGGACTTGCCGGTCAGGTCTCGACACGAGGCTAGCGCGTCACGATAAGTCGCGAAACGCGTGGCGTTCCACACTCGCACCTGCAACATTGCAGTGCTGCCAGTCGGCAAGGGCACGATCACCGTGCCGCCGTTAAAGAAGCCGGGGGAGTTGAATGGCGTCACAGCGATCTGGACGAGAGAATCCTCGCTAGCGCCAGCCGGCCCGTAGTGTAGGCTGGCCACCCAGCCTTCCTGGGGGTCTACTCGGAGTCCGGTGAGTGAGTTAGTCACAGGCGAGCCTCCCGGGTCGGCTGTGCCGTTTCGGTTTTGGAACTGTACCCCCACCTGGCCCCAGGAACAGGTTGCCACAACGGAACTGACCAAGATGACGGGAATGCTCGCTTTCATATGGCTTTTCTTTAGCTGCGCCAACCGCAGGTTGTGAGAGAATTTGATACCGCCGTCAAGTTACGCCATTGCAGCGCGGTGACAAGTCAGCTCACTTCAAGGAACCCATCCTCAGGGCAAAGACAGCTCGGCGCTGAATGCCTATGAGTCAGCAATGGAGACTGAGATCAGTCAGATCGAGCCGAAGGCGAGGCTCCGATTCGCTTCGCATAACCGCTGGGTCTTTTTAAGACCAGCGGTTCTTTCAAGAGTAGGGCTCGTGCGTCGCGCACGAGCTGCGTGTTCGCAGCCATTTCGCAACCTTCAACCGAAAACCAGCCACCGTTCATACCGGCTGCGAACTGCTGGCCAAGTGTTGCCAGTTCAATGGCTTTCTTTTGGAGCAGCGCGTCGCGCGCTGTGATCACCTGTGCGCTGCGCACGTCGAAGCTTTCCTGGAAGCTTACTACGCCCATCTTCCCGACTCGGTCCGTGGCTATTCCCCCCGACAAACAGCGCGACGTGCGCTCAAGTGTCTCTTCGACGAACTGCCTTCTTGATTCAAGTTGACTCCCCTGCGCTTTTTGCCCCCTACTTTTTAGGCATTATTCCATACCTCTATGAGTGATCCAGTTCAAGTCCTGCGCGATTTTCGACCGACGAAAGAATTTTTTATCGGGATCGATTCCGATGGCTGCATCTTTGACAGCATGGAGATCAAACACAAGGAATGCTTCACGCCGATGTTCATCAAGCATTTCGAACTGCAGGCGGTCAGCAAATACGCGCGCGAATGCTGGGACTTCGTCAATCTCTATTCCAAGACCCGCGGGGCGAACCGCTTTCCGGCGCTGGTGCGCGCGCTGAACCTGTTGCGGGAACGGCCGCAAGTCCAGGCCCGGAAAATCACCGTGCCCGCCACCGATGCGCTCGAGGAATGGATCGGGCGCGAAAGCAAGCTGGGCAATGCCACGCTGGCCGCCGAAGTGCAACGCGGCAACCTGGGGCTGCGCCAAGTCAAGGTCTGGTCCGATGCCGTCAATCAAGCCGTGGAAGATATCGTGCATGGGGTGCCGCCTTTCCCGCTGGTGCGCGAGAGCCTCGACAAATTGAATCGGCTCGCCGACGCCATGTGCATCTCGCAAACACCCGCCGAGGCGCTGAAACGCGAATGGGCTGAACATGATCTTGCTCAGTTTGTGCAGATGATCGCCGGCCAGGAAATGGGCACCAAGACCGAGCACTTGAAATTCGCGGCCAAGGACAAGTATGGGCCCGCCAAGATTCTCATGATTGGCGACGCGCCTGGTGATTACAACGCCGCCAAGAAAAACGGAGCGCTGTTTTTCCCGATCAACCCCGGCAACGAAGAAACATCCTGGGAACGGTTGTTCGCCGAGGGCCTCGACCGCTTTTTCAAGGGCACCTACGCCGGCGACTACGAAGCCCAGTTAGTACGCGCCTTCGACGCTTGTCTGCCGGAACATCCGCATTGGAAATAGGCGGCTTCCGAGATCGCGCGCGAGCGTGGATAATAGTGAGCCCCTTCGACAAGCTCAGGGCAGGCTTCCTGAGGTCGGCTGCTACAACCTTCAGGTGCATAATACTTAGATAGGCCTAATTCTGTTTTGACAGCAATAATAAGTTTGATAAGATTAATCGCTCGGAGCCGCACCGACTCCAAACATGAACATGTTCAGCAAGCAGCAAACCTGCTTCCACCAAGCCTCCGGAGCCTGTCAGCGCTCGCAGCGCCCGCTACCCGCGCGTCCCTTGCGCGTCCCTTTACATCTTGTATGAGTAATCCCTCACCAATCGTCGTTAGCCCGCAACCTGGGGAGTCGGGCTGGCGTTCGAGCAACCCCACCCCCAGCCTGGTTGAGGTACACCGCAGCATCCCAGTGCCGAAGCATCTGAGCTTCTGGCGAAAGATGTTGGCGTTCTCCGGGCCAGGTTACCTCGTGGCCGTCGGTTACATGGATCCGGGCAACTGGGCGACAGACCTGGGAGGTGGCTCCCAGTTTGGTTATACTCTGCTCAGCGTGGTCCTCCTCTCGAACGTGATGGCCATCCTGCTTCAGGCACTCTGCGCGAAGCTGGGGATTGTCACCGGACGGGACCTGGCGCAGGCGTGCCGCGATCATTACGCGCGCCCCGTCGCCATTGTTTTGTGGTTGCTTTGCGAAGTGGCCATCTGTGCGTGCGACCTTGCGGAAGTCATCGGCTCGGCCATCGCCCTGAACCTGTTGTTTCACATCCCACTCGTTGTGGGGGTCTGCCTGACGGCGCTGGATGTCCTGGCCGTGATGTATCTTCAACAGAAGGGATTTCGCTATGTTGAGATTCTCGTGGTAGTGCTCATCCTTGTGATTGGCGCGTGTTTCCTGGCTGAAATCACCTTCTCCCGACCGAACCTCAGCGGGGTAATGGCCGGCTTCATTCCGCGCCTTGAGATCATCCGCAATCCCGAGATGCTCTATTTGGCCATCGCCATCCTCGGCGCCACGGTGATGCCGCACAATCTCTACCTCCATTCGTCGATCGTGCAGACGCGCAAATATGAACAGAGCGAGGAGGGCAAGCGCGAGGCGATCAAGTTCGCCATTATCGACTCCAGCGTGGCACTGATGTTCGCTCTCTTCATCAATGCCGCCATCCTCATTGTCGCGGCCGCCACCTTCCACGGCACCGCCCATCAGGTGGCCGAGATCCAGATCCAGGACGCCCATAAGCTGCTCTCCCCCGTCCTGGGTGTCACCGTGGCCAGCACGCTCTTCGCCGTTGCGCTCCTGGCCTCCGGTCAGAATTCGACCCTCACCGGCACGCTCGCCGGGCAGATCGTGATGGAGGGGTTTCTCAACATCCGATTGCGCCCTTGGTTGCGACGGCTCGTCACCCGTCTTATTGCCATTGTGCCGGCAGTGATTGTGACGGCCATTGCGGGCGAAAGTGGCACGGCCAAGCTCCTCATCTTTAGTCAGGTCATCTTAAGCCTGCAGCTGGCCTTCGCGGTTGTCCCGCTGGTGCTCTTCACCAGTGACCGGCGGAAGATGGGCGCATTTGCCAACCCCACCTGGCTCAAGATTACCGCGTGGACGGTGACGACGATCATTGCCGGCTTGAACGCGAAGCTGCTGGCTGATGTAGTGGGCCTGACCAAACTGTTCCGCTGATCGGTGAAAGCCACCGGAGCCATGTATCAGAACATCCTCGTCGCGCTGGAGAATAGTCGTGCCGACCAGAGCCTGCTGAGCCACATCGAGAAGTTGGCCACGCTGCTTCGAGCGCGCCTACTCTTGGTGCATGTCGCCGATGGCTGGGTCGCCCGCCACTTTGAGCGGCTGAAGCTGGCTGAGTCCGAGGAGATGAAAGCCGACCGCCACTACTTGGAAACGACTGCCGAAAAGTTGCGCGCGGCAGGTCTGCAGGTGACAACTCGCCTCGCCCTTGGTGACCCGCCGGTCGAGATTTTGAACATCGCCACGGCAGAAAACTGCGATCTCATC
>DATLUX010000071.1:0-4929 GCA_035577805.1 Verrucomicrobiia bacterium
CCGCGCTGGCTGGTCAGCGGCTCGAGCGTGGTCACGGCGTGGCCGGCCTGCTCATGCTGCGCCCGGGCTGACGTCCGCTCCGATCGCGCGAGTTGCAGATGCGATTGCGCTTCCCGGAGCGCTTCCCGGTGTGCGATCTCCGAGGTTTTCGCCTTGTCAATGGCGTCCACGGTGACGAACTGTTTGGCCAGCAGCGGCGCCAGGCGCGCCAGATTGTTGCTGGCGTAGGCCCATTCCGCTTCCGCGCGTTCGACGCCTTGTTCGGCCGCCGTCACGTCGGCTTCGGCGCTGTGGATTTTGGCCTCCGCCACCGAAACCGCGCTTTCGAGCGATGCAATTCTCCGCTGTTCGTCGGCAATCTGTCCTTCCAAAGCGGCCTGTTCCGACAAGGCTCTTTCCAGTGCGTATTGATAAGGCCGGTCGTCAATTTCGAAAAGCAGCCCGCCCTTTTTTACGAACTGGTTGTCGTGAACGGGCAGTTGGATCAGCGGACCCTCGACCTGCGGCGCCATGCCGATGTAATTCGCCAGCACGGCTGCATCATCGGTCCGGGGATGGTGGGTTGTCTGATGGTGCACAATCAAACCCAGCACGGCGGCGGCCGCCACAATGCCAATGCTGATCCAACGCCCGAGCTTTTTTTGAGAATTCGCATCCGTTTCAGCGCTCATAACTCCCTTTCTTAGCTGAAGAAAATCAGCCACAGCAAAAATGTGAACAAGGCCGCCAGACTTGGATAAACCAGGACGGGAAACACGACGGCGATTTTCTGGCGCAACAGCAGCCAGTGCGCAATGACCGCCAGCAAAATGCCGAGAAACAGGCAAACCAGCCACGCCGGAAAAAACGACCCGACAATATCGAAGGACGGCGACCGGGAACAGCCGGCCAGCAGACCTGGCAGCATCAAGCCACCATGGCTGAAATAACAACGAAAGAACCTTCTCATGGTCTGGTTATTCTCATGGTTCGCCCGGATGCGCTTTGGCATGCGCTTCGACGCCAATCCTGTTCATTTGAGATTTCTCAACGCGAGCCTTCAGAAGTTTAGCAGGCGCGGCATTTAAGCCAAATTGGATTCTTGGGAGAGCTGGAAATCTGCCCAAAGAGCGATTGTAGATTTTTCGGCCAGGCGTAAGGTTGAAATGTTATGACGAGCTTGCTATTCAATTCAAAACTGGATCTGCGCTCGAGCCAGCGACAGCCGGCCAGGCAGGCGCAAATTCGGATAGTGGTTGCGGATGATCACCCCATCGTGCGGCAGGGCATCATTGCGAACCTGAAGGAGCACCGGGACATGAAAGTCGTGGCCGAAGGGAGCGACGGAGATGAGGCTTTGGCCCTCATCAAGCGGCACCTGCCCGATATCGTCCTGCTGGACCTCCGCATGCCACGCATGGACGGCTTGGCTGTGGTTGCGGAAATCAGCGCACTGCGTCTCCCATCCAAGGCGATCGTGATGACAACTTTCGAGAGCCAGGAGGATATTCAACGGGCGGTTCGTGCGGGGGCGCGGGCCTATCTCCTCAAGGATTGCACCCAGCAGACGTTGATCGAAGCCATTCGACGGGTTTACCTCGGCGAGGTTTTTCTCCTGCCCCACATTGCGCAAAAACTCGTGGATCGAATCCAAAAGCCTCAAATCAGTCCGAGGGAATTGACGGTTCTCAAATCCGTCGCTTCGGGAAAGAGCAACAAGGAAATCGGGGTTCAACTGTTCATTGGGGAAGGCACGGTTAAAACCCATGTGGCGAGCCTGCTCACAAAACTCGGAGTCGCAGGCCGAACATCTGCGGTCAGGGAGGCCGTGCGCCTGGGTCTCGTGCAGATGACCTGACCAAATATGATTTAACCGGAAGATTCCAGCCATGCCAGCTTTCAAGTCAAACCCAAACCAAATCGCGGAGGGCTCCGTGAAAACTAAAAAAGGGGCCAATGGGGTGGTTCGCATCGAAGAGGACGCGCTCGGTGACGTCGAAGTTCCGCTGGCGCATTTGTGGGGAGCCCAAACGGAGCGGTCCCGCCACAATTTTCCGATCGGTGTGGAGCGCTATCGCTGGGGCCGTCCGGTGATCCGGGCGCTTGGCATCCTCAAGAAATGCGCGGCCCTCGCCAATGAAGAATTGGGACAGTTGCCCCGCCAAAAGGTGGACCTGATCGTGAGTGCGGCGCAGGAAGTCATCGACGGCAGGCTGGACGCCGAATTTCCGCTCGTCGTCTTCCAAACCGGCTCGGGCACCCAGACAAACATGAACGCCAATGAGGTGATCGCCAATCGGGCAATCCAACTCGCCGGCGGGGTCGTCGGCTCAAAAAAACCGATCCATCCGAATGACGACGTCAACCACAGCCAGTCATCCAACGACACATTCCCGACCGCGATGCACATCGCGGCGGTTGAGGAAACGGAAAACCTGCTCGTTCCCGCCATCCGCACGCTGCGCGACACGTTGGACGCCAAGTCACGCCAGTTCACCAAGACGGTGATGGTGGGCCGGACCCATCTCCAGGACGCCACACCGCTGACACTTGGCCAGGTGATTTCCGGCTGGGTGGCACAACTTGACGAGGCGCTCGAAAGCATTCACGTCAGCCTGGGTCCCGTCCATCTGCTCGCCATCGGCGGGACGGCGGTTGGCACCGGGTTAAATGCTGATCCCCGGTTCGGTGAAGTCGCCTCCCGGAAAATTTCGGAGGAAACCGGAAAACCGTTCCGCCCGGCGCCGAACAAGTTCGCCGCCCTCTCGGCCCATGATGGGATGGTGAATCTGAGCGGCACGTTGCGGACCCTCGCCGGCGCATTGATGAAGATCGCGAACGATGTGCGCTGGTATGCGTGCGGTCCACGGGCCGGCTTCGGAGAACTCAAGCTTCCGGAAAACGAGCCTGGTTCTTCCATCATGCCCGGGAAGATCAACCCCACTCAATGCGAGGCCATGACCATGGTCGCGGTGCAGGTCTTTGGCAATGACCATGCCATCGCCTTCGCCGGTTCGCAGGGAAACTTTCAACTGAACGTGTATAAGCCGGTCATGCTGCACAACGTGCTGCAATCCATCCAACTCCTGGCGGAAGCCGCGCGTTCGTTCAATGATCGCTGCGCCGCCGGCATTGAGCCGGACGAAAAGCGGATCAAGGAGCATTTGGACAACTCGCTGATGCTGGTCACGGCGTTGAACCCGCACATCGGCTACGAAAAGGCCGCCCGGATTTCTCTCAAAGCTTATCGCGAGGACATCACGCTGCGGGAAGCGGCGTTGAAGCTGGGGTTCGTGACGGCCGGGCAATTTGATCAGTGGGTGCGCCCGGAGGAGATGACGCATCCGCTGCAGTCCCACACATGAAACAATTGATTTTGCCTTGGGCGCCGCCTGGCTCAGGGCAAACAAAATGAACCACTTAAAAATATGCAGAACGCAAAACATTTGACAGCGGTCGGTCTCGATGGGGACGCGACGAAGCGAAGCAAAGTTGCCGGCAATCGCGTCATGGCTTTATGGCGCACCCTGATCGGCAAGAAGATTGTCATGGCGGTCACCGGGGTTGTGCTGATCGGATTCATCATCGCCCACATGCTGGGAAATCTTAAGATGTTTTCCGGCCCGGACGAGATTAATGCTTACTCCAAATTCCTTCGTGAAGTTGGCCAGCCTGAACTCGCCTACGGTCAATTGCTCTGGATTGTGCGGATCGTCCTGCTCGTCTGCGTGGCGCTTCACATCACCGCGGCAGTCCAGCTTACTCTCATGAGCCGGGCGGCGCGACCCGTCGGATACACCGTCAAAAAGAATATCGAGACGACATTCGCCGCCCGGGTCATGCGCTGGGGCGGCGTGTTGCTGGCGGTCTTTGTCATATTCCACCTGCTGCACTTGACGGGTGGCGTCGTCGGATTCGAGGCCGGGCAGTTCAAGCATCTGGCCGTTTACCAAAACGTCATGGCGGCGTTCCACGTCTGGCCGGTGGCAATTTTTTACCTCGTGGCCATGGCGGCGTTATGCCTTCACCTCGGCCACGGCATCTGGAGCCTGCTGCAAACGCTCGGCTGGAGCACGGCCCGCAACGAAGCGATGCTGAAGACGGTTTCGTGGATCATCGCGATCGTGGTGTTTGCCGGGTTTTCTTCCATCCCGGTCGCGGTGATGGCCGGGTGGCTAAACTAAAGGAGACATTTATGCTGGAAGCAAGAATACCAACCGGTCCAATTGAACAGCAGTGGGACACTTGTCGCTTCGAGATGAAGCTGGTGAATCCCGCCAACCGCCGCAAACACTCCGTCATCATCGTGGGCGCAGGACTGGCGGGGGCGGCCGCCGCCGCCACACTCGGCCAGCAAGGCTACCACGTCCACTGTTTTTCCTACCATGACACCCCGCGCCGCGCGCACTCCATCGCCGCGCAGGGCGGGATCAATGCGGCGAAGAACTACCGCAACGATGGGGACAGCATTTTGCGCTTGTTCAAGGATACGGTCAAAGGCGGCGACTTTCGCGCGCGCGAGGCCAACGTTTATCGTCTGGCCCAGGTCAGCCTGAACATCATTGACCAATGTGTTGCCCAAGGCGTGCCGTTTGCGCGGGAGTATGGCGGACTGCTCGACAACCGGTCATTTGGCGGCGTGCAGGTCGAACGGACATTTTACGCCCGGGGCCAGACGGGACAGCAGTTGTTGCTCGGCGCTTATCAGGCCCTGCAAGAACAGTTGGGTGCCGGCCGGGTGACCATGCACACCCGCAGCGAACTGCTCGACGTGGTGATCGTCAACGGCCGGGCGCGCGGGATTGTGACGCGGAACCTGGCGACCGGCCGCATCGAGCGTCATGTTGCCGACGTGGTGGTGCTGGCAACGGGAGGGTATTCAAACGTCTTCTACCTCTCGACCAATGCCAAAGCCTCCAACTGCACGGCCATCTGGCGCGCCCACCGCCG
>DATLUX010000072.1:0-9908 GCA_035577805.1 Verrucomicrobiia bacterium
CCCCCCCATCTTTCTGCCCACATTCTTCTGCCTACCCCCTTTCCGCTTTCCGCTTTCCGCTTTCCGCTTTTCCCCCTTCCCCGATAATCTCGCCCGCGTGACCTCCTCCTTTTCCCCGCTACCGCTCGGACTGCAATCGCGCAACCCGCTTCGTTGGTTAAGTGTGTTTGGACCGGGAGCCATCATTGCATCGTTGACCATTGGGGTGGGCGAGTTGGTGTTTTCATCGCGGGGCGGGGCGATCTTTGGTTATCGGTTGCTTTGGTTTTTTGGGGTGGTCCTGGCGATGAAATGGGTGTTGGTGTTTGCGAGTGCGCGACAGATGATCCTGACGGGGGCGCATCCATTTCAGCGCTGGATGGATCTGCCGGGTCCGCGCGGGTGGTTGCCGATGGTGTTTTTTCTGCTGGCCATTCCGTGTTTTCCGATCTGGGTCTCGTTCCATGCCGGCACGCTGGGCACACTGTTGGGCGGCTTGACGGGCACGGAAAAGATTCTGAATGGCTGCGGCCATTATGCCTGGGGATTGGCGATGTTATTGATCGTGCTGGTTCTCTGCGCCACGGGCGGCTATGCGGGTTTGGAAAAGATCCAGATCGCGATTGTGGTGATCATGTTGGGATGCGTGGTGGTGGCGGTGTTCTTCGTGCACCCGAATTGGTTGGAGTTCCTGCGCGGGCTGCTGGTGCCGCAACCGCTGCATTATCCTTCCTGGATCGATGCTGCGACCTATCCGGAGATCGCGTCGCGCCCGGTCTGGGTGGAGACGTCGACCTATGTGGGCATCATCGGAGGATCGGGCTACGATTATTTGGCTTACGTATCGTATCTGCGCGACAAGCAATGGGGGCGGGCCGGTGCTGGTGTGACCACTCGAGCCGAGTGGGAAACCCAGGCCCGAGATGCGGGCATTTTGGAGGAAGGCCGGCGCTGGCTGCGGGTGCCGTTGATCGATTGCCTGCTGAGTTTTGCGGCGGTGCTGATCTTCACCGCCGTGTTTGTGATCTGCGGGTCGGAAGTGTTAGGACCCCAACACAAGGTACCCGATGGCAGCAACCTGCTGCAATTGCAGGCGGAGTTCGTGACCTCAGTTCATCCCTGGTTACGGTACGTCTATTTTGCCGGCGCGTTCCTGGCCGTGTTCGGGACGCTCTACGGCACCGTAGAAGTGGCGCCCACCATCTTGCGGGAGATGGCTCACGCCATTGACCCCCAACGCGCCGTCGCCTGGCAGGCGCGGTTGCGCGGTTGGTCGGTGGGCTGGGCCGGGGTCGGCGCGTTATTTTTGTTGATTTGGTTTCTTTTGATTCAACTGTCCGGCGCCGGCAAGCCGCCCGGGCTGATCACCCTGCTCACTCCCGCCAATCTTTTCACCGGCGTGCTCGGCTGCGGGATCATCTGCCTGGCCAACATCTGGATGGACCGCCGTTTCCTGCCGCGCCCGATTCGGATGCCGTTCGTGCTGACGTTGCTTAGCCTGCTCTCGGGCTTGATCTTTCTCGGACTGGGTTTCAAGGCCTATTGGGAACTCAAGACCTCCTTTGCAGGCAACCGCTTCGTGGCGGTCCTGATCCTGGCCGGCACGCTATGCCTGGGGTTGCTGGGAGCCTGGATCCTGAAGCGCATCCGCATTTCTGCTTCCCTACCCAAACCTTCCTGATCGGTCAGCCGAATAACCCATTCACCTCGACTTGCTCTTCCTTGGCGAGCTGACGCAGCTTCTCCAGAACATCTTCGGGCAAAGCAAGGCCCTCACGGAGGGCGCGTTCGCGCTTTTCCCATTCCATTTCGCCGGGCAGATAAATGCGGTCGGCGCCCTTGGCCTTGGGCGCGGAACGAATTTCCTCAATGGTCTGCTGCACCCGCGCCGCAAACGTCGATCTGGGCATCATTGCTTCGACATGAATGGCCAAAAACGCCGCGCCGTGATCGGTGGCCCGCGACGGATCATCAAACGACCAGCTCAACACATGACTGGCAATGGAAGCACCCGTGAGGATCCCCGACAAAGTCTCGATCAGCAGCGCAATCCCGTAACCCTTGTGCCCCGCCATGGGCAGAAGCGACGCCGCCTCCGGTAGCAGCGTGGGGTCCGTGCTGGGCAATCCTTCCGCATCGATGATCCAACCCAACGGGATGGATTTGCCCAAAGCCGCCGCGGCATACACCTTGCCCCCGGCCACCGCACTCGTGGCCATGTCCAACAGAATCGGATGCGGCCCGCCAGTAGGGACACCAAAAGCAATCGGATTACTTCCCAACACCGCGCCGCGCGAACCGGGCACGCTGACCGACGGGATGTCGTTGGCCATCGCAACGCCGATGAAGTTCTCGGCGGCCGCCAACGCAGCGTAATAGCCGGCGGCACCAAAGTGACAACTGTTGCGCACGCCCACGTAACCGATCCCGGCGGTGCGCGCCTTGGCCAGGGCGGTTTTCATGGCAAAAGTCGAGCCCACCATCCCCACCGTTGAATCGGCATCCACCAGGGCCCAGGCTGGGCCTTCGCTCATCACCCTGGGCCGTCCGCGGGCGCGCAGGCCGCCACCGCGCAAACGACGGACATAACCGCGCAGGTTCTTCGTGCCATGCGTGAACACACCCCACGTGTCCGTGGTGATCAACACCTCGGTCGTGACACGGGCATCCTCTTCGTTCAGGCCGGTTTGACGGAGAACGGTGTGAACGAAGGCCGCAAGTCGATCGACAGGAATCATCTCAATGCGGAGTGCGGCCTGCCACGCCGTAGCCCGCAGGCGAAGGCGGAAGTGCGGCCTGCACAAGGGCGGAGTGCGAAATCGTCGTTTCACACGATGTTCGCGGCCCTGGAATCCTGGAATTTGCATGTGCGCGATGATGAAGATCGATCGGCCGGAAAATGCACGCTCATTCGCATACTTTTCCTGCTGCATCGAGCGACGCACCCGGGCATCCTTCGGCCATTCGATCGAAATACGGTATGAAGAAATGTTTGGTGTTGGTGCTGGCGCTGGCGCTTTTCCAGCAAATCACTCTCACGTTGTGGGCCGCCGATGTCGCTCTGCAAAAATTCGCAACGCAATATTCGTTCGAGGCAAAAGAGGTGCCTCCGGCCGCCCGCGTCGTGCACAGCGGCAAACCGTGGCTCGGCAAGGAACGCGGCCCGGTCGAAGGATTGATGATCTTCGCCGAAGAAAAGTCGGGCGCCGTTTGGCTGGGCGGCGACCAAGGGGCCGCGCGGTTCGATCCGAAGGCCAAGCCGCGTTGGGAACGCTGGCAGTACTTCGCCGGACGCCGCTGGCTCCCGGACGATTCCGTGCAGAACATAATCGTGGAAAAGACGGCTCCAGGCCGCAGTGTCTGGGTCCGAACCCGCACGGGCGTCTCGCATCTGGAGTGGCGCCCCATGACCCTGGCGGAGAAGGCCCGCTCTTTCGAGGCGCGCGTCGAAGCACGTCATGTCCGGCATGGCATGGTTGCGGATTGCGGGTTGCGCACGCCGGGCGATCTCACCGCCAGTTTTACCTATGACAACGACAACGACGGCCTCTGGACTTCCATCTTTCTGGCCGCCCAATGCCATCGTTACGCTGTCACCCACGAGCCCGAAGCGCGAGCCCGCGCCCGGCGTTCGCTTGACTTGCTGATGCGCCTGGAAGAAATCACCGGTCTGCCCGGATTTCCCGCCCGCTCCTTTGTTTCCACCAATGAACCCCGACCGCAGGGCGGCGAATGGCATCCCACGCCGGACGGCCAATGGCTCTGGAAAGGCGACACCAGTTCCGATGAGTTGGTTGGCCATTACTTCGGTTACGCGACCTACTTCGACCTGGTGGCCGATGAACAAGAGAAAATTGCGATCCGCGCCGTGGTCAGTCGCATCACGGACCATCTGATCCGCAACCAGTACCAGCTCATTGATGTCGATGGTCAACCGACCCGCTGGGGGCGCTGGTCGGAGAGTTATCAGCAGACCCAGGAAGGCCGATACGAGGCGGCTTTGAATTCCCTCGAACTCCTGTCGTTTCTCAAGACGGCCTATCACATCACCGACGATTCCCGTTATGACGCAGCATATCTGGAACGCGTGCAAAAAGGTTACGCCCAGAAAATGCGCTGGTACCGCCGCTGGCCCGAAGGTGGGGAGATCAATTTCTCCGATGATGAACTCGCCTACCTCTCTTACGCCCCGCTGTTGCGTTACGAAACCAACTGGCGCCTGCGCCGGGTTTATCTCGACGGCCTGCGTTACACCTGGAAACGGGTCCAGCCTACCTTCAATCCGCTCTGGAATTACATCTCCGCTGCCAGCGACGCCGGGAAACTCAGCTCCCGTCTGCGCGAAGAATCGCGGCGGACCCTCGAGCGCATCCCCAATGACCAAATTAGCTGGAGCGTCCATAACAGCCAGCGCCGGGATGTGACCCTCAACAAAGAGAAGGATCGTTTCGGCCAACCTCAGTTACGTCGCGTCCTGGCCCCGGACGAACTACCCGCGCAAAAATGGAACAGCAACCCCTACCGTCCGGACGGCGGCGGCAACGGCGCTTCCGAAGATGACGGCGCCTATTTCCTGCTGCCTTACTGGATGGGGCGCTATTACAAGTGGATCGACGCCGAGTGAGGCTCGAGGCGCCGCAGAGAACGTTCGGCTCATGAACGGGTAAGTTTCGAGGCACCGGAGAATTGCAACGAAGCACGTCATGTCCGGCATGGCATGGTTGCGGATTGCGGGTTGCGCACGCCGGGCGATCTCACCGCCAGTTTTACCTCAAAAAGTAGATCGGGCCTGTAAGAAATGAAATTAGTTCCCGTATTGATCAGTAGAGCCTTCTTGTGATCCGCCTTAGCCCGACTTCGCGGATTCGAGCCCAGCCGGCCGGGGGCGTTTTTGCGTTCGTGCCCGAACTGAGGTGCGGGCAGGCGCTTGCCGCTCGAATCAAGCACTTGCGGCGAATCTGCGAAGACCGGTTAGCGGCCAGCGTGCCTTGATTTGGCAGCCGGCCGAGAGCAGCTCGTTTTAGCTGGCGAGGTGATATGGCAAACGAAGACGACCCATTGATTCCAGACTATCATAAGGTTGCGGAGGAACTTCGCCAAAACGGGGCCAAGACTCACTTCCAAAACCAACATCAACTTGTCGTCGCCACGGCCTTTCCTTACGGCTCGACGGCATCAAATAGTTTTTGGTTGAGGTTCCATAACGGAAGCTGGCATTTGGTCACCTGGGCACCCACGGCCTATCGGATCCCGCGCTCCCTGAGCGTCGTACAAGCCACCATGACTTGCTTACGAGCATCGACCACAACCTTATGGGAGCTGCCGGAGGAAATTGTGGATCGGCTGCACTTACAACGCCTCACCAATGACGAAGCCAAACCCATTCTCCTGGAATGAGTCGATGAGCTGGTCGGATGGCTTTGTCTTCATGGTTGTGCCGGCTTTGTTTGATCTCAGTTCAAAAAGCTGCGCTTCGCTGGATGACCCAGAACATGGCGACGCTACCGATGGCATACGGGGGAATGCGCCAGGCCCACGCGGGTTGCGACATCCCGCTGCTTCGCATGATTCGCCGCGCGAGTGCAATGACGACGAAGACGGACGCGATGAACAAAAGTTGTCCAAGCTCGACGCCGACGTTGAAGAAGAACAGCGCGACGGAAATCGCCGATTGCGGCAAGCCGACTTCGCTTAAGGCGCTGGCGAAGCCGAAGCCGTGGAGCAAGCCGAAGCTGAACGCCACTACCCAGGGAAATCGTTCTGCCAGTCCGGCCTGGCCTTGCCGGCTGTGCATGATTTCCGACGCCACAAACACGATGCTCAAGGCGATGGCGGCTTCGACGGGCGGCCCCGGCACCTGCACGAGTCGGAGGGTCGCGCCCGCGAGCGTGAGGCTGTGCGCAACGGTGAACGCCGTGACGGTCGCAATCAGCCGGCGCGTGCCTTTCACCAGAATCAAGAGCGCGAGGACGAAGAGCAGATGGTCGATGCCGAGAAGAATGTGTTCGATGCCAAGCTTCAGATAAGTCGCAGCAACCTGCGCTGCTCGCGGCGCGGCTTCAACAACGAAGGAAGGCGCGGATGGCGTGAGCCGCGTGACTTGCGCGGAGCCGTCGAGACGTTCCAAACGCACGAGCACGTCGGTCATCGTCGCGGTGAGACCGGCGATATGAATGGTGCCGCCGGTCAATCCGCCGGCGCGCTGCACCGTCCAGCGCTCGGTGAAGGCGTTGTTGGCCATCGAAGCGCGAGGGGCGGTGACGTTCGTGCTGCCGTCGGGAAACTCCACGTAGAGTCCGAGGCGCAGGTTTTCTCCCTGCCCCGGCACTTTCCACAGCGCGTCGTAAGTGTCCGGCGCGGTTTGCCGTAATTCGAGATAGGCCGGCCGCACTTCGTGGGCGGAGAGGCCGGCCTCCAACGCGGCGAGGAAGATTAAGAGCAGGAGCGCGCGTTTCATTTTATCTTCGCGTCCGCAATTCGTTTCTCCATCGGCTTCGGGCGCTCGATGGTCACGACGTAACGCTTGAGCAGTTCATGATAGAATCTCTCATTGGATTCCAGACGCCGGGTGTTGGCCCACTCACGGCGCACGGTGTCGCGCACTTCGGCCAGCGCGGGCACACGTCCTTCCGTGCGCTCGCTGACCCAAACCAGATGCACGCCGTAGCCGGATTCGACAGGGCCGTTCCATTGGCCGGGCGAAAGCTCGCCCAGCTTTGCGGCGAATTTTTCCCCGAACAGTTTCGCAGCCTCGCTGGCCAACACAGACTGGAATTTGTGTTCGAGCAAGAATGGATCACCCCGCTCCGAGAAATCAACCTGAGCGCCGGACTGCTGCAACTGTGCGAGCAATTGCTCGGTGTCTCGCCCGAGGTTTTCGCCGCGTCGCTCGGGGTTGAGGTAAACGTGGCTGAACGTGAACTGCCGCTGCACACGGAACGCGTCCGCGTGCGCCTTTAGATATGCACTCAACTCGTCATCGGTCGGCTCCGCGAGCGCGGCGATGTCGTCCGTCAGAAACTCCATCTTTTGCCGCAACCGACGGCGGATGATGGTGTCATCCTTGTCCAGCCCGAGGGCCATCGCCTCACGGCAATAGACTTCCTCCTGCACCCGGTCCCGGATCAATCCCTCGATCTCCGCGCGCGTTGGTGGACGCCGCCAGGTGCCCGCAAAACTCTCGGCCATCACGGCAACTTGCCCTGCCGAGATGACGATTCTTACCGGCTCGTCGCTGCTGCGTTTGGACACCAACCTGTAAGCCGAGAAAATCGCGGCCCCCAGCAGGAAGAAATGCAGCAACGGCTCGCGGAGGATTCTTTTCATCGGCTTTGTCGGCTCGCAGTTACTGGGCCGGCGTGTACCAGATCGCCGAAGTGTAGGCGCGCTCGGTGACCGTCATCTGCACCTCCTTGGGCATCTTGATGCCGAAATATTTCGCATCGTAGGCGGTCCAGCGCGGCGTTGGGATTTCGATGACGCGGCCGTAGTAAAACGCGCGGAGCGAGGGATCAAAGTCCGGGTCTTTCCACACGGCGATCAACTCGGGTGCGCCAATGGTGTTGCTCCACGTCGCATTCGGCACGTCCACCGTGTTACCGACCGAAGGCAGCTTACCGTCTGCGCCGGCTTTGCGGTCGCCGCTCCACGCCACGTCATAGACTTTCTCATGCGTGTCGCCCTTCGCGTCGAGCCAGCCTTTGACTATCTGGTAGCGGTCGAGATTCGCGCCCATCGGGTCCTTGAGTGCGGCGACGAGGAAGGTCAGCGCTTTGCCTTGCGGTGCGTCTCTGAGATCGCCGCCCATTGGCACGCCTTTGGTGTAGCCGATCTTTGCCGGCATCCGGTTGTTCGCGTCCGCCACCTCGAAGTCGAAGCCGCCGAAAAAGCGCACGACCATGCGTGGCCCGGTGGTGGCATAGATTTCCTTCCGTTTCATCGCATCAAAGATGGATTCGCGTGTGTTCTCGTTAGCCCACACGGCGGCGTAGCCCGAGGCGGACGTTTCCCAGCCCATGATCTTGAGTCCGAGTTTGGGATTGGTCATGAACGGGTGCTCCGCCCGCTTCGGACTCGGCTCGGAGCTGGAAACCTTGCCGAAGTAGTTGTCCTCGTCGGCGGTAGCGAGGCCGGTGTGGGCGTCGGTGCTGCCGACCAGGCCGAACTTGTAGGGGTTCACGCCGAACTCCTTTTCCAGCTTGAGGCCGTTCTTGTAGGCCGAGCGGACATACTCGAACTCCAGCATCTCGAGCTTCTTTTTCTCACTCAAGTCGAGGTTGCCCTTGTCCCACTTCTCGAAGTTGGCGAACTCGTCGTTGGGAGAGAGGAACGGATGGGTCTCGCCGTCGCCCTTCATTTGGGTGGCTTCATAGAGCCGCTCCCACTTTTCCCGCGCCACGACATACTCACGATCCACCCGTTTGCCGGTGAACGATTCGATGATCGGAAACATCGTCCCATTGCCCAGGTTGCCGTTATGTGCGATGGCGAGCAGTTCGCCGCCGGTCTTCTCCTCGTAAGCGGCCATCCACTTCCACAAGTCGCGGGGATTCGGACTGCCCTGCGGCGGCGTGGCGGTGTAAGGCTCGACGAGGCTGGCCTTCGACCCGTCGTCGCGGTAGATGACATTCCGGTGCAGGTTGTTTCCCGCGACGAGCGAAGTCCATTCGTAGCCGATGAACGCGGTGAAACGTCCCGGTTCGTTGGCTTCATCCGCCGACTTGACGATCTCGCGCCAGGTCGATCGAAAGCCGGGTGTGCCGGGAGCGTAAATGAGTGCCTTGGGGAATTTCCCCTGGGAGAATCCAAAGACAATTTCCAACGCCGCCTGCTGGGCTTGGTCGGGTTTGCCTGACTGAATCATGTCATACCACTTCCGGCCTGTCGGATCGGCGAGCAGCTCCGGCTTGCCCGCGAGGAAGTCGGTGAAGAAGCCCATGTTGTCCGAATGATCGGCGACGACGAGGAAATCGAGCGGACGGGAAAGCTTCACCGGCTGTCCGCTGGAGGCCGTGACCTGCTCGCCCTTGGCGAAGCGATAGGCTTCCTTCGGCCCGAGGCGACAACCCGCAGCGCCCGCATCAAAAGAGAGTGAGGTGTGCAAATGCGTGTCGCCGAAGAACGGGCGCGCAGGGGAATTGCGGGCCGCATAAGGTGAGTAAGGCGGTTTGGCGGGAAACACCTTCGTGGCGTCGATGATGCCGGTGTCGGTGTTGATTTCTTGTGCGAACGCCGGGAGCGCGAGGCTGGCAACGGCCAGTGCGAGGAGGAGGAGCTTGGTTTTCAAGATTATGGCTGCCATGGTTTTGACTCGTTTCTGCTTGAGGATTTGATTGCGTTCAAGGGCGAGGCTGCACTTAAACCCGGGTCGTGTCTGCTTCTTATAGTTGCGCCTTTCGTCTGCACTCGTGAAGCCGATCCTCGATTCTGAGCGACGGAAACCCACGCGCAACGGCAGCCGTTGCAGTCCGAAATTCGAGCACGGGCCACGTCCGCAAAATGGGCTTCCATTTCGGCCTTGTCGGTCTGTCCGAACCGGAGCACGGTCGGTCCAAGACCGGCATGAGAAAACAACCACAACCAAAAACCACGAGAGTGAGCCTCTTGACGTCGGCTGCTACGGAGGGGAAGGTTCATGGAGAGCCTCCATCTGCTTTTGCACACGCATTGGGACCTTGAACCCTTCGTTCCCGAAGACGCCCCCCGCGTTTTCGCTTTCCGCTTTCCGCTTTCCGCTTTCCGCTTTCCGCTTTTCCCCCACGCGGGCTCGCAACTTCAGGCTCGCGATAATAGCCCGGCCCCCGGTAGGATTCAGTTTGGTCATGAACCTGGAAGATCACTTCGGGGATATCATCCGCAAAGCTCGCCAAGCCTCTGATATCCCGCTCGAAGTCGCCGCGGCGGCGGCCGGGCTTTCCGAAGCCGAACAG
>DATLUX010000073.1:0-4433 GCA_035577805.1 Verrucomicrobiia bacterium
TCACCGCCCGTTACGGGGCCGCCACCATCGCGGGACAATACACCGCTTCCCTGGACAATGCCGGGGAACGCATCCAACTGGTCGATCTCGCCAATGAAGAGATCCTGGACTTCGCTTACAACAACAGCTGGTACCCCAGTACCGACGGCCTCGGCTTTTCGCTCGTCATCTCCAATGAGCTGGCGGAGCCCGACGCCTGGGGCCACCGCGAAGGCTGGCGGCCCAGCGGTCAATTAAACGGCGCTCCGGGCCAGAGCGATCCACCCACCCCGGTCTTTCCCGGCGTGCTGATCAGCGAAGTGCTCGCCCACACCGACCTGCCTCAAGTGGATGCCATCGAACTCTTCAATCCCACGACCAGCCCGGTTAACTTGGGCGGCTGGTATCTCTCTGACGACTTTAAGGTCCCCAAGAAATACCGCATCACGAACGGGTGTGTCATCGCCGCGGGCGGCTATCTGGCGTTCGACGCCAGCCTCTTCAACTCCCCAGGCACCGCCCTCGTCCCGTTCGCGCTCAGCTCCAAAGGAGACGATGTCTGGCTTTTCTCCGGAGACACCACCGGTAACCTGACCGGATACGTGTTCGGTGAAGACTTCGGCGCTTCGGCCACCGGCGTGAGCCTCGGACGCTACACCAACAGTGTCGGCGACGTTCATTTCGTCGCGCAGTCAGTCAACACACTCGGGGCCGCCAACGCCGGACCGCGCGTCGGGCCGGTGGTGATTTCGGAGATCATGTATCATCCGGTGGACGGTCCGGGCGGCGTGGATAATGCCGAAGACGAATTTGTGGCGTTGCTGAACATCAGCGGGTCAGCCGTGCCATTTTACGATCCGGGTGTTCCGGCGAACACCTGGCGGGTGCGGGGGGGAATCGACTACGAGTTTCCGAGTGGACTGGCCGTGCCGGCCAATGGGGCAGTCTTGTTGGTGAACTTCGACACCAATGAAGTGCGCAAGCTCGCCGCGTTCCGCAGCCGCTACAGCGTGCCGGCCGCCGTGCCTGTCTTTGGTCCGTACCGTGGAAAACTGGACAACTCATCGGATAATATCCGACTCGAACGTCCCGATGTCCCGGAGTTGGGAGTGGTGCCTTACATCCTGGTCGATCGCGTCGAGTATTCCGACCAGGGCAGCTGGCCCGCGCTGGCGGATGGGCTGGGCGCCTCCCTGCAACGGCGAAATCTTTCCGCCTATGGCAACGACCCGGCCAACTGGATGGCGAGTGCGCCGCGCGCAGGCGCTCCGGGGAGCGCGGGGATCGCCCCTGCCATCACTACGCAACCTGCCAATACCAGCGGTCTGGCGGGCAATTCTGCGACATTCACGGTCTCGGCAACCGGCACCGCGCCGTTGAATTACCAATGGAGATTCAATGGCGACCCCATCATCGGTGCGACGAGTGCCTCGCTGACGCTGACGCCACTGCAGGTCAATCAAGCTGGAGCTTACTCCGTCAGTGTCTTCAACTCTGCCGGGTCGACCCTCAGCTCGAACGCCATGCTGAGCGTGATGTTGCCTGCGTTCATCACTACGCAACCGGCCAACGTGACTCTCCGCGGTTCGACCAACACGGCCGACTACGGATATACCGGGAGCAACGCCACATTCAGCGCCGTGGCCGTGGGCAGCGGGAACATCCGCTACCAATGGCGGTTCAATCAGCAAGAGATTGCCGGCGCTACTGGCCCCAGTTACACCGTCAACAGCGTTGGTCTCACCAACGAAGGATCCTATGATGTGCGTGTAACCGATGCGGCCGGATCGATCCTGAGCCGGTCGGCGCTGTTGAAAGTCCTCGTCTCCCCGACGTTCCTCCAGGCCCCGGGCAACCAGGAGGTTCCTTCCAACGGCACTTTCACCGCCAGTGCTGTGGTCCGCGGCAACCCGCCACCCTTCCGCTATGAATGGCGCGAAATCTCCTCCATCCGCGCCGCCACCAACACGGCCGCCACCACTAACTTCTTCATCTCTGGGCCCATCACCAACACCTCCGTGCGCGCATGGCGCCTCATCGTCACCAATGAAGCCAACGCGGTCGGACTCGTCGCACAATTTAATGTCACCGCGTTGCAGGACACCGACGGAGATGGCATCCCCGACTCAGTGGAAACCGCCTACGGGTTTGATCCCGGCAATAATGCCGACCGCACCCTCGACTCGGATGGCGATGGCGTCAGCAACGCGGCTGAATACCTCGCCGGCACCGATCCGCTCGATCGCCTCAGTTATCTGAAAGTGGACAATCTCTCGGTCTCCGGCGGCGCTGTGGTGACTTTCCTGGCGCAATCCAACAAGACTTACTCGGTTCAGTACACCGACAACCTGGGTGCGGGAGTGTGGTTGAAACTTGGAGACGTGGTGGCTCAGCCGAGCATGCGCTCGGTCAGCGTCGCTGATCTCACCTCAAATTCCAACCGGTTCTATCGCCTGGTCACACCACAACGGCCTTAGCATTCCGCATTGGTCTACCTGACCACCAGAATCTCGCCGTTAAAAGTCTGCGTGATGCCTTTGGCGTTCTTGGCGGTCGTGGCGGAGAGTTTGGTCCAGGGATAAGCCCGATTGGTGTCGGTGGCGAAATAGAACTGGGTGTTGACCACGACATCCTTGAACTTGGGCGGTTGCGCCGGAGCGGCCGGCTGCGACGGCGTCGCGGCCGGGTTGTTGCCCGGTTTGTTTGGGGCTGGAAAATCTTTGCGGAAATACTGGCTCGGCGCTTTGTACTGTGCTGAAACGTTCATGGCCACGAAGAGCGAAGCCAAGCCCAAGCCAAGGCAGAAGAGCTTTTTCATGCTACTTAGCATCCTCTCCCGGGCGGAAAGATCAACGACAAATCCAGGGGCGCGATTGGGCGTTTCCGCTTTCCGCTTTTGACCTTCCAGGAGTCCTCTGGTTAGCTCACCGCAACATGAACCTCGCTGCCGGCAGGTATTTAATGGCGTCCTTGGCAGGTTTGTTGGGCCTTTCGCTTCGCGTCCAGGCTGATGATTGGCCGCAGTGGCTGGGTCCGCAACGCGACGGGGTTTGGCGCGAGACCGGCATCATGAAAACGTTGCCGACCAACGGCCTGAAGTTCCGCTGGCGAACGGCCATCGGCGCCGGTTACAGCGGTCCGGCGGTGGCCAAAGGGCGCGTTTTTGTGATGGACCGGCGAGTGCCCGAAGGGACGACCAAGCCGGCCAACGCGTTCGACCGCAGCACGATTCCAGGCACGGAACGCGTGCTCTGTTTGGGCGAAAGCGATGGCAGCATCGTGTGGCAACACGAATACGATTGTCCGTACGCGGTGAGTTACGCTTCTGGGCCGCGCACCACACCCAGCGTGCAGGACGGCAAGGTTTATACTCTCGGCGCCGAAGGCAACCTGCTCTGCCTCGATACGGACAAAGGCACCGTTATTTGGGCCCGCGCATTCAAAAAGGATTTCGCCGTCAAGACGCCCATGTGGGGTTGGGCCGGTCATCCGCTGTTGGACGGGCGCAAGTTAATCTGTCTGGTGGGAGGGCAGGACAGTCTGGTCGTGGCCTTCGACAGGAACACCGGCAAAGAAGTCTGGCGCGCGCTGAATGCCCGCGAACCAGGGTATGCGCCTCCGATGATTTACGAATATGGCGGCAAACGAATGCTCATTATGTGGCACCCCGAAGCCGTGAACGCCTTGGACCCGGAAACCGGCCGGGTTCTTTGGATCCATCCCACCCCCTTGGTGCGCTCAGGGATGACGATTGCCACGCCGCTGAAGGTGGGGAACCTGCTTTTCCTGACCTCCTTTTATAACGGTTCCTTGTTGCTGCGCATCAATGCGGACAAGCCTGCCGTCGTTTGGCAAAGCCAGAAGGTCAGCGAACGCGATACCGACGGCTTGCACAGCGTCATGGCCACCCCGCTGATTGATCAGGGATACATCTACAGCCCGTGCAGTTACGGTCAATTTCGCTGTCTGCGTCTGGAAACCGGCGAACGACTGTGGGAAACCTTCGCGCCGACCAGCGGCAAATCCGAGCGATGGGGCCACGCGTTCGTGGTCAAATACGGCGACCGAACCTTTCTCTTCAGCGAAAAAGGCGACCTCATCATCGCCAAACTTTCGCCTGAGAAATACGAGGAGGTTAGCCGGGCGCATTTGCTCGACCCGGTGAACCATGATCCAGGCCGGCCGGTGGTCTGGTCACACCCCGCCTTCGCCAACAAGTCGATCTATGCTCGCAACGACAAAGAAATCGTGTGCGTGTCCCTGGCCAACGAGCGCTGATTCTGGCGAATCGCACGTGCGTAGCCTGGCCCACTTACCCATGAACCGACCCTCAGGTAGCAGCCGACGTCAGGAGGCTCACTCTACCCCAACGCGTTCTCCGGGAAAAAGATCGAGCCTCGTTACCTCGGCTGCTACGTGAGATTTGGGTTGGGTTCATGGCCCCAATGTGCGTC
>DATLUX010000074.1:0-10840 GCA_035577805.1 Verrucomicrobiia bacterium
GACGCACATTGGGGCCATGAACCCAAATCTAACGTAGCAGCCGAGGTCACGAGGCTCTGATCTCTTTCCCGACGAACGCCCCGGGATAGAGTGAGCCTCCTTACGTCGGCTGCTACGAAACAGGAGAGGTTCATGGGTAGCGCCTTCGCCTGCTTTTGCACGGCATTGGAATCATGAACCCAGCACATTCGACATTCGACATTCGACAAGCCGAATCTATCCGGTGGACTCACGGACGCGGCGGCGCCGGGGTGTTGGAGGATGTTCCGAACGTGGGCCGAAAGGCGCGTTCGACGGCGTTACTGCGGTCAGTCGAGACCGCCTGCGCATCGCGCCACAGCCAGCGCATGATCTCAGGAAAGATGGCGCCGCCCTGTTTTTGTCCGTGATTGCCGATGCCCCACGTGTAATTGACATCGTAACCTTTCCGGGTGAGGGCGTGGGCCAGACGCACATTTTGATAAAACCAATCGTAGCTGTCGGGATCCGCGGCGTCCCTGCGAACGCCACCGCGATTATCGTTACGGCCATCCTGCAAGAAGACGCGAAGCGGTTTCTTGTCGTTCTGCAGGACGATATCGGGATAGGTGTGGCCCTGGCGGTTGCCCAGATTCACAAAGCTGCCAACGAACGTGAACACCTTGCGGAAGTGATCGGGCCGATGCCACGCCACCGTGAACGCCGCGATGCCCCCGGAACTGGCTCCGCCAATGCCGTGTTGCTCGGGATCCTTCGAGAGGTTGTAGTCGCGGTTCAGGACCGGCAACAATTCATCGACGATGACGCGCGGATATTTGTCGTTGAGCGCGTTGTATTCCTCGGGACGATTGGTGTCGCGATCGCCCCAATTCTGCGGGGTCGGTTCAGGCTGGTCCGGCCGCCGGCCGGGATTGATGAAGACTGCCAGCATCACCGGGATCTCGCGGCGATAAATCAAGTTATCGAGAACGTGGTGCGCCTGGACATCGCCGGGTTCGTTCTTAAACGCCTGGCCATCGTTGAACACCATCAAGGCGCTAGGACGCGCCGGGTCATATTGAGCCGGCACGTACACCCAATAGGTGTGTTGGGTGCCTGGGAAGACTTCACTCCGGATCACCTTGGGACCATCGATGCGGCCTTTGGGCACTCCCTCCTGCGGCTGCGAATCCGGTCCGAGTTTATAGAAAGCGTCCATGGCCGGGTCGCGCCCAAACCGCTGATTGCGGTTGGTGCCCCCGCTCGCATCCGGTTTGGCATCAGCGGCCGCCGGAGGCGAGGCGGCCGGCGCGGCAGCGGGGTTCTGGGCCCAAACGACTGGCCCCGCCCCAAGCATCAGCAGCCAGCAAGCAGAGGTGATTTTCATAACGACGCCGATCGACGGTTCACGACGGTTCACAGTGAGAGCGGACGAAGGTTAAGTTTTCCATCGTCTCGCGGACAAGGGAAATGAGACGAACCCGAAGGCGCAGTTGCCGCAAAGCTTGGCAGGTTGCGCGATTCAGATTAGAAACGGCCCGCACTCAACGTCTGCGCTTTATCTCGATATGAAACCGATCGTTTTATCAGGGAAATTTCACACCCGCGGCCCGGTAGCGCTTTTGCTGCTAGCGGCGGTTCTTTGGCTGGACGTCGCTGGCCGGGCGCGTGCGCAAACCGACTCCACGCCGCCTGTGGGGGCCGCTTCCAAGAAGACGGCTCTGCCCGCGCCGTTGGGAGTTCCCCAGCCTGGGCCGACAAACGACGCGCCGTATGCGCCGCAGCCCATCCTGCAAGGCGGGGTGGTGATCCCACTTTATCCGCAAGGGTCGTCCTTTCTCAAAACAGAGCGCGTGCGCGAAGCGGAGCAATATAATATGAGCCGCGCGGTTCCGGGCCGCATCAACAGCATCGTCAACATCCATAATCCATCCATCGAAGTGCACACGGTGGAGGGCAGTCTGAACACCGGTTCGGCGGTGATCCTGGCGGCCGGTGGCGGGCATAACACACTGAACGTCGGCACGGAAAGCGCCGATTTCGTTGCCTATTTCTTCAATTACGGAGTGAACACCATCATCCTGCGCAACCGCCTGCGCCGCGATGGATACAGTCCCCAAACCGACGCGGTCAATGACGCGCTCCAGGCCATCCGCTTGGTGCGCGCGCACGCCAAGGACTGGAACATCGACCCCAGCCGGATTGGGATCATCGGTTTTTCTGCCGGAGCCGAACTGGCCGCGCCGGCAGCCATCGTTTTCAATGAATTCGACCAGAAGAATAACGCACCTGGCGATCCGTTGGCCGAGATTACCTCGCGACCGGATTTCATCGGCTTGATTTATCCGGGGCCAACCCCGTTTGCGCGCGACAACAAACCGGAGATCCCACGCAACGCCCCGCCGGCGTTCATCACCTGTGCTGGGGCCGGCGATCGGATCCATGCCATGTGGGCAGACCAGTATTTCGCCGCCATGCTGCAGGCGGGGATCCCCAACGTCGAGATGCACATCTATGGCAATGGTTATCATCCTGGGAGCGGCTCGACCGGCGGCCTGACCGATCGCAACGGGACGCCGTTCGGCAAATGGCAGGAGCGTTACATCGATTGGTTTAGGGACCTGGGCTTTCTCCAAAAACCAGGCAACGAAACCAAGGCCGCCAAGGACACCAGCACGTTCCTCACTCAACCGCCGCCGCGAAATTTTCGCCGAGAAGGCAGTGGCAGCGTCACGAATAGTCCACCAAAAATCCAGTGACCGCCGCGTCCCAGCTCCTTCCTACAAATTCTCTAGTCGTTGGATCAGCAGCTGAAAGAAGCCGATCGATTTGGCGTACTCGCGGATCAGGACACGTTCGTTGGTTCCATGCCATCTCCCGGAGTCGGCCGCCGACTCCACTTGCACCGCAGTGAATCGGAAAATGTTCCGGGACAATTCCGAGAAATGTCTGGCGTCGGTGCCGCCAATCACCAGCAGGGGCGCCACCTTCAGATCGGGTGTTCCCCAGATCTCCCGGATCGTGCGATCCAACAGCGCATACGCCTGGCTGTGCGTGTCGGAGACGGGAGACGGCTCATCGGGCGGGGAGACCTCGCGGATCTGGACCCGGTCGTCATTGATCATCTCCCGGACACGGTGGGTGACGGCATTGACCGAGTCACCGGGAAGGATCCGGAAGTTAACGACGGCCGTGGCGCGGGTCGGCATGACATTTTCCTTCACGCCGGCATTGAACATGGTCGTGGCAGTCGTGGTGCGCAGGAACGCGGCCGTCCTGGGACTGCGGGACATTGTTTGCATAAACAAGCCGCGGAACAACCACAGATTGGCCAGCACCAGGCGCGATTTGAAGGGCATCTCCGGTCCCAGATAATCGAATTGCGATTTGACGACAGGCGTGAGCCGCAGCGGGAACGGGTTATCTTCCAGCCGCCGGATCGCCTGGGCCAGGATGCCAATATTGGAATGACGTGGCGGCATCGCCGAATGGCCGCCTTCCCCATCGACTCGCAGTTCGAGGCTCAAATAGCCTTTTTCGGCAATGCCGACCAGGGCGGTGGGACCATTGATGCCGGGAAACAACCCGGGCGCGATTGGTAATCCTTCGTCGAGCACCAAGGCCACTTGCTTGATTCCTTTGGCCTTGAGCGATTGCACGACCGCTTTCATACCGTCGGCGCCGCCGACTTCCTCATCGTGCCCGAAGGCCAGGTAGATCGTGCGCGACGGCTGATGGTTTTGGATCAGCAATGTTTCCACCGCCTCGAGGATCGCTTGGACCATGACTTTGTCGTCCAAGGCACCACGGCCCCAGACGTAGCCGTTGGTGAGGGCTCCGGAAAACGGCGGGTGTTCCCAATCTTTTTCCGTGCCGGGAACGACCGGAACGACGTCCTGGTGGCCCATGATCACGACGGGCGCTTTGGAAGGATCCTTGCCTTTCCAGGTGTAAAGCAGACTCAAGTTGCCCGGCTTCTCCAGGATCAACTGCTCGTGAACATGCGGAAAAACCCGGGCCAGATACTCGTGATACGCGATGAACGCCGCGCGATCGGTGTCCTGCTTGTTCTGATTGGAGACGGTGGGAAACGCAATGCCTTTGGCCAATCGTTCCGCCGCGGCATCTGCGGCCACGGCAACCTGAATGACCGGTACGCCGCTGAGCTGTTTCGATGGGAAAGCGGCAGTGCGATAAAGCCCCACCGCAATCAAGACCACAACAAAGATCAGCAACCCGGCGAGCGTTCTCTTAGCTGCGCTCATGGACAGTTTCGATCTGTTTCATGGAAAGCTTCAACTTGCTTCTGCACGCGCATTGGGGCCATGAACTTCCACTAAAAAAGAGCCCTCACCTCCAGCCCCTCTCCCACTCGCCTCGGCGAAGCCTCCGGCGTAGCCAGGGTCCGATGGGAGAGGGTGGCCGCAAGGCCGGGTGAGGGTCTGTTTCATGGGTAGAGCTTCGACCTCCGAAATTTCGAACGCGCATTGGGCCATGAACCTACGGTCCGTCAGCCGCCTCTCCCACCAGTTGCGGTCGCTTGGTCGCGCTAAAACCGACATTGGTTTCCTCGTCCAGGACCAAACGCATCCCGTCCAGGCGCAGCTTCCACGTCACGTAGAACGGGGTTTCATAGAAGCATTGCTTGGCCACGTAGGTGTCATCCTTCCACGCGCCACTGACCGCCATCGGTTCGTCCATGGCAGCGCCAAGACGGGCGCGGCCTTTCTTCCATTCGTGAAAGCCGCAGTTGAACCGTTGTTCGGCGCCTGCAATTTGCATGATGATCTCGGTGTCGCCTCCCGCGCGGCCGGAAACCAAGCGCACGGATTCCATCTTTCGTTCGTTGGATGGAAAAGCGAATTTGCGTCCACGAATTCGCTCGGCCGCCGGTGAGGTGACGGTGCCGTCGACGGTGCGCATGGTCAGATGGCCGAGGCGTTCCTGGAGTTTATGTTGAGCGAGCCGATCCGAGCGCAGCCGGCCGGAATGAAACGCCGGCAATAGTTTGTTCCAGATCAAATTGAGCACCGCCTGCATATCTTTCAGGCCGCTGGTGATGGCGATCACCGCATCCTGTTCGGGCAGCACCAGACAGTATTGCCCGAAGGCGCCGTCACCTCGATACGCGTTATGGCGGCAGCGCCAGAATTGGAATCCGTACCCTTGATCCCAATCGCTTTCGGGGTCGCTGCCGTTGGAGACCTGGCGCGACGTAGCCGCCTCCACCCAGGCCGCCGGGAGCAAGGTCCGGCCGCCCCAACGCCCCTTCTGCAAGTAAAGTTGACCGAACTTGGCGATGTCCTCGGTCCGCACGCGGAGCCCGTAACCGCCCAAGGAGATGCCCTGCCAGTTGGTGTTCCAAACCGGATGCGCGATGCCCAAGGGCTCAAACAAGCGCGGTTGAAGATAATCCCGCACGGTCTGGCCGGTCACCTTTTGCACGATGGCCGACAGCATAAAGGTGGCGGGAGTGTTGTATTTAAAGTGGGTGCCGGGCTTATGCGGGACGGGTTGTTCCAGAAATGCTTGGGCGGAGATTTTGTCGGGGGCCGTCGGCGCGTCATCCTGGTGTCCGGCCGACATGGTGATCAGATCGCGGACGCGCATGGCTTTGAGGTTGGCGCTCGGAGCGCCGGGCGCGTTTTCGGGAAAGAATTTAAGCACAAGATCGTCAAGGTGCAGTTTGTCTTCGGCGATGGCGCAACCTACGGCGGTGGAGGTGAAGCTCTTGCTCAGCGAGAAAAGCTCATGATTACTTTCGGGCGCGTAAGGCGCCCACCAACCTTCGGCGACAACCTGTCCGTGCCGCACCAGCATGAAACTGTTCATCGCGTCGATCGGATCGGCCGCATCGATGAACTCCAACACGCCGAAGGACGAGACACCTTGCGCTTCGGGAGAACTCCGAGGCAGAGTCGTGAAGGAATGATTCGACGCCAACGCCTGCAGGGAAGCGCCCAGCGCAAACACCAAGACGGTTAGGGAAGATAGTTTCATGAAGCGAATGTCCGTTTTCGTGCCTGATCTACCGTCAATTGTCACCACCAATTCGCTCGATGATCCTTTTGATAGGCCGTCGGGACCGCTGGGCCCCCCGGCAAACCACAGCTTGAATTCTACTCCCCACTCTCCGCATAGTAGCGCGCTTTCGATGGCCGCGGGTCGAGAACCTAGCATCTTGTCACGGGGCGTATTGCCCCCACGCCCTGCCGATCGATCAGGCGCCTGCAACCCGGCGCAAGCCCGAACAAACGTTGAATCGTATGACAGCCATTCTCGCGAT
The DNA here is from genome assembly GCA_035577805.1 of Verrucomicrobiia bacterium. Taxonomy (GTDB): domain Bacteria; phylum Verrucomicrobiota; class Verrucomicrobiia; order Limisphaerales; family JADJPG01; genus DATLUX01. The sequence goes on from DATLUX010000074.1 coordinate 6,245, forward strand.
CCGCTTCGCGTGGTATGTGGTCGCGTGGGGTTGCGCCGCCGGCCTGCCCGCCTTGGCCGCACCGGCCAAAGCCGCCAAGGAATTGCGTCTGGGCCATTTCCCGAACATGACGCATGCGCAAGCCATTTACGCGCGCGCGGGCGGACAGTTCGAGCAGAAGATCGGGATGCCGATTCGCTGGACTTCCTTCAACGCCGGGCCCACTGCCATCGAGGCGTTGCTCACCGATGCCGTCGATCTTACTTTCGTGGGGCCCAACCCAGCCATCAATGGCTTCATCCGATCCAAAGGCGAAAAGTTTGTCATCATCGCCGGGGCGGCCAGCGGCGGGGCCGGGCTGGTCGTGCGAAACGGCGCCGGCATCGCGAACGAACGTGATTTCGGAGGCAAGACCGTCGCCACACCGCAATTGGGCAACACCCAGGATGTGGCGGCGCGCATCTGGCTGGGCGAACGCGGCTACAAGCTCAAAGAGAAAGGCGGTTCGGTTACGCTTTTGCCGCTGGCCAATCCTGACCAACTCACCATGTTTCGAAAAGGCGAAATCGATGCGGCCTGGACAGTGGAGCCGTGGCTGGCCCGCTTGGAAATCGAGGGGAACGGCAAACTGATGCTCGACGAAAAAGCGCTCTGGCCCGACGGCCGCTACGTCACGACTCATCTGGTGGTGCGCCGGGAGTTTCTCCTCGCCAATGCGGCTCTGGTCAAAAAGCTTTTATGGGCGCACGTCGAAGTCACCCGCCAGATCAATGCCGACAAGCCGGCCGCGGCCAAGCGGTTGAATGAGGAGCTCAAGAAAGAGACCGGCAAAGCGTTGCCCGACGCCGTCATCGAGCGCGCCATGCAGCGCGTGGAATTTACCTGGGACCCGATCAGTTCCTCTCTGCGCAAAGCAGCCGAGGCCGCCCATAAGATCGGGTTCATCCGGGCGGCGCCCAACCTGCAGGGGATCTATTCACTCGGCCTGCTGAACGAAGTTCTCCAAGAACAAAGTCTTCCGGTGGTCGCGGAGTAAGCAACGCATGGACGCGCTTCCCGTTTCAAAGGTGGCCGCGGAACGTTCCGGGCCCGGGCTGGTCAAGCTGCAGCTTCGCGGCGTCACCAAGAACTTCGAGAGCAAAGCGCAACCCGTGCAGGCTTTGCAGGCGATTGATCTTCAGATCAACGAAGGCGAATGCGTGGTGTTGTTCGGACCATCCGGATGCGGGAAATCCACCTTGCTCAATCTGATCGCCGGGTTCGAGACGCTGACGGCAGGCGAGATCAGGCTGGACGGCCAGCCGGTGCGCAACGAGCCGGGCAGCGATCGGCTGATGCTGTTTCAGGAACACGCGTTGTTTCCCTGGCTGAACGTCCTGGACAACGTCATGTACGGCTTGCGCTGGCAACGGCCTTATCGGTTCCGGCTGCGCGCGCGGCGTCGGAAAGCCATGGATCTGCTGCGGATGGTGCACCTGGAGGAATTCGCGCGCTCAGCCGTCCACGAACTCTCCGGTGGAATGAAACAACGCGTGGCCCTGGCCCGCGCCCTGGCTCCCGATCCCCAACTGTTGCTCATCGACGAACCCTTCCCGGCGCTCGACGCGCTGGTGCGCGCCAAACTCTACATCGAACTTCAGGAAATCCTGGTGCGGACCCGCAAGACCATCCTGGCGGTCACCCACGACCCACGCGAAGCAGCCTGTCTGGGCGATCGCGTGATTGTATTCACCGGACGTCCCGGCCGAATCAAGGCGGAGCTTAAAGTGGATTTGCCCCGCCCGCGGGACATTAACCAGAGGGAAGTGGCCGAACACGCCAGCCGAATCAACTCGCAGTTGGAGAGCGAACATGAAACGGAACCCGGAGCGACGACTTAAATATTACGTGCTGGGGTTTTACCTGCTGTTGCTGGCGGGGTGGCAGCTGTTTTTCGGCCTCAATCTGATCCCTGATTATCTCTTCCCTTCGCCGGCTCTGGTCGGAGAACGGCTTTGGGATCTGGGCGCAGACGGCTTGCTCTGGCCGAGCATCGAAGCCACGCTGACTCGGATGGCCATTGGGTTTGGCATCTCGGCTGGGATTGGGCTGGTGGTAGGCTTGTTCATGGGCATGAACCGAATCATCAATGGCTGTTTAGGGTCCCTGTTCCTCGGACTCCAAACGTTGCCGACGGCCGCCTGGGTGCCGATTTCTCTCTTGTTGTTTGGGCTCAGCGATCGCGGAGTGTATTTCGTGATCATTATGAGTTCGGTGGCAGCCATCGCCATCGCCACTTCTCATGGCATCCTGCATATCCCGCCCATGTATTTGCGGGCCGGCCGCACCCTGGGCACGCCCCGTTATGCGATGCCATTGCGCGTCATCCTGCCCGCGGCGTTCCCCAGCATCGTCACCGGCATTAAACTGGGTTGGACCCTCGGTTGGCACGGCGCCGTCTCCGCCGAACTGATCAAATCCAGTGTGGGCCTCGGCTACTTGCTCCAAATGGGCCGCGAACTCAATGACGCCTCCCAAGTCCTCGGCATCATGCTTCTCACCATTCTGTTCGGGCTGTTGCTGGACCGTTTTCTGTTTGGGCTGGTCGAACGGCGCATCCGCATCCGCTGGGGATTGGAGCAGAACAACTGAAGTCGAGCACAGCCGATCACGTTAAACAAGCACGCGCCGATGGCGCTCGACTCTACTTCATCCGATCGAAGTTTTTCTGCAGGATCTGCCAGTCTTTCAGGCCCTGGAGTTTTTCGCGGGCGGCGCGATTGATCTCCAGTTCCTTGGTGTTCTTGGTGGGCCTGGACACCTGATAAAAGACCCCGAAGTAACCCGGGAACCCGGCATCGGCCAGTTTATAAGCGGCCAGTTCATCGGTGACGTTATGATCGGCGGGGACGGTGTTGAAGACGCCGCCTTTGCGCGGGTTACTGCCGTCGAAGGCGCCTTCATAAAACTCGACACATTCGCTGAGACACTCGACGAAACCGAACCCGTCGTGGTCCATGGCGGCTTCCATCATGGCCAGGACATGATTCGGGTTGGTGTGCGTGGTGCGAGCCACGAAAGTCGCACCGGCCGCAATGGCCTGTTTCATCGGGTTGATCGGATAATCCACCGCCCCCCACTGATCGGTTTTGCTTTTGAATCCAAGCGGGGACGTGGGGGAAGTTTGTTTTTTGGTCAGGCCATAAACCCAGTTGTCCATGACCACATAGGTCATCTTGATGTTTTTCCGGGCCGTGTGATTAAAGTGGTTGCCTCCAATGGAAAAGGCATCGCCGTCCCCGCCGAAAACGAACACGTGCAGGTCCGGCCGCGACAAGGAAATGCCGCTGGCGAAAGGCAAGGCGCGTCCATGGATATAATGAGCGCCATGAGCCTGCACGAAATAAGGAAAACGACTGGAGCACCCGATGCCCGCCACCGTCGTGATCTTCTCATGCCACAGCTTGCGTTTCTCGATCAGTTTGAAGTAGAGAGCGAGCACGGAGAAATCTCCGCAGCCCGGACACCAAGTGGGATGGTCGGCGGCGAGTTCTTTTTTGGTGAGCCCTTTTCGTTCTTCGACCGCACCGACGGCGGGCGCGGGACCGGCCGCGGCCATCGGTTCAGGAACATTGGTGCTACGGGCGGGAACTTCGGAAGCTGGACTGCTGATGCTCATGAGAGGCGCGAAAGTTACAGACTTTGGTTTAAGGGAAAAAAATCAGAAAAAATTAGCGTTTGTTCAGACCGGCGGAGACCGCGTCGTGGGCCCGGGAAAGAATGTCCCGAACCTTCCAGGTCAGCCCATCGGTCTTGGTGATGCCACCGATCTTCGGATCGCAATAGCGGGCGCGCAGTAATTGGCCCAACTGCCCGGCCCCGTAGAGGCCCTCGTCGTTCATCTCCACCACGAACACATGGTTGAATCCGGCAAAGATATTATCCAGACCGGGCGGAAGCGGATTGAGATACTTGATGTGCAGGGAAGAGACGCTGTCGCCGCCGGCGCGGGCCCGGTCGACCGCTTCCCGGATGGGTCCCTGAGTGGAGCCCCAGCCTACCAGCAACACGTTGCCTTCCGGCGGGCCGTACACCTTCGGCGTGGGCAGGCTCGCGCCCAGCGCTTGCAGCTTCTTGCGCCGCCTTGCCGTCATCTGCATATGCAACTTCGGCGAGCCGGTCGGATGCCCCAATTCATCATGCTCCAGCCCCGTCGCAATCGGATATTTCCCGCTCAAAATTCTTGTCCCCGGCACCACCCGTGGTGCCGGCTTCTCGGCCGTAGCCAAATCGTATGGCTTGTAATCCGCGACGGGTGTGAAGTCCGGCGAAATGTCCTGGCAAACCTTTTCCAAATTCGGCTCCGGTAACGCTTCGATCCGCGTCGCGATCGCCTGGTCGCTTAAAATAATCACCGGCACGTTATACTTCCTGGCGATGTTCACCGCCTCGATCGCCGTGTAGAAACAATCTTCCACATTCGCGGGCGCCAGCACCACGCGCGGCGAATCTCCATGTCCGCCAAAACAGGCAATGTTCAAATCCGATTGTTCGACATTGGTCGGCATTCCGGTCGAAGGTCCACCCCGCTGGATATCAACGATGATGAGCGGTACCTCCGCCATCACGGCCCAACCC
>DATLUX010000075.1:0-6306 GCA_035577805.1 Verrucomicrobiia bacterium
GGGTAGCAAACACCTGCACATGACGTGCACGCGCATTGGGGCCATGAACTTCAACTGAAAAAGAGCCCTCACCCCCAGCCCCTCTCCCATCGGATGGGAGAGGGTGGCCGCAGGCCGGGTGAGGGTCAGGTTCATGGGTAGGACGGACCTCCAACTTTTGGACGCGCATTGGGACCATGAACCGTTTTTGCAGAAGTTGTTGATCCACAACGAAACCATTTTCAGGTTCATGGGTAGGTGTTCCGCCTTCCAACGCGAGCATGCCCAGGCGTGGGCAGCGATGCGAGAATCCGCTAACCTGCAGTCGTTTTTCATGCGGCACTCTCATGAAATCACAAGCGCAAGGCCGCGAGCAAGCGGGATCGGCCATCCCGGCCATCCCGGCCATCACGTCAACGTCACGCCCAGCCTCACCGACAAAAGTTTCCGACAAACGTTTGCGACAAAAGTTCGCGCGTTGTTTACCCAGCACGTTCAACAGGTAATCCTTCGACTTCCAGTGGAGATGGGAAGGTCCACGGTCGCACTTTAGGTTCGCCGCGGCTGCGTCGCAGGCGTAGCGTCAGGTATGCACAAACTCTCGGCAGCCCTGCTGGTTTTCGTGGGTGGTTTTGTGATTATGGTGCTGGAGATCATCGGGGCGCGTTATCTGGCCAAGGATTTTGGAGGTTCGTTTTATGTTTGGGTCAGTCAAATTGGCGTGATCCTGACGGCGTTGGCCCTGGGCTATTTTGCCGGGGGTGCGCTGGCGGATTGGTGGCGGCGCACGGCGTTGCTGGCCTGGTTGCTGGCCCCGGCGGGCGTGTTCACTTTTTTCATCCCGGCTTTCGCTCAATCGTGGATTGAAGCGATCCTGAACCGGCATCCGGGCGAGACCATTCCGTTGCTTTGGCAGAAGCTGGATCCTGTGATTGGCAGCACCTTCATTTTTCTTCTGCCCTGTTTTGTGCTGGCCACATTATCTCCTTACATGGTGCGCTTAACCGTCCGGCACCTGGGCCAGGTCGGACGCGTCAGTGGTCTGATCTATAGCGCCAGCACGGTCGGCAGCATCGCGGGAGTTTTTGTGTCGGGCTATGTGCTCATCGATTATTTTAGTATCACCCATATCTTCCGCGGCATGGGCGCCCTGACGGTGGTGCTGGGGTTGATGTGCCTGGGGTTGGATCGATGTTTTCGTATGCAAGCAACGGAAGGAACATCCGGATGAAATCGCGTGGTTTATTGCTGCGGAAGTTTCCGGCGCAGCGGGACTCTGGCCCACGCCCTCGGCGAAACGAAGACCATCGCGGTCAACGGTTCCATCGGGCTGTCAGGTGCGCGGTCGCCATGTTGGCTGCGCTAGGGATCGGACCGAACGCCGCTGCGCAGAAGGTCGTGTTCGAGACCACCACCGCGTATCATCATATCCGCGTCCTGGATCAGGGGACCATGCGCTTGCTGAGCTTTGACGGCACGTCCGAAAGCCGGATGTCGCTGCAGGATTCGCGTCTGGGCCATTTCCAATATACGGAATTCTTTCATCTGCCCTGGCTGTGGAACACGCAGATGAGCACGGTGCTGATGGTGGGCTTGGGCGGGGCCAGCACGCAACGGGCTTTCGAGCGAGCTTATCCCTCGTTGCAGATCGAGACGGTGGAGATCGATCCGGTGGTGTTGGCGGTGGCCACGCAGTTCTTTGAATTTAATCAATCGGCGCGCCAACGCGTGCATGTGAGCGATGGCCGAGTCTTCCTGCGTCGCACCGAACGGCAGTTCGACGCTATCCTGATGGATGCCTACACCGAAAACCGCTACGGCTCCTCCTTGCCGCAACATCTGGCGACCAAGGAATTCTTCGAATTAACCCACCGCCGTCTCAGCACGAATGGTGTGCTCGCATACAATGTCATCGGGAACCTGCGCGGATGGCGGACGGACCTGTTGGCGGCGATGTACCGCACGCTCCAAGCGGTGTTCCCGCAGGTTTATGTGTTTCCCGTGGGAGAAACGCATAACGTGCTTGTGATCGCGACCAAATCCACGAACCGAACCGATTTGGCGACGCTCCGGCGCAGCGCCGATGCGCTGATCCGCCGCCGAATCATCACCTTACCCACCTTTCATCAGCATGTGGCCGCGCTGCGGCTTGACCCGCCGCTGACGACAGCGCGTGCGCCGATCCTGACGGACGACTACGCTCCGGTGGAAGGATTGCTGCCGACGGGGGAGCGCTAGCTTAGCGAGGGCCTGTCCCAGGAACGTTCTCGGGACAAACTTTGTCGGAATCTTTGTCGCAAACTTTGTCGAAATTCCAACATTCTCACAAAGTCCTCGATAAAGTTTCCGACGAAGTTTCCGACAAAGGCCGAAATCGCCCTTTTCGGGACAAGCTCTAGCGTAGCTAGCGATTTGGCGGCCAGTGTTTCTGACCTTCAATTTCAATGGTCAATCAGCCAAAACATTTAACCACAAAGAACCCAGCGCGGCAGAGCCGCAACCAAATTCGAACCTCTGTGCACCTCTGTGATCTCCGTGGTAAATCCAATCCAATCTCGGGCACACAGTGAGGGTCACCACAGAGGGCAGAGAACAGAGGTGACGCGTTTACGCCCGAACAAATCGCCGCCTGAAAATCTTGTCGGAAAATGAAAGATTTCTTCCTTAGTGTTAGTGGTCCAAAGACCACAAGAGAACGTAGGCCAACTGACCGGCAACGAAAGCATCTCGTTCTATGTGATCTATGTGATCTATGTGGTTAACCGCCTGGGGTTGATGACGATCTAGAAGCCCGGTTTGATTAACCACAAAGAACACAAAGAACACAAAGGTGACGCGTTTACGCCCGAACAAATCGCCGCCTGAAAATCTTGTCGGAAAATGAAAGATTTCTTCCTTTTGTGGTACAAAGAACACAAGGAATCGTGGAGTAGTGACCGGCAATCGACTCAGTTCTTTGTGTTCTTTGTGGTTAATCCTTTGGGTTGGCGACGCCCGGAGGCTTTCTCTTGCGGTCAAGATGATGGTTCTGCCAGAGCAAGCGGAGGCCTTCCAGAGTGAGCAACGGTTCCACGGCGCTAATCTCCGGCAAACCGCCGGCCAGCAGGCGGGCGTAGCCGCCCGTGGCCACAACTGGCAGCCGGCGCGCGCCCAACTCCACGCGCAATTCCCGGATTAACTCGCGGATCAATCCCCGATAACCGTGCACGGCCCCGATCAGCATTGCTTCGTGCGTGTTCTTGCCAATGACCGCCCGGGTTTCGCGGATGCGGATGCGCGGGAGCAACGCCGTTTTTTCGTGCAGATAATCCGTCATGGCGGCCAGGCCCGGCGCGATGATGCCTCCCACGTAGGCCCCGGCCCGATCCACGACATCGAAAGTGACGGCCGTGCCGAAGTCGACCACCACCGCCGGCGCACCATAATGGTGGCGAACCGCGATGGCATTAGCGAGGCGATCCGGCCCGATCGAATCCGGCTGCGGATAACGCAGCCCGACGCCCCGCAGGGTCCGGGGAGAAAGGGTGAGCGGGGTTTGACCCCAGCGCCGGCGGATTGTCCGCACGACCTGGGGAGTGACGCGAGGCACCACGCTGCAAAGAGCGATTCCCGTGATCGACTCCTGCCCAACAAAGCGCGCGATGGCCCGGGCCGCCGCCTGGCCTCGGCACCACCCGGCTGACGGAATGTCCAGATGACGTTGCACCCGCTGGTTCCCGGCCAGCCCGACATGCGTGTGGGTATTGCCAATGTCGAGGAGAAGCAGCATGGGCCCCGGGCGAGTTCCTATTTACCGTTGCAGGGTGACGTCCCCGCCGATCACGCGTTCGAGATGTCCGTGCTCGGTCCGAAGCAGCAACGCCCCGTCGCGATCCAGGGCCTCGGCCTGGCCCTGCACCAGGCGGTCCGCCATACGGATCGCAACCCGGCGCCCCAAAGTGCTGCAACCTCGCTGCCATTCTTCGATGATGTCCTCAAACTGTCCGGAGCAGATGCGCGCATAATCGGCGTCCAACTCGCGCACGATCGCCGCGGCCAGATCGGCCCGGTGCCACTCGCGTCCGGTTTCGATGCGCAACGAAGTCGCCACTTTCCGCAGTTCCGGCGGGAAATCCGATGCACTCAAATTCACGTCGACCCCAATGCCCAGGATCAGATACTTGATGTGATCCAGTTCAGCGCTTAATTCAGTCAGCACGCCAGCGACTTTGCGTCCGCGAATGAGAATGTCGTTGGGCCATTTGATCTCTGGCGCCAATCCAGTCTGATCGCGAATCGCCCGCACCAACGCCGTCGCGGCGGCCACGGTCAATTGAGTCGCCGCCTGCGGCCGGAGATTGGGCCGGAGCAACACCGAAAACCAGAGGCCACGCCGGGGCGGCGAGATCCAGCGACGACCGAGGCGTCCTCGGCCCTGACTCTGTGCTTCGGCGAACACCACGACTCCTTCCCCCACCCCGTCGCGTGCCAGTTTCTCCACCACGTCATTGGTCGAATTGGTTTTTTCGAAGACGCGGATGTCGCGTCCCACGATCTGGATGCCGTCCAGCAGCGAGGCCAGGTCATCGGCGTGGAGAACATCGGGCACACTGAGCAGTTGGTAGCCCTGGTGCGGGCTGGCCGCAATGTCGTAACCGAGCTTGCGCAAATCGTCGACCCGCGCCCAGATGGCCGCCCGGGTCACGCCCAGCTGCTGGGACAGTTCTGCCCCGGAAACGAAGCCGGTCCCGGCCTGCCGAAGCGCAGTGAGAATCGCCGCGTCGAGACTCATAGGAAATCCAGCCCGATATCAACCGCGCGGGCGCTGTGGGTGATTGCCCCCACGCTGATATAGTCGACGCCGCTCTCGGCGATGGCGCGCACCGTTGACAAGCTGACGCCGCCACTGGCTTCGGTGCGAGCGCGTCCCGCCACCAATCGCACCGCTTCCTGCAGTGATTCGGGCCTCATGTTGTCGAGCAGGATGATGTCTGCGCCGGCTTCGAGCGCCTGGCGGACCTGCGCCAAAGTATCCGTTTCCACCTCGACCTTAAACTGCGGATAAGCAGCCCGCGCGCGTGTGACCGCCGCCGCAATGGCATTCGGTTTCGCACCCTGCAGGGCCGCCAGATGATTGTCCTTGATCAAGACCAAATCAAACAAACCCAGCCGATGGTTCTGTCCACCGCCGCAGCGCACGGCATATTTTTCAAACCGCCGCCACCCCGGCGTGGTTTTGCGTGTGTCAAGGATTTGTGCGGGGGTGCCGCGAATGGCGCTGACAAATTGGGCGGTGAACGTGGCCACGCCCGACAGGCGTTGCACAAAGTTCAATGCCACGCGTTCGGCTGTGAGCAATGCGCGCGCGGGCCCGGCCACCTCCAGCAGGACGGTCCCGGCGACTGCGGTTTGGCCGTCTTGGACCCGGGTTTGCAGCGTGACCGCCGGGGCCAGTTCACGGAACGCGGTTTCGGCGAAGGCCAATCCGGCCACCGTGAGCGGTTCGCGCGCGACCAAAGCCGCCCGCGCCATGGCGTTGTCCGGCACCGTAGCCAAGGTGGTCACATCGCCGCTGCCGACATCCTCCGCCAACGCCGCCTGCACCGCCCGACGGATCTCGTCCGCAGAAAGCGGCGCCGGATCGCCAGAGAACGATTCCATCCGGGCAGTGTGCGGGATCGTGTCCGGTCGATGAAGAAAAAAGATTGGGGCGATGTGATCCGGGTGATCCGGGTGCATTTAGACACTCCCCTCGAGCCAGCGCGATCTCTCTACGTGTTCAACACGCTGACCTCGAGAACCTTCTCCCCTCCACGGGGCGTGCTCGCAGACCGCCGCTGCAGTGTGCGGCTACCGTCGCCACGCGGCAGGCACACCGAAGTCCCGACGCGCCTGAAGCGCTTGAGCCTCAGGCTTGGCAATCGGCCCACTCCCAACCCAGCGCGCGTCACAAATCTGCCCCGGTTAGGCAAGGGAATTGGGGGGCAAGGGAATGACGGCCTTTTTAACTTCCATCCAAGAAGCCCCCTCTCGATGCACCATGCCGGTTCGGGGAATTCCCTTGCCCCAAATTCCCTTGCCACCTGCCAGCTCCCCTTGCCAACACGCGCACACGTGATCGCTGCCTCCCACCTTCCTAAACGCAGACCCGCTCTATGGGGTCGCTAGACACTTTCAATTCGCGAGGGGCTGGGTGCTGCGGAGGTAAGCGAAGAGGTCGCGGATTTGTTGATCGTTCAGCTGATCGATTAAGCCTTCCGGCATGAGCGAGAGGCCGGCGGCTTTCATTTCGGTGATATCCTTGCGGGGGAGGGAGATGGTTTGACCATCGAGGCTGCGCAGCACCAC
>DATLUX010000076.1:0-10145 GCA_035577805.1 Verrucomicrobiia bacterium
TGACAACATCGCCGACAACGGCCTCTGCGGCATTCTTCCGGGACTCAATTGCTGCGCCGATGCGCCAACCACACCGGAGATCGTCAATTATTTCACGTCCGGCTCCCGGATCCCGCACAAGGTGAAGCTGCTGGATTGTGCTGGAAACGATGTGACCGACACAGTCGGCCCGTTGGTCAAGGTCAGGCTGGAAGTAACGCAGCGGACCGGCACCTACAAGGTCGCCGTTACGTCCACCGCTGTGCCCGTGGACTACAACGGTGTGGGAGATGTGGGTGGCTACATGGCGCTGATCGATCATCACTTTCAATACAACTTGAACACCACCGGTTACCTTAAGGACACGGATAACGATGGCAAAGGCAGCGCCAACGACGCGTACTACTTCCAGTCCTGCGTGAAGGTGGAGTATTTGTCCTCCCCGGGGGTTGTCGTCGGTCAGGAGAACGTGATCCTGGAGAGCCGCTAAATCGAAACCGGCTCCCTTCGCCGTTGCGAGGGGAGCGCTACGAAATTATCAAATTATGAAAAGAACAAACCTTGTTATCGCCGTCGCGCTTTTCGTCGCAGGTGTCGCTGTCGCCCCACGCAGCCAGGCCGATTCCAGTCCGAGCAATGGACCGCCGGTCATCGCGGTCGGCCTGGGTCGGACCCTGGCGACGGTCAACACCACGGTCATCACGGTGAAAGATCTGATTCCCATCAGTGCCGGCGCGGCCGCCGCCAACCAGGTCATGCCGCCCGCGACGTACCAATTCCTTCTGGATCGCGCGATCGCGCGGGAGCTGATCTTCCAGGCCGCCAAGGCCAAGGGAATCCAATTCCTGAATCCCGACCAGGCCCGGCAACGGGATGCGATCCGGAAAGCCACGGAGGCTCGCGACGCGGCGGAGGCCGGCGTCGCCGTTCGTCTCGATGTGCTGGCCAACCTCGACGAGCGGATTCAATTCGAGCAGCGCGATGCGACGAGCCAGTTTCTATTGAGCACGTTGTTAGGGCCGACGGGCATCACGTCTCCGAATGTGACTGAGGCGCAGGTGGTGGAGTACTACAATGCCCACAGCGGTGATTTTCCAGCGTTGCCTGGGCCTGACTCCCAACCCGGTGAGCGCGAGAGCGCTTGGCGCCAGATCAGCAACGATATCCGGCGCATACTCGCACCGATCGTCCAGGCCCAGTTCCAGCAAGCGGTCCGGACATTCATCGAGCAACTCAAGGCCCAGGCGCAGATCAATGTGCTCGTGCGCTCGCTCTGAGCCGTGGACAGAATATTCCGTTCATGAAGCCATTCGTCATCAGCGCGCTGGTGGTTGGCATCGGCAGTTGCTCCGCGTGGCTGCTGCTGACTCGCGCACGGGCACCATCGGAGGGCCGACTCGCGAGTACGCCCGCCGCATCCAGTTCCATTACGGCAGGCAAATCGTCGTCCCCCGTTCTCGCGAACACGGCTCCGGATGACGGTGCGCAGGCGGCAGAGGGTCCCGTCCAGCTTGCGCCGGTGGCAGCCAGGCCGGCCGCGCCACCGGCGGCCGTGTCCCTCCCGGAACCGACGCCGCAAAGCCGCCAGTTGCTCGGCAGCCTTTGCCGTCTGGATCAACCGAGCGTTCCCCGCAGCCCGGAACAGGTCGCCGATTGGAAACAGCACTTCCAACAGCTCGTGGCTCAGGGGCCGAGTGCCGTCAGCGCGATTCACGAGTTTCTCGCGAAAAACGTCGACCTCGATTTCGGTCCGGGTAACGGGCTGGGATACGCGTCGGCGCGCGCGGCGATGTTCGATGCCCTGGTCCAGATCGGCGGGGCGGAAGGGCTGACCGGGACGCTGCAGACTCTCCAGGACACGGCTGACCCGCGCGAGATCGCGTTGCTCGCGCAAAACCTCGAGAAACTGGCCCCGGGCGAACATCGCCAGGAAGCGATCGCGGCGGCGCGCGACGCGCTGGCCATGGCTGCCAGTGGAAAGCTCGAAGGCGATGTCGCGCCTTTGTTTGAAGTGCTGAACAAGTTCGGCGATACGAGCGTGGTGACGGACCTGATGCAGACCGCGAAGCAGTGGAATTATTACTCGGCCATGGCGCTGTCGCAGCTTCCCGACGGCGCCGGGATCCCGACCCTGATCGAGGTGGCGCAAGGAACATCCGGGGGCAAACTGAACGCGCTCGAGATGCTGGCCCAGATGTCGATGCAATATCCGGAAGCGCGCGCGGCGCTGTTGGAACAGGCGCTCGCGAACAAGATTTCGGCGAACATGTGGCCGTATCTAACCCCGCTCTTGGCCGGGGACCTCTACCATTATCAGGACTCGGCGTTTGACGTGCCGATGGCGTTACAAGGCAAACCGGTGCCGAAGTCCGCACACGTCGTCTTTGGCAACCAACATTTCTACACTGCGCCGCCGGCGGATGTTTTGACGCCGGACGAAATCAATCACCGGTTGGCCTTGATCAAGGAACTGGAATCTATGGCTTCTGATCGGGCTGCGCTCGAGGCGCTGGCGCAAGCCTCCGAAATGCTGAACAGCCGACATCCGCAATTCTTGGCAGTTTCGCCGTAGGCGCGGTTGGCGGTTGGCGGTTGGCGGTTGGCGGTTGGCGGTTGACGGTTGACGGTTCGCAATTCTTGGCAGTTTCGCCGTAGCCGCGCCGCACGGGGACAGCGCGGCACGAGCGATGACGGCCGCGACCCCACGGAGAAGGCGGCCTAAACCACAACCACGCGTGCTCGCCAGAGCGACGCAGCCGCAACCGAGGACCACGGAGGGCCCAGCGCGGCGAAGCCGCAACCGACCGAGGAAGGGGAGGATTACCACGGAGGACACGGAGGGCACGGAGAGGAAATAGTGGTTTTACAGTCCCTGATCGGTTGTTGCTCCACGTTCTTTATCGCCCGCTTCTTCCGGGCCTCCCCTTTACAACCCGCTTGCAGGACAGCTTGGCTTCTAAAGTTTTAGCGCGGAGTCGGAGCAGTTCTCCCAACCTCGACTTGTTTGTTGGACGATCTTATTTTGTCAACAAGAGTCGCTCGGCCATCCCCGACGGCAATTGAGCTTTCTCCAACCATGCGCGCGCAGCCGCATCATCCTCGCGCAGCCATCTCCGGGCGGTGTCTTCTACTCGCATGGCTCGGGTCTCAGGAGCTTCCATTTGATTCGCCCATTCCAGCGCCAGTCTAATATCGTAGCCATCCGCACTTGTGACGAATGCTCCAATCGCGGCGTCTCTGGACGACCCCATCGCCAACGTCTCCAGCCAGCCAGCGGCGGCGTTCCAGTCGCGTTGGCCCCACTGGCGAGCGACAATAGACATGGCTCGTTCCCGCAATGGCCCCTCCGCAAATTGAGTCGCCCAAGCCGCAGCGGCGGCAGGATCGGTACCGGTCCAGTGCTTGATTACTGCCAGCACGGCCTGATCCTGCTCCGTCCCTGGCGGCAATGCAGCGAGCCACCGCGCTGCCTCTTCGGGCGACGATTGAGCAAGAGAACTTGCCTCTAAAACCAGAGGCGTCGGTGCAGGATGGTCGAAATCGCCGAAAATGGCGATGGAATCTGACCATTGATTGAGGTCCAGTGCCAGCTTGTCGATTCTCGCCTGAAGTGCACTCGTCTCCACTTTCTCCCGGCGCAACTGTGCGATCTCGGCTCTCAAGCGGTGGACTTCGGCGGCCTCCCGACGCAGTTCTTCGATATCCGCAGGCAGCGGATTGCTAATCGTCGAGATGGCCGCCCCCTCCGTCGGGGGACTCGTGAGTTCCGCAATCACCGCGCGCAACCGGTAAATTTCCTTTCCCTGGCGAAATACGACTCCCGCCACGACTAACGCGGCTGCCAGCACAAGCATGACTCGAATGTTTGGCTTCATTGGGGCATGGGGTCAACGTCGCTGCTCAGTGACGCGCCGCCAAGGATGCCCGAATTGAAGCCAGGACGCAATCGGCGCGTTCACGGCGCGTTCACGGCGCGTTCACTGGGGCAGCTTAGGCGGCATTAATGTGCCTCCTGCGCCAGTCGCGCTCACTTCTCACCGGAAAGGCGTTTGCCCGCGTGCCAGTCGTCCGACGCTTTCACAAAGTCGCCGGTGGCGATCACCGGCACGCGTTGACCGAGCGCGCCCAGGCGGGCACCGACGTTCCCGGCCGTGAGCAGCGCGCCGTCGGGCGGCGGGTTGGTGGGGACCGCCCAGTCCAACTGAATTAACTTGCCCCGCTGCAGCCGGCACCCACAATCCGGTTCCGGACCGGATCGGCGCGAACCGATCCTTGCGCCAAGCGGGCCCATAGCTCAGCGGTCAGAGCAGACGACTCATAATCGTTTGGTCCTCGGTTCAAATCCGAGTGGGCCCACCAACTCCAGGAAACCAGTCCTGCCGTGGACATTTCGGTAGCATCAAGGAGACCAGCAACCTGGCCTGAAAGGCCAACTGACTCGGAGAAGCCCATGAAACATATCTGCCTTGGTTACTTTGCATGAACGGTGGATTCGCGACAACATTGTTACTCCCGGGCGCGCTGGCGGTGGGTTAGTGTTGGGTCATGACGACAACGCGCAAAAGCAAAAGCAAAAGCAAAAGCAAGTCCCGGCGAGCGGAGATCCTCCGTGAGTACGGCCCCTATCCCGGCACCGACCATATCCACGGCGTGACCTTCGACGGCGCGCAAGTCTGGTTCGCGCGCGGGGAGAGCATCGTCGCGCTCGATCCCAAGAGTGGCGCGGTGATCCGCGAGCTCGCCGTCGCCGCCACCGCCGGTACTGCCTTCGACGGCCAGTACTTGTGGCAGCTTGCCGACGACCGGATCCAGAAGGTCGATCCGGGCTCGGGCCAGGTTGTCGCCACCATCCCAGCGCCCTCCCAGGGCCGCGACTCGGGGCTGGCCTGGGCGGAGGGGATGCTCTGGGTTGGAGAGTACCGCGCCCGCAAGATCCGCCAGATCGACCCCAAGACCGGTGCCATTCTGCGCACGATTCAATCGGATCGCTTCGTCACGGGCGTTTCGTGGGTCAACGGCGAGCTTTGGCACGGCACCCTGGAAGCCGAGCAGAGCGAACTCCGCCGCATCGATGCGGAGACGGGCGAAGTTCTCGAACGGCTCGAGATGCCCGCCGGTGTCACCGTGAGCGGCCTCGAAGCGGACGGCGCCGGTGTTTTCTACTGCGGTGGTGCCACCAGCGGCAAAGTGCGCGCCGTGCGCAAGCCCAAGTCCTGACCACCAGGAAGAGAAGTAACACAGGCCTCAGGAAGACGACGATGGAAGACGTCCCTGAGCCCCTTGCTCGCGAAAGTTCCGTTGAATCTGTCTGAAAACAACACAAACAAAGAAAGGAAAATGTTATGACCGAAGTGCAACAACATAGATTGACGCCTGACCACCAGGTCGTCTCGCCGAAAGAGTGGCTGGCGGCCCGGCTCGACCTGCTCAAGGCAGAGAAGGAGCTGACGCGGCGCAGCGACGAGCTGGCGCGCCGACGGCAGGAGCTGCCGTGGGTCCGGATCGACAAGAAGTATCGGTTCGAGACCGACCAGGGGAGTGCCTCGCTGGCAGACCTGTTCCGCGGGCGCTCGCAGCTCCTCATTTACCACTTCATGTTTGGCCCTGAGTACAAGGCTGGGTGCGCGACCTGCTCCACGATTGCGGATGGGTTCGACGGCTTCGCCGTCCATCTGGCCAACCACGACGTCACGCTTGGGGCGGTGTCGCAGGCGCCGCTCGCCAAGCTGCAAGCGTACCAGCGGCGGATGGGCTGGACCTTCCCATGGGCGTCCGCGCTCGGCGGCGACTTTAACTTCGACTTCAACGTCTCCTTCACGGCGGAGCAACAACGCGCCGGGACCATCGAATACAACTACGAGCGCGGCGGCCACGCGATGGACGAGACATCCGTGGTTCCGCCGCCCGTCGCCGACAACGCGGCCATGACCGGAACCGACGCGGCCACCTACACGCGCGAGAGGCCAGGCATGAGTGCGTTCGTGCTCGAGGAGGGCATCGTTTACCACACCTATTCCACCTATGCGCGCGGACTGGATGGCCTCTGGGGCATGTACCAATGGCTGGACCGCGCTCCCAAAGGACGCAACGAGACGGGTGTCTGGTGGCGCCGCCACGACGAGTATGCCAACGGTTGAGGGAAGAAGCGGCTGCAGCGCATTCATGAACATGCAGCATTGCTGCCAGACAGCGACGCGGGGCCGTGACACCGCTCGTCAGCCCGCGTCGGGATGGCGCCGTGGCCGTGAGGTGGTCGGTTGGATCGTTCCGGGCGCTGCGTTGGCGCTGCTTCCCAAGTGCCCAGCCTGTTTGGCAGCATACGTTGCGCTGTTCAGCGGCATTGGCATTTCAGTTTCAACTGCCGCGTACCTTCGGATGTCGCTGCTGATTCTAAGCGTGACCGCGCTGCTCTGCCTCACGCTGAAATATCTGTTCGGGTCTCGCGCGGACAGCGTGGGTGTGAATAACTCAAACTCAAACTCAGACTCAAACTCAAACTCAAACTGAAAGAGAAAGCTCGATATGCAAATTGGAGTCCTCGGCACAGGCATGGTCGGCAACGCCATCGCCACAAAGCTCGTCAACGTCGGCCACCAAATCATGATGGGCTCGCGCACTGCCAACAGCGATGCCGGACAGGAATGGCTTCGCAGCGTCGGCGGCAAAGCTCAGGTCGGCACGTTTGCCGACGCGGCGGCCTTCGGCCAAATCGTGTTCGACTGTACTAACGGCGCGAACTCGCTGACAGCTTTGCGTGCGGCAGGCGCGAAAAACCTGCGCGGCAAGATCCTCATCCAAGTTGGCAATCCGCTGGATTCTTCCAAAGGCATGCCGCCCACGTTGACCGTGTGCAACACGGATTCACTCGGGGAGCAGACTCAACGCGAATTTCCAGACGTCCGCGTGGTGAAGGCGCTCAACACGGTGAACTGCGAGATCATGATTGCGCCGTCGCGGGTGCCGGGCGACCACGAGTTGTTTATCTGCGGCAACGACGCGGCGGCCAAACGCGAAGTCGCGGGCCGGCTCTGCGAATGGTTCGGTTGGAAGGCTGGTAATATTATTGACCTGGGCGACATCACCAACGCACGCGGCACGGAGATGTTTCTTGCCCTCTGGGTGCGCCTTTGGGGCGTGCTGGGAACGCCGCACTTCAACGTCCATATCGTGCGCGGAAAGTAAGGCACTAAACGTGCCTGCAGACTCGTGGTCGTGTGGCACTGCTCACCGGAAGCGCACAGACGCCGAAATGGATCCGCCGGGCAAACCGTCGTAACGAACCGTAACGGCCTTGGCCGGTGGCAGCGGGATGGCCTTGATGGAGCCCAGGCTGATGAAATCGCCCGGCTTCAGTCGTTCCCCGGTCCGATGCAGTTCTTCCATCAGCCAAAGCACGGCGTTGAGTGGATGGTCGAGGATGACTTTGCCCTGACCGCGCCCGAGCTCGGCGCCGGCCTCATCGACGATCGTGACGTTCATCTCGCCCAGCGCTTTGACAAAGTCGGCGGTGGCGCTCACGGGCACGCGTTGGCCAAGCACGCCCAGGCGGGCGCCGACGTTCCCGGCTGTCAGCAGCGGGCCGTCAGGCGGCGGGTTGGTCGGAATGAAAGCGTCCGGCAGTTCGATGAAAGCCATCACATCGCGGAGATGCTCGGCCACATCAAGGATCGAAGCGGCTTTGTTGATCGCCTTGTCTTTCACCACCACGACCAGGTCCGCTTCGAGGATCGGGCGGACGCCAAAATCGCGGCGGACGTCGGCGCCATTGGCCAGCAGCATTTTCTCGAGCAAGACGCCGCGCAGCGGCGCGTGCACGCCATATTTTTCCTGCGCCTCGCGGGTGACCAGGCCCACCTTGTAACCCACCGGCCGGCCGAGTTCAGGTTGAAGCCGTTTCACGAAATCCTTCTGGATCGTGAGGGCCTCGGAAAAACCAAGGCGCCGCCCCAGGCTCCGGAGTTCGCGGTGGGCCAGAAAGTCTGCGGCCCACTCTTCGGCCGGGCTGGACCCGGTTAGGGCAGCCAGGGCGGGGGCTGGGGTGCTGAAGAGAGCGGCCAGCAAAGCCAGAGTGCATGGGCCGGTTCGACAGACAGACTGAGACTTGAAGTTCATCGCGGCTGAGTGGAATCGGAAAAGCGCATCAGCGCAAGCCCGGCTTGCGGCCGATGTGACCAGGTGCTCGACCAGGCCGGTGCCAGGCCAGCAGTCGCACGCTCAGCACCTCCGAGTGACCTGACTTCACGCCAGCACGCCTTGGATCAACTCTGGATCGATCACGCCGGTGAGTTTCTGTTCCAAGCCGCCGTAGAAATAGGTCAGCTTGCGATAGTCCAATCCCATCAGATGCAGGATGGTGGCGTGCAGATCGCGGAGGTGATGCCGATTGACGACGGCTTCGTGACCCAGTTCGTCGGTTTGGCCGTAGCTGACGCCGCCTTTGACTCCGGCCCCGGCCAGGAAGTAGGTGAATCCTTTCGGGTTATGATCGCGGCCGTTGCTGCCGCCTTGCGCGACGGGTTGGCGGCCGAATTCACCGCCCCAGACCACCAGAGTTTCCTGGAGCAAACCGCGCTGCTCCAGATCGGTCAGCAACGCGGCGAGGGGTTTATCGATCTCCGGACAATGAATTTTCAAATTTTCTTCGACGCCGTTATGGGCGTCCCAGTTTTGCTGTTGATGTCCGCCGCCGTGATAGATCTGGACGAAGCGCACGCCGCGTTCAACGAGACGGCGCGCGATCAGGCATTGGCGCCCGAAGGGAGCAGGGCCGAGGGCCAAAGGGTGATCGCCTTTGGGGTCATTCAGGCCATAAAGTTCGCGGGTGACTTCGCTTTCCTGGGACAAATCGAGGGCTTCGGGCGCGGTGTTTTGGAGTTGGAACGCGAGTTCGTAGCTGGCGATGCGCGCTTCCAGTTCGGAATAACCGGGGCGTTGCCGCAGGTGCTCGGCATTGAGGGTGTTGGCGGCGTTAATCAGATCGCGCTGCATGGGGGGCGTGAGGCCCGAGGTGGATTCCAGGTTGAGGATCGGCTGGCCGCTGGCCCGGAAGACGGTGCCCTGAAACGCCGCCGGCATGAAGCCGCTGGACCAATTGGCGGCGCCGCTGATCGGGCCTCCGCGCGGGTCGAGCATCACCACGTAACCCGGTAGATTCTGGTTGAGTGTGCCCAGCCCGTAGCTCAACCAGGAGCCGATCGAGGGATAACCCTGGATGATCCGGCCGCTGTTCATCTGCAACATGGCCGAACCGTGCGCGAAAGAATCCGCGTAAAGCGATTTGATGACGGCCAGCTTGTCCATCTGATGGGCCAGGAACGGCAAGGCGTCCGAACACCATTGGCCCGATTGCCCGTGTTGAGCCCAACGCCGTTGGCTGCCCAGCAGCTTGGAGGCCTGCACGGAACGGCGCCGAATCTCGAGATCCACGCTTTGACCATCGCGCTTCTGCAACTCCGGCTTGTAGTCAAACAAGTCCATCTGCGATGGACCTCCATACATGAACAGAAAGATGCAGGACTTGGCCCGCAGGGGGATGTGGGCCGGGCGCGGCGGGGATAGCTGCACCTTGGGGATCGCGGCAGCGGCTGGTCCGCTGAAAAAGCCGTCCTGGTCGAGCAAGGCAGTCAAGGCCAGTCCGGTGAAGCCCGCACCCGCCTGCCAGAGGAATTGCCGACGCGTTCCCGCGCAGAGCGAGCGAGCTTTGTCTGATGAATTCATGCGAACAACGTCCGGCAAACCAGAACAAAGCCGGTGCCTGCTTTATAGCCGATGGTGAAGGGAATGGGAAGCGCCGAAGCTAAATCGCACTGTCCTAATTTGGCTGTAGATCGTTCCGTCGGCTCGAGGACCAAGGAATTATCCAACAGCCCGCCCCGAGCCCCGTCGAGGGAGCCCGCCCCGAGCCCGTCGAGGGGCTACCTCCGATCCCCAGCTCGAAGCGGCCTAAACAGACCGTGTGAAAACTATTTGGAAGATTGCGTCCGACTTGTAACCGCGCCGGAACATGGATGGAAATTAAGGAGTAAGAGTAAGAGTAAGAACGGTGTGAAACGAAGCCAGTTTCCTACTCTTGCTCTTACTCCTACTCCTTACTCTTACTCCTCCTTGCAACGAAGCGTCGGCTAGTCTTACGCCCGGGCCCGAAACAAGATGAAGCGGCCTAAAGG
>DATLUX010000077.1:0-29839 GCA_035577805.1 Verrucomicrobiia bacterium
ATTTCGCGACTTTCAATGATGCCGAGCAGTTGGCCATCAAACGAGTCTGGCAGCGGGTGGCAGAAGACTTTGCCCCGTTCGACATCGACGTGACGACCGAACGCCCAGCGAGCTTCGGAACGCGCACGGCCCACGCGTTGATCACCCGCAATACGGATGCGAACGGCGCGCCCAACCCTTCTTCCACCGCGGGCGGCGTCGCGTATATCAGCGTCTTCGGCGAGTCCGGCTATTCCAAGCGGCGGCCCGCTTGGATCTTCTATAATAATCTTGGCAACTCCGACTCGGTTATCGCCGGTGCCATCTCTCATGAAATCGGGCACAATCTCGGCTTGAGTCACGATGGGGCGACCAATGGCACGGAATATTATCGCGGCCACGGCAGCGGCGATATCTCGTGGAGCCCCATCATGGGCAGTTCCTCCAGCCGCAACGTCACGCAATGGTCGAAAGGAGAATATTATCAGGCCAACAATACCGAAGATGACCTCGCCATTATCGCCGCACGGATTTCCTATCGTACTGATGACCATGGCGATACCGCCGCCACGGCGCGCCCGCTCGTGATCAGCGGAGGCACCAACATTGTCTCCACAACTCCAGAACTCGATCCAGGGAACGCTAGTCCAGCCAACAAGGGGATCCTGGAACGCAATACGGACGTGGACGTCTTCTCGTTCACGACCGGCAACGGGCCGGCCAAGTTGATGGTCAATCCTTGGATCACGCCGACGGGGGCGCGCGGCGGGAATCTCGATCTGCTGATCGAATTGCGTGATGCGAATGGTTCAACCGTAGCCACGAACAACCCGGGCGACGAGACCACCGCGCAAATCCAAAAGACATTGGCGCCCGGCACGTACTATCTGTGGATTCGAAACAGCGGGGCGGGCGCGCCGCTCAACCCCGTGCCCACCGGCTATACCGCTTACGGAAGCATCGGACAGTACTTTATCAGCGGTTTTATTGCTCCGTCGATCGGCTGGCCCACCCTGCGATTAACCGCCACGGCGAACAATTCATCCTGGGGCACGGTCAGTCCCACCAATGCGACCTATGCGCCCGGCACCTCCGTGCAGGTCATCGCCACTCCTGCCAACTACTATCGATTCGAGCGATGGACGAACAGTGTGAACGGCACAAATAATCCGCTCACCTTTGTCCTCAACACGAACGTCGTTCTTCAGGCCGTTTTCGCCGCGAAGCTCACCACCAATCATCCCACCCCTTACTGGTGGCTGGCGTCGTATGGGTATCTCGATTTCGAAAACGCCGTGAACGCCACGGGCGCGAACGGATTCCCTTTGTGGCAATCGTATCTCGCCGGGTTAAATCCGAATGATCCCAACAATCAGCTGAAACTCTCTTTGAGCGAAGGTGTGAGTGGCGCCCCGAATGTCTTGAATTGGAATACGGTGACCGGAAGAGTCTACACGCTCTGGTTCAGCACCAACCTGGCTGCGGGTTTTTCGCGCGTGCCCGCCGCCTCAAATTTGCCCGCAACCACCCGCAGCTTCACTCAGACACTCACGCCGGCCCCTCGCGCCGCGTTCTATCGCATCGAAGCCATCCGGCCGTAGCTAGGGCCTGTCCCAGGAACGTTCTCGGGACAAAGGCCGAAATCGCCCTTTTCGGGACAAGCTCTAGCTAGGACGGGCGCCTGGATCGCACAAGAAGTGTGCAGCACCAAGGTAGAGTCAGAACAAAGAGAGTGGCCAGGCCCAGCAGCAGGGCGGACTCAAGGAGCAGATATCCCAACAGCACTCCACCTATGGCAACGACCACGGCGCTGAGCAGACCGGAGCGGAGTCCAGCCAGGCGCGGCGTGAGCAGGGCGGACGCCAGCGCCCCGCTCATCGCGCCTACGATGGCACCGCCGTGGCGCAGATCGGCCAGCAGGAGGTGCTCTCCCACAGTGAACGGATTAGGCAAATAATATTCGCGTCCGACCCACGCGCCGATCAGCGCGCCTGTGACATAACAAGCGCCGACCAGCAGGCAACGACGCGCGCCGCTCTCCCGGGTAGAGACTTGCGGCAGGCTGGGGGAAGCTGGGTTGGGGTCCGTCATGTCATGGGCGCGCGGCGTTGATCTGCAAACGATAGAGGTGCGTCTTGGTGCGGACGAAGAGGGCATGCTCGGCGACCGCAGGCGTGGCCATGATCTCGCCGTTGAGACGATTTTTGGCCAGAGCTTTGAATTGAGGGCCGGCACTCAGCACGGTTGTGGTGCCGTCTTCGGCGAAGCAATAGATGCGTGCGCGGGCATGAACCAGCGAAGCCCAATAGGTGCCTCCGACGCGTTCGTTCCAAAGCAGCCGGCCGCTGGCGGCTTCCAGGCAGGAGGCGATCCCGCTGTCCGTGATCATGTAGAGGTAATCGCCGGCGAGGACCGGTGAAGGAACCAGCGGAGCCGAGCGGTTGGTTTTCCAAACGCGCTGCGGCGGCTTCCCGTCTTGCTCGTATCGAAACGCCCAGAGCTCGGCTTTGTTGAACCCGGTGCAAACATAAATCCAGTTGCTGCGCACCAAAGGCACGGGCACCGGACAAAACCCGGGAGTCTCTGCACCCCACAGTTCCTTGCCTGTTTCGGGTTGGTACCCAAACAGGCGATAGGAGGTGCTGCTGATGAGTTGCGGGACCTCATTGAGCGCCTGGAACACGGGCGTACTGAATGCCTTGCGGTAAGGGATCGCCTGGGCAATGGCGTTGGAGCGCGGCGTTTTCCAAACCACCTCGCCGGTGTCTTTGTTGACGCCGGCGATAAACCGCTCATCGGTGCCGTCGCACTGCATCACCAAAAGGTTCCCGGCCAGAATTGGGCTGGCACCAGGACCCATTTTCTCGTCATCAAATTTCAGACTGACGTTGGTCCAAAGAACCTTCCCATCCGACATGCGCACACAGCCGAGCCCATGCGTCCCGAACGACACCCACAGCCGATCCTTGTCCAACACGGGGGTGGGCGAGGCCAGGCTGTTGACTTTATGGGTGGGGGGCGGGCTGGCCACTTTGAAGAGTTCGATGTCATGCAAAAGTTTTCCGGTCGCCTTATCCAGGCCGATGGCCCGGAGCGAACCGCCACCTTGCAAGGCGACGGTCAACCAAACTTCGTTCTCCGAGACCACCGGCGACGACGCGCCGGCACCAGGAAGCTCCGTCTTCCACGCCACATTCGAAGTTTCGGACCAGGAAAGTGGCACGGCTTGATCCGGCGACGCCCGGCCCTGATCGCTCCCGCGGAATTGGGTCCAAACACTGGTCGGCCCACCGTTCTTCGCAGGGGGGACAGATTCTTCAGCGGGCAGGAGAGGTTGGGGATCCGGCACGACACCTCGTTCGCGGGAGCGTTTCGTCCAAAGCACCCCGGCGCTGATTAGCACGGCCAGCAACGCGAAGGCTGTGGCAAACCAAGGCGCAGCAATGAAGCGGCGAGGGTTCATCCGGATCGAAGGGCGCCAGCGGATTGGGGCATTGTGAGGCGAGCTATCTTAGCCGCAGACTTTTTCGCAGTGCCCAAGTTGCCATGCCGACCGCGCATCCGATCACCACCAGGGCGCCAAGACGATAACGCTGGCGGAGGCGTTGAGGCCGTTCTTGAATCTCCAAGTAAGCGAAGAGATCAAACCGTTGCTTTTCGCTCAGCCCTGCCAGCAAACCCTCCGGCATGAGCGATAGCTTCGAGCTGCGTTGGCGTTGAATCGTCGGACGGGGAATGGTCACCGTCTGGTTCCCCGCCACCATCAAGGTCACCTGTTTGGTATCGGAAGTGACGATTCGGCCCTGCACCATCTCGCCGTCCTCAGTTTCGACTATTTCGGATTCGTAACCCGTGCGGATGCTGTGGGAAGGCTCGAGGACGGCCCGCAAGGCGGCCGGATAATCCAATCGCTCGCCCAATCGCGCCAGGTTAGGTCCGAGCAGCTCAGTCGTGCCATCCAGCGAATGACATTGCGCGCAGCCCCGGCTGACAAACAGTTGCTTGCCCCGCGCCACGTCCCCGCGGATGCGAGGGAAGGTGGGCGGCTGCTGATAGGTCGGCGTGAACCACGGCGCCGGGATTAATCGATACACCGCTCCCGTGGCTTGCGGGCTCGGGGTCATCTCCATCACCGTGGGACCAAACTGAGTCACATAAAGATCCCGGGAAGGCCCGAAGGTCAGATCATAAGCCTTGGACAACCAGGCGCAGAACGGCAGCTCGCGCACGCGAAACGTTCCGTCAGAATCGCGCCATATCTTCAAGCGCCCAATCGAACCGTCCCGGGCCACCTGGCCAACACCCCAAAAGGCCACAAAAATTTCTCCGGCCGCACCTCCAAAATCGTTGTCCCTCGCGTTGAATGTCATGCCACAGGTTCCACGACCGGAGGTCAGTCGCGCCAGCGGAGCGATGCCTGAATCTTGATTTGGCACGGAGAACTTTCCCGGATTATGTCCGTAAAATTTTCCCGGCATGAACAGGTTCAATTCCTCAGTCGGATTGCCGCCTCCTTCGTTGTCGGTGAAGAACAAGTTGCCCTCAGGATCGAAGGCCAGTCCTGGAGCAAAGCGGAGCCCCGTAGCCACTCGTTCAACCTGACGGCCATCTGGCGATACGCGTAATAAACTGCCCCGCCACCCTTCCGCATCCACCGCCGGCTTGGGCTGATAGCTGTCGGTGGACAGCGCCACGTAGAAATTATCGTCGGGCCCGACACATAACCCGAACGTCCAGTTCTGGGTGTCATCGCCGCACGGCAACTTCAGCAGGGTCCAGCTCCGTTCCGCCACTCCATCGCCGTCGGCGTCCTGGTAGGCTCTGATCTCCTGGGCTGTGCCCACAAAAAGCGTGTTCCCTCGAAAAGCCATGCTGGTCGGGTACCGCAGCCCATCCTTCGTCACGTTGCAAAAGAGCACCGCGGTGTCCTCCAACCCATCTCCGTCTCGGTCCAAGATCCGATAAATCTCACCGACATAATTGGCCACAAAGATCTCGCCCTTCGGACTGACGCGAATGGCCGTAGGGTTCCAGAGGCGGACCCCTTGATGCAAAGGCAGCCGGACCGCCGCATAGTGGCCGTAGACTTCCACCGAAGCGTCCAGGTGCCCCTCGATGACCGCTCGGGACGGCTCGGCGCCCAGGATGCGACCCAACCCGGCGACCACGGCCACCCAGCCGCACCCGCGTAACCAGCGGATGATGTTGAATCGCCCAAACCCACGTGCCGCCATGGCCGGGTTATCGGCAGGGATGCCTGCAGGATTAAGATGCCGTTTGAGGCGCATCATGACCGGTCTCTCATACTGGTCGGTCGCCCCTCATGCAAACCTCATCTTTGGGCATTGGGCATATTCAGACACCTCGGATCGAGCACGAGGACGAGGACGAGAACGATTGGTTCACGGCCCCAATGCCCATGCAAAAGCAGATGCTCTGCACTGGCAGGTGGGTTTCGTAGAGATGCATGATCATAATCGGGAGTCCTCGTCGAAATGGACTCCCCATTTCGTGAAAATCGCCTGGCGTTGCTGCGCGTCGAGCGTTCCCGCGGCGGCGGCCTCACGCATCTCCGCCCCCAACTCGTCGAATCCGCCCGGACGAAAAATCATCAAAGCCCGTGCGGGCACCTGGCCAGCATTGCGAAACTGATGCGGCACATCTCGCGGAATCACGACCAGCGAACCGGCGTCCGCCATGAACCGTTCCTCGCCTGCCTGCATCTCGTAAACGCCTTCCAGGATGTAATAGAACTCCTCGTCCCGGTCATGCACGTGCCGCGACACTCCGTCGCCTGGCATCGTGGTCATTTCGCAGACGCAGTAGGCGCCCTCCGTTTGGCGACTGGTGATGCGGACTGTCGTGCCGCCTTGCGACGGGGACTTCAGAGCTGGAACAAAAATCGGGGTTGGCTTTGCTTTCATAATTGGTCTCCACACGCGCTATCGCTGCCGCCAGCGAGATACGAACTGTGCCACGCTTCTTCTTCGGATCGTCGTCACCAGGCAGCTGGTTGTGCCAGAGGGAATGCACGCTGCAGGGTTTGAACCTGCGACCCCTTCCGTGTGAAGGAAGTGCTCTACCGCTGAGCTAAGCGTGCTCCCTGACTCGACGCCCCGATCAGCGCTAGGCCTTGAGCGTCAGAGCGATGACCTTCCGACAAGTAGGTCGATCGCGCAAGCCGATTTTACCCGCCTGCGGTTCCGCATCATCAGGAAATTGGGGGCCTTCACTTTTCGTGAACCGTTTTGGTCGACGGGCAACCCCTGGGCTGGACTCGACAAAGAAAGCCTACGAAGAGAGTACGGAGTAAGAGTAAGGAGTAAGAGTAAGAGAGTGGGAGGTCATAGACCGCCGCTACAGTTGATGCATCGGGGGCAGTGCCCGAATGGGCCCTTCACGAACTGGGATTGCAGCGCAGTGCTGTTTTGGGATAAAACAACCAGGCATGAGCGACCGAGCTCGCCCTAAGGGAGCAACGTGAAACAACTCTCACCAAAACAACGCGAACTGGTGTCATCGCTCGTTAAGCAGCTTGGGGTAATCCGCGGGATCAGGGCGGTTGTGCTCGGCGGATCCCATGCTCGGGGACGCGCCCAGCCGGGGTCGGACATCGATCTGGGCCTGCTTTACTCGGAAACGGATCCCTTCTCGATCCAGAGCGTTCGCGAGCTGGCCGAGTCGGTCAACGACACCGCGGGGCCAGTGGTCACGAACTTCTACGAGTGGGGCCCGTGGGTCAACGGCGGGGCGTGGTTGACCATCGGCGGGCAGCGCGTCGATTTCATTTATCGCAGCCTCGAACATGTGGAGCGGGTCATTGCGGAGGCAGAAACCGGCCGCTACGAGGTGCACTACCTCCAGCAACCACCCTTCGGCTTCTTCAGTGGAACGTACCTGGGGGAGGTCGCGGTATGTATTCCACTCTTCGATCCCGAAGCGCGGCTCGAAGTGCTAAAGCGGCGGGTCGCCGAGTACGCCGAGGCTCTGCGTCGGGCGGTGCTGCAGGACTATCTTTTCATGGCCGAATTCACACTCACGGCGTTCGCCCCGAAATACGCGGCGCGTTCGGACACCTACGGGACCGCCGCCTGCCTGACTCGCGCCGTGAACGAACTGGTGCTGGCGCTGTTTGCCTTGAACCGCAGGTATCCGCTCAACGAGAAGACAGCCTTGTTGGAGATTGCCGAGTTCAAGCGCGCGCCACGAGAGTTTGGGCCACGTGTGCAAAAGACGCTGACCCGCCTGGGCGCTTCTCCTGCGGAACTCGTCGCTGCCGTCGAGAGCCTCGCCCAACTCTTCCGGGAAACGGTTGAACTGGCGGATGGCCTATACCAGCCACGCTTCCCACTGCCGAAGTAAAAGGCGCGGGCTATCTTTCACCCACGCTACAGCAAATTGCAGCGCTCATGATCCGGCAACGCGGCAACGCGGTGTTCACCCTTGCCCGCGTCGGTTCAACCGGCTTAATCTCATCGGCATCCTGCATTGATTGAATCCACTCTTGCCTTTGGCATCATCATGAGTCTCGTTGCATCTTGTCTCTCCCGCTCGGATGCGCCCGGAAGCCGACTCGGTTGGACTCCGGCCCTGCTTCGTTACCAAAAGCTGATTGGATTGCTCATTATGGCTACAGCTGCGCCGCGACTTCAGGCCGCGACGTTCGATCAGGATCTGGCCTTTCTACAAAAGCATCTGGAAGTGATCGTGCTGGCGGATGAGAGCGGGCAGGCGCGCGTGGCGGTGGCCGCGGCCTATCAAGGGCGTGTGTTGACCTCGACACCGGGCGGGCTGGCCGGCACGAGCTGCGGTTGGCTCAACTACGATCTGATTGCCTCGGGCCAGCTGCAACCGCACATGAACGCGTTCGGAGGCG
This sequence comes from Verrucomicrobiia bacterium, assembly GCA_035577805.1. GTDB lineage: Bacteria > Verrucomicrobiota > Verrucomicrobiia > Limisphaerales > JADJPG01 > DATLUX01. The sequence goes on from DATLUX010000077.1 coordinate 7,856, forward strand.
AAGACCGGCTTTGGCTCGGGCCGGAAGGCGGGCAATTCTCGATCTTCTTCAAGAAAGGCGATCCCTTCGATTTGGCCCATTGGCAAACGCCTGCCTTCATCGATAGCGTGCCTTTTACGGTCACCAGCAAAAGCGCCCGGGCTGTGAGCTTCCAAAATAAAACGCACCTCACCAACTATTCCGGGCGCGTGTTCACGTTGGAGATCGTCCGGTCGGTCGAGTTGCTGTCAGCCAGTGAGGCCGCGCGCCATCTGGGCGTGAAACTCGGCCCGGGAATCACCGTGGTGGGTTACGCCAGCGATAATCGCCTCATTAACCGGGGACGCAAACCGTGGACGAAGGAAACCGGGCTTCTGTCCATCTGGATTCTTGGCATGTTCAATCCGTCTTCCGACACGACGCTGGTCGTGCCATATCAGGCGGGGGCGGAACGGACATTGGGGCCGATCGTTAACGACGCTTACTTTGGCAAGGTCCCGGGCGATCGACTGACGGCGCACGACGGTGTGATCTACTTCAAGGGCGATGGCCGGTTCCGGAGCAAGATTGGATTAAGCCCGCAGCGGGCCAAGCCGGTGCTGGGAAGTTATGATGCCTCCCAACGGTTGCTCACGATTGTCCAATTCAATCAACCCGCCGGCCCCGCCGAATATGTGAATTCCATGTGGGAGATCCAAAAAGAACCGCTCCGCGGGGATGCGGTGAACAGTTACAATGACGGTCCCCCTTCACCGGGAGCGAAACAATTGGGTCCATTCTACGAGCTGGAGACGTCCTCGCCGGCCGCAGCGCTGAAACCGGGCGGCGAAATCCGCCATATCAGCCGGACCTTCCATTTTCAGGGGACGGAACATGAACTGGACGCGATTGCGCGCCGGGTCTTGGGCGTGTCGTTGGGGCAGATTCGCGCGGCGCTCCCGTGACGGCCAATTTTCGATTTTCAATTTGGTAATCTGAAACCGATCAGAGCTTCGACCTTGCTTATGCATGCGAATAGGGGCCATGAACTTCCACAGAAACAGAGCCCTCACCCCCTCGGCAAGCTCGGGGCAGGCTCCTAGCCCCTCTCCCACTCGCCTCGGCGAAGCCTCCGGCGTGGCCAGGGTCCGATGGGAGAGGGTGGCCACGCGACTGCGGGGCCGGTTGAGGGTCTGTTCATGGGAAGCAGACGTCTCCAACTTTTCGGACGCGCATTGGGACCATGAACCCAGACAATCGGCATTCGACATTCGGCATTCGACATTTGAGTGAGCCTCCTTACGTCGGCTGCTACGAGATGGGGTGGTTCAATGACCTTGAATCACTGCGCGTCCGCCGGCAATGGGCGCACGCTGATTTCCTTAAACCACACGATGTCGCCAGGGTCGTGATTCTGCAGGCCCAGGTAACCCACTTCCGGCCGCTTGGGTTCGCGTTTGGGTTCGTGCCATTGCTTGCGCGCAGGCAGGTTGGGGCTGGACGGATCGAAGGTCGCCACGCGTTGACCATCCAAATCGACCCGAATGCGCTCGCCCGCCAGCGTGATGATCATGGTCCGCCATTGGCCCCCCACTTTCTTCGGGACGGCCGAGGAAGGTGCCAGTGAATAAATCGCGCCCGTCCGGTGATAGGGATCGCCGGCGTCGGCGATCTGGACCTCATAACCGTGATGGACCGCGTACCAAGGGCCTTCTTCCTTTTCGCCCGAAGCTTTCATCTGCTCCATCGATTCCACGGAGGGTTTGCCTGCCGCATCACGGGCAAAGGCGGCGCCGGTGCGTCCTGCTTCCTTCAGGATTCCGTCGTCGAGGCGCACATAAACTCCCGAGTTGGATTTCGGCTCCTTGCCTTTGAAGACCACCCGAATCTGGCAGTTGCCCAGACGCTCCTTCTGGTAAACGAGCAATCCTAGGCCTTTGGCATCGCATTCGGCGCGCAGTGTGCCTTCGTCCACGACGAATCCGCCCCAACCGACGTGGAGCCAGCTTGGATCCACTTTGCCATCCTTGATCAAGGGTAACGGTCGCCAAGCTGAGTCGGCTGCGGAGCCGGCAGGGGCGCCGTCCAGCTGCGGCAAGACCCCCAAGGACGCAAGGGCGACTAAAAAGCAGAACCAGGAACCCGGCGAGCGACGGCTTCCATGGATGGTCAAGATCCGGTGGCAAGAGGGCTTCATGCGGTCAGGCTGAAACCGGCGCGCTCCGGCGTCAAACAAAACTCTGCTACCCAATGGTCAGCCAGCCGGAAGCTGGCGATGTTGCGGCAGGCGTGGTCAAGTACTCACTCGCTCACGATTTGCCTCAAGAGCGGGCTGGGTCGGGTTCTGTTGGCGACGAGTCCATAGGCGCACAAGCCGATCCCGACGATCACGCACAACCCTGTGGCGATGAACAGGCACGTCACTTGCACGAACGCAATCATCTCGCTGACCGGAGAACCCGTGGGCTCGAGAGCGTTCAAGCCCGAATTGGCTCCCAGGCTTTGGCCTTGAACAAGAAATCGCCCGAGCACCAGGGCAAACCCGAACCAGCAAAGCCCCGCGCAAATCCAAATCGTTCGGTTAACAAGATTTTTCATCCACTGCGCCTCACACCAGCCGTATCAAAACCCTGCCCACGCCGGCAAGTTTCGATATAGTCCGCGCGAAATTCCAGTGGCAGCCGGCGTCAGGAGGCTCCTGACCAGAATTTTCTCACAACGAGCGCCAAGGGCGCGGGAATTCCTGAGCCCAGCCCAACGGGCGCCTAACGGGCTGGGTCAACGGTGCCAATAGTTTTTCTCCGGCCTGCACGCAGCGGCGTGTTACTAAGCACATAACCCCAGTTCAGGGAGTCCGCACTGTGCGTCGCACTCCGCATTGGAATGCCGCTACGGACTTGGTGGCGAGGCGGCACCTGGGTATTTCCACACCTCCAGGGCTTCGGGCAGACTGGGCGATTGCACGAACTGATTCGAGGCGTGCTGCAGCCGATAAATGGCGCGCGTCTGCTCGAATGGGTCCGGGAATTTGGTCAGCGAAACCAATCGGCGGGGCGCCAGCGCGCCGGCCACTTCTGCCAGGTCGGTGACCCGGAGCACATTGAGCAGGGCGGGAGCTTGCCAATGGGTGGCGGGTGGCTGGTTTAGGATCACCTGCTTGATCCGGTCATCAAACAAGGCCGCGTAAAGGGCGACCGCCCCCATTTCGCCTTTGGCATAGACGGACAGAGACGGCGCCGAAAGTTTCTCCTCGGTTACCGCCCATTCCACGGTGCGCAGAATATCCCACACGTGCATGGCCGCGATGGTGCGTCCGACCCAGGTGGCGGTGCGTTCGACGTCGGCGTATTCGGCGGGGCCCATGGCCAGTTCGGTCAGACGCGGATTGAGCACTACCACCGTGTACCGACCGAACAGCGGCAGCAGTTCGTCCACATCCGAACTATAGAAGGAATCCCCGGCTCGTTTGATGTAAAGGAGCAACGGGGTCTCGGCCGTCTTCGTTTTCGGTGGGAGAACTTGCGCCCGGATGCGCACTCCGGCTTCTCTTTGGAAAGAGCATTCCTTGTAATCGGCGTAACCATAGCGCACATGCCACCCGCCGGTGTTCTTGGACACTTTGGTCTCAAACGGAATCTTGTCGGTGGGAAACCAGCGGAACACTTTCTCTTTGAGTTGGGATGGCAGGGCGGCGCGCCGCCGCTCCCAGGTGGCCCGCGAGGTCGGTTTGGTCACAGGCGCCGCCATCGTGAACTGATTGTGAACGCTGAAATTGATGGCGTCGGCTGGGATTTTGGCGAGGCAAGCCAGGTCTTCGGCCGCTGTTTTGGGCGGACTATTGCTTTCCAAAGGCAGAGGCGTGGCGTCGCCTTTCAGCCAGCGTTGCATCCATTGCCGCGCTTCGCGCAGAAAGAGCGGTGGATCGCTGTGCTCGACGTTATCGTCGACCTCGCGAATGCGTTCGGAGTCGGCCCCGGACCCGCCGGCGTAGAGGTCATAGATTTTTTTCCCCCGCTGGAACACCGGGTGATAACCGTCCGGCGGAAAGATGGTGTCCTTTTGTCCGCTCAAGATGAGCAAGGGCCGGGGTGCGATGAGGGCGGCCAGGATGGGAAAATCCCAGGCATACGTGTTGTTGTAAAAGATGCAGTCGCATTGGCCGTGGGCCACCCAATGATCGGCCTGCGAGCCCCAGGTAAAGGTTGAACAGACGGGGGCCGCGGCGGCGATGCGTTCATCGACGGCGGCGGTGTACCAGGTCATGGCGCCGCCGCCGGAAATGCCCGTGAGCCCGATGCGTTTGGGATCCACTTCCGGGCGCGTCTCCAGATAATCGAGGGCGCGGATGGCGTTCCAGACTTCGACGCCGGCTGGAGTGTAGCCCAACGAGAACCAATGCCACATGTTGAGATCGTGAGTGCCGTGATGGACGCCGGCCACTTCGCCGAATTCGAGCGTATCCAGCACCAGGCACGGATATCCGTGCGCAGCAAACCAGATCGCGCGATCCTGGTAATGATATTTCGCCCCGAGCAGATGCGGGGAGTGCCCGCATAGATAAAGAACGGTGGGCACCGCCCTGGCCGAACCTTTGGGCAGATAGAAATTACCCGTGACATAGAGACCCGGCAGGCTTTGAAAAACGATCTTCTCGATCTGATACGAGGGCTTGTCCAGGCGGCCTGTGATTTGCGCTTTTAACGGCGTGCGTTTCGGCAACGGATCCAAGCCTAGCATCTCCAGCAGTTGCTGACGCAACTTCGGTTGAGCTTTCTTCCAATCATCCAGGGAATGAATGTCGTTCAAGCATCCCGCCGACATCTCGAGGGCGAGGCGTTTCAACTGGTTGGTGGCCATTTCGTGGCGTTGGGCGGGATTTTCCTGGGCGAGGAGAGGGCACGAGGCAAGCAACGCGATCAAACCGGCGGCGCCGGCGGATTGGGGGTTCATGCGCCGGGCATAATAAGGCTCAAACCGGCCGCGTCACTCCTTTTGAAGACGCAGCCGCGCGTTTGGGCGCATTCACACGCATTGCCCCATGGAGCCAGCGCGGCTTCGGTACGATTCCAACACGCTGACCACGAGAATCCCCTCTCCCCTCAACGGGGAGAGGGCAGGGTGAGGGGTGAGAATGGCTGAAAATGTTCGCTCCGCGGGCAGCGGCCACTCGCTGCGCGGACTTGGTATCTTGATCGTTTTTGCGTAGCTTAGCCCAACAGATGATTCCGCCTGTTCCGTACCCGAGCACATACTGGGTTGTCCCCGCCAGGTTTTTGGCGGGAGACCATCCCGGTGACACCGACTGGCAGGTGCGTACCCCGAGGTTGTCGGCCCTTTTGGGGGCAGGCATCCGGACTTTTTTGGATCTGACCGAGGAACACGAGATGAACAGCTATCAGCGCGCTTTGCGCGGGCTGGCCGAAGACCGTCATATTGAAATCACTTACGTGCGGATACCAATTCCGGACCAGTCGGTGCCGTCGGTGTGGACACAAAGGCGCATTCTGGACGTGATTGATCGTTCCGTGGCTGATGAGAACCCAGTGTTCGTGCATTGCTTTGCTGGGCTAGGCCGAACCGGCACGGTGGCGGGCTGTTATCTGAAGCGGCATGGACTGGCGACGGACGAAGATGTGCTCCATAAGATTGCCGAGCTCCGAAGATTGACGCCTGCGGGCCGGGAGCCTTCCCCACAAACACTCGAACAGATCCGCCTGGTCAGACATTGGAAACAGGGCGTCTGATTCGACTGCATCCGAAGCGGGTTGCATTCGCTCGGGCGCCCCAAACCTTTGTTGCTGACAGCAGCACGGCAAAAGAAGGAGTATGCGCGCCGCTATGCAGCGCGTGAATGGCCGGGTTTGGGTTTGGGTTTGGTTACTGAGTGGACTGATCATCGGATGGAACCTCATTGGGGCTAGAGCGGCGGGGGCGGACAAGGCCGTGACGCTGCGTTTGGGCACGCTGGCGCCGCGCGGCACTTCCTACCATAAAAATCTCCTGGCCATGGGCGAGCAATGGCGCGCCGCGTCTGGAGGCAGCGTGCGGCTGGTCATTTATCCCGATGGCACGCAAGGCGGTGAAGCGGACATGGTCGGGCTCATGCAGACGGGCAACCTGGACGCCGGGCTGTTGACGGCCATAGGGCTTTCGGAGATCGAACCGGCCGTAACCGCGCTCCAGAGCATGCCGATGTCGTTTCGCAGCCTGGCTGAAGTGGATTATGTCGGCGAAAAGTTGCGTCCGAAACTGGAAGAACGCCTGAAGGCCAAGGGTTACGTGGTGTTGTTCTGGACGGACTCCGGTTGGGTGCGCTTTTTTAGCAAGAGTCGGATTCTGCATCCGGAAGACTTGCGGGAGCTCAAGATTTTCACCTGGGTGGGCAACGTGCACGAGTATGATCTGTGGAAGGCGAACGGGTTCAAGCCGGTGGCGCTGGAAACCGCGGCCATCCCGCAAGCATTGTTATCGGACACGGTCCAGGTGGTTTCGATGCCGCCCTTCTTTGCGTTGGCGGGCCAGTTGCACACGCAGGTGAAGTATATGCTCGAGTTGAATTGGGCGCCGCTGGTGGGCGCGGCCGTGGTGAGAAGCAAATCCTGGGATCGGGTTCCTGCTCAGGCCCGGGAAGGGATGCTCCATGCCGCCGCCGAAATCGGCAAACAAGTCAAAGCGGCCGGCCGCGCTGAAAGCGACACCTCCGTCAGCGCCATGGTCAGCAAACGCGGACTCAAAGTGCAAAAGGTCTCTCCGGAGGTCGACGCCGAATGGCGGGCGGTGGTCGAAAAGGTTCAGGACAAAATTCGCGGCAAGATCGTGCCGGCGGACGTGTTTGATGAAGCGCAACGTTTGTTAAAAGAGTTTCGCGAAGGTGCCGGAGGAAAACCGAAATGAGCGGCACGGCGTTCGCCGGTCATGAATTGTCTTCCTCTTCCACGCAGCCGTTGCCGTCCTGGCGGCGGTTCCTAAGACAGGGGGAAGATCTCATCCTGACCATTCCGCTGGCGACGATGATGTTGTTGCCAGTGGTGGAAATCTTCCTGCGCACCGTCTTCAAGATCGGGATCTCGGGGTCGAGCGGGATTGTCCAGCACTTGACCCTGATCGTGGGCATGCTCGGCGGCGTGATCGCGGCGCGTGAAGGACGCCTGCTCGCCTTGTCGCCGGCGCAAACCTTCCTTAAAGGTTGGGCCAAAGTCGCCGCTCAAATCTTCAGCAGCAGCCTGGCGGCTGCCATCTGCTTGTGGCTTTGCCTGGCCAGCGTCCGCTATGTGATGGCCGTCCGGCCACTAGGCAAGATCCTGGTCTACGGGATCCCGGTCTGGACCATCCAACTCATCCTGCCGCTCGGCTTTGGCTTGATCGGACTTCGTTTGATCGTGCGCGCTGCGGATAAGTGGTCCGGCCGCGGAGTGGCTCTGGCCGTCACTGCCGGATTAGGCGCGGTGGCGGCTTGGCTGCCCTTGGCGCCTGGGCGGATGATGGTCCCGGCGTTGGTGCTCCTGGTGCTGGCGACATTGCTGGGCGCGCCCGTCTTCACCGCGCTGGGTGGCGCCGCTTTGATTTTATTTTGGGGACACGACATGCCGGTGCAATCCGTCCCGCTCAAGCATTACAGCCTGACCACGAACGATCTGCTCCCGAGCATTCCAATCTTTACGCTGGCGGGTTATTTCCTGGCGGAAGGCGGCGCTTCGCAACGATTGGTGCGGGTTTTTCAGGCGTTGGTCGGCCAATTCCGCGGCGGCCCGGCGATCGTTACCGCTTTGGTCTGCGCGTTCTTTACGTCGTTCACCGGCGCCTCGGGCGTGACGATCCTGGCGCTGGGCGGAGTCCTGATGCCGGTCTTGCTGGCGGCGCGCTATTCGGAACGGAGCGCGCTGGGTTTGCTGACGGGCGCTGGATCGTTAGGAATGCTTTTTCCCCCGTGTCTGCCGCTGATCCTTTACGCGATCGTGGCCAATCACAGCGCGCAAGCCAACCTGACGATCAAGGACATGTTCCTGGGCGGGATCGGACCGGGCCTGCTGCTGGTCATCCTGACGGCCTGGTGGGGCGTGCGACAAGGCCCCCAAGATCCGGGCGATCAGGTGCCGTTCCGCTGGCAGGAAGCACGCCGCGCCCTGTGGGAGGCCAAATGGGAAATGTTCATCCCAGTGGTGGCGATTGTCTCCTTGTTCACCGTGCCGACCACCGTGGAAGCAGCGGCTCTGACGGCCACCTACGCGTTGTTGGTCGCGACGGTCATTCATCGGGATCTGCATCTGATTAAAGATCTGCCGCGCGTGATCACAGATTGCGGACTGCTGGTGGGCGGAGTTTTGCTGATCCTGGGGGTGGCTCTTGGGTTTACCCACTACCTGGTCGACGCGCAGTTGCCCGATCGCATGGTGGAATGGTCGACGCATGCGATTCATTCCAAATGGATTTTCTTGCTGGGCCTGAACCTCGTGTTGTTGTTGGTGGGCGGGCTGATTGAGATCTATGCGGCCATCGTGGTGGTGGTGCCGTTGCTGGTGCCGGTGGGGGTAGCCTTTGGCCTGGACCCGATCCATCTCGGGATCATTTTCCTGGCGAACATGGAGCTGGGCTTTTTGGCTCCGCCGGTCGGATTGAACCTGCTGCTTTCCTCGTATCGTTTTGACAAGCCCATGGTGGAAGTGATGCGAGCGACTCTGCCCATGCTGCTGGTGCTGTTGCTGGGCGTGTTGCTCATCACGTATGTGCCGCCCCTGACCACCTTCCTGCCTGGCTTGTTTAAGTAGTGGATGTGATCGGGCATTCATCGTTTTGGATGCGCTCAGGACCGAACATTTCCGCGACGAAAAATCTTGCGCCGCTCCGAGTTGCGTCCTAAAACCAGTTCACTAACTCAGCAATAATCCCGCACGGTCCACGCGTGCCGGCGCCTGAAGGTCTTGGGTCCGCCCGCCGCGCCCTTGCGAAGACAAGAAAGGCCACCATGACTGATCCTCACGACGCACCCGAGCCGGCTCCTCCGGAGGTGACGAACGTCTCGCGGCGCGGATTCCTAAAGGGGTTCGGGGCAGGGACGGTCGCCACGAGCCTGCTGTCGCCCGCCGCGATGCGAGAAGCCGCTGCGGCCGAGAATGGCGGTTGGACCGGGCCCGGCGAGATCCCCGTCTCGCTCAAGGTCAATGGCACCACCCGCCAGTTGCGCGTGGAACCGCGCGTGACGCTGTTGGATGCCTTGCGCAATCGACTGGATCTGACCGGCCCCAAAAAGGTTTGTGATCGGGGCACCTGCGGCGCCTGCACGGTGCTGGTCGATGGGCACCCGGCCTATTCCTGCTCCATGCTGGCCGTGGAAGCCGAAGGCCGCGCCATCACCACCGTGGAAGGCATCGGCACGCCGGAACAGATGAACGCGGTGCAAAAGGCGTTCGTGGAACACGACGCCCAACAATGCGGCTTTTGCACGCCGGGATTTGTCACCGCCGCCACCGGATTCGTCCGCAAACATCCCAACTCAACTCCCGAGGAGATCTGCAAAGGACTGGGCGGCAACCTCTGTCGATGCGGCACCTACGCCGGCATGCTGCTGGTAGCCGCGGATCTGGCCAAAGCGAAAGGAGGCGTGTGATATGGCTAAAGTAGACTGGCCCGCGGCAGACAAACGAACGTTGCTCGGCAAACGTATCAGCCGCGTGGATGGCCCCGCCAAAACCACCGGCGCGGCCAAATATTCTTTTGACATCAATCGGCCCGGCATGTTGTGGGCCAAGCTGGTCACCTCGGCGCATCCCAAGGCCGAAGTGGTGAGCATCGATCTGAGTGCCGCCACCGCCTTGCCGGGAGTCAAAGCCTCCTGGAAAGATGAACAGGTCAAAGAGGTCCAGTACGTCGGCCAGATCCTGGCCGCCGTCGCCGCTGAGACCGAGGAGATCGCTACCGAAGCCGCCCGGCTGGTGCGCGTGGAATACAAACCTTCCGAAGCCATCATTCGCGACTCTGATCCGGCGCTGGCCAAGGATAAACCCGCCGCGCGCGAACAAGGCAAGGTTGAGGAGGCCCTCGCCAAAGCCGACGTGGTGCACACGGGTAATTATGGTTGCCCGGTCATCACCCATTGTTGCCTGGAATCCCACGGGCAGGTCACGGATTTCAAGGACGGCGAACTGCTCGTGTGGCCTTCCACGCAGAACGTCTCGCGCTGGGCCGATCGCCTGGGCGAAGCCGTGGATGTGCCGCAGAACAAGATCCGCGTGGATTGCCAATACATGGGCGGCGGGTTCGGCTCGAAGTTCGCCTATGACCGCTGGGGCATGATCGGCGCGACCTTATCCAAACAGACTGGGCGCCCGGTAAAACTGATGCTCGAACGCGATGTCGAGATGCTCATTGCGGGCAATCGGCCTTCCGCCTATGCCAAGGTCAAGCTCGGCGCGCAAAAGGATGGTTTGGTGACCGCTGTGGACACCGAGGTGTGGGGCACTTCCGGTGTGGGCGGTTCCATCCCCGATCGGTTTCCCTATATCTTCACGGAAGTTCCCAACGCCCGCACCACCGCCACCCGCATTATGACCAACCGCGGCCGGGCCGCGGCCTGGCGGGCGCCCAATCATCCTCAGCTTTGTTTCATCACGATGTCCGCTTTTGCCGATCTGGCGGCGGCCCTCAAGATGGATGAACTCGAGTTCTTCATGAAGAACGCGGCTCTGACCAAGGACCGCGCCGCCGTCTATCAGGAAGAACTGAAGATTGCCGCCGATTTGATCGGCTACAAACAAAAGGCCCACCCGCGCGGGGACAAGGCCGCTGGGCCGATCAAGCGCGGGCTGGGCATTTCCATGCACACCTGGGGTGGGCGCGGGCATCCGTCGGAATGCGATGTCACCATTCATCCTGATGGTTCCGTGGAAGCGAAGATCGCCACGCAGGATCTGGGCGTGGGGACACGGACTTGCGTCGGCATGGTGGTGGCCGAGACGCTGGGCTTGCCACTCGACCGAGTGAAAGTCGAGATCGGGCGCAGCGAATATCCACCCTCGGGAGCATCCGGGGGCAGCACCACGATCGGGGGGATCTCCGTTTCGTGTCGCACCGCTGCCACCAACGCGTTGAACGCCTTGCTGGAGAATGTCAGCAAACGGCTGGGCGTCGCCGCGGACGCCTTGGAAGCCAGCGGCGGGGCGATCCGTGAGACGGCCAAGCCTTCCAATCAGATCTCGTGGAAAGACGCTTGTGCGTCGCTCGGGCCCAACCCCATCACCAAACGCGGCGTGAACGTTCCTGGGGACAGCGAAAAAGCCAACCTGACCAGCCAGGGCGTCGGGGGCGTGCAGATCGCCGATGTGTCCGTCGACATCGAAACCGGCGTGGTGACGATGAACGAAATGGTCGCGGTGCAGGATTGCGGGTTGGTCGTGAACCTGAAGCTGGCGGAAAGCCAGGTCTACGGCGGTTTGATCATGGGCATCACCTACGCCCTCTTTGAAGAAGCCGTCTACGATGTGCGCACCGGCCAAATGCTCAACGCTGACATGGAATTCTATCGACTGGCCGGCCTCCAGGACGTCGGCACATTGAAAGTTCATATGATGACCGGGAAAGATTACGACGGCCGCGGCGTGATCGGGTTGGGTGAGCCGCCTGTCATTTCGCCCGGCGCAGCCATCGCCAACGCGGTGGCCAACGCCTGCGGAGTGCGCGTTCCCAACCTGCCCCTGACACCCGAACGCGTCCTGACCACTCTTTCCCAGAAAGGAGGGTTGGCCTAATGAAATCCTTCGCTTACGCCGCTCCGAAAACGGTCAAGGAAGCCGTGGCGTTGCTCGACGATTCCTGGGGTGCCACCGAAGTCCTGGCCGGTGGCACGGACCTGGTCACCAGCCTCAAACAGCATGTGACCGAACCCCAACGTGTCGTCAGTCTCAAGAACATCAAAGAACTCAAAGGCATCCGTTCCAAAGGCGGGAGCTTGATCATCGGCGCGACCACGACTTTGGCCGAGCTGATCGAGAATCGGGACGTGGCCCGAAAGTTCCCGGCCTTGAGCATCGCGGCCCAGGGTATCGGCAGCCCGCAGTTGCTGAACGTCGGCACGGTCGGCGGCGATTTGTGCCAGCGGCCGCGCTGTTGGTTCTTCCGCAATGGACATGGGCTCTTCGGACAACAAGGCGAAACGTCGCTCGTCCGCGAAGGCGATAACCGGTATCACGCCATCTTCGGCAACGACGGACCGGCCCTGTTCGTCAACCCGTCCAGCCTGGGACCGGCCTTGATCGTGCTTGGCGCGGAAATCACCGTGGCCGGGGCGGGAGGCAAAACGCGCACCGTGCCGGCGGCAGAGTTTTTCCGCACGCCCAAGGCGGCCACCGAACGGGAAACGGTTTTGCGACCGAATGAGATCCTCACCGAGATCACGGTGCCGATGAAAGGGTTGAAGAACGCGACCTATGAAGTCAGGCATCGGCATGGTTTGGATTGGCCGTATGTCACCGCCAGCGTGGGATTCAACTTGAAAGGGCGCCAGATCGAGGAGGCCCAGGTTGTGCTCGGACAGGTTGCCCCGGTGCCCTGGCGTTCAGCGGCCGCCAGTCTGGCCTTAGACCGCGGCACCCCCGACGAAACTACCGCCAGCAAGGGCGGGGAAGCCGCCGCCGCGGGAGCCAAACCGCTGAGCGGCAATGCGTACAAAATCCAGATGGTGAAGGCCGCCGTAAAACGAGCGGTCCTGGCTGCCATCGCATAAAGGATGCCTATGGAATCCAATCCTTCCAATTCTCAGTCCCAGAACACTCAGCAACTCCACCCGCCGTCGAGTCAGGATCAACTTCCGTGTCGTTATCTCCGCAGCAAAGAGATGTACTACCAGGCCCCAGACGACGATGAGTTCGCCGGCGGCCAGTTCTGGTGCAATCGCACCATGGAAGCCTTCGGACCGGATGGCGAAGCTTGCGGCAAAAAGCAGTGTTGCGCCAACCGCACCTGCTACGTAACCTAGGTTCGCTGGGTCCAGCCAGGTTCGCGCCCACCGCCCGTTCGCGTGATGGGGCGCGTTAACCAACACGCTGTGGCGACGGTCTGCGATGTCTGCAACCGCCGCGCGCCCCGAAGACGCGCGAAAATGAAAGGTTCGCTTATGAAAAGAATGGCAAGTGTTTTCCTCTCCGTTTTAGGTCTTGTTCTGGCCGCCAACACGCCTGCGGCCCGCTCGCCCGGCGCCGGCGACAAAGTGGGTTTGGCCGGCGATTATTTGGAAGTGCGTTCGTGCGAAGTTTTCACTGGCACCTGCGTGGCCAACTCCGAGCTTAACCTCACCGGCCGCGAAGGCGTCCTGGTCTGGTCCATCCGCGAAGGAGCCTGGAACGGCGTCCCGCTCCAAGGACTCGCTGTGATCGCCGTCGTAAGCACCGACGATACCCTTGGAGATCTCAAACATAACCCGCGCCGCGGTCGTGCGGTCCTGATCCTGGACGCCAAGGCCGATTCCGCTCAGCAAGCGGCTCTCAAGGAATTCGTGAAAACGCGCGCCGGCCAATTGGTCGAGGACGTGGCGGCAGTGAAGGTTTCGTCCATCGACGTGAGCCTGGGCCAGTGCAGCTCAGGCGCCTGCGCCAAAGTGACGGCCGGCGAACTGGTGGAGATCTCCACCCGCTGCATGGGCAGCAAAGATCATCTGTGCGGCAACGAAGACAACTATTATCCGCCATTGACTGACGTAAAAGGTGCCTTTGCCGCCGTGGCCGAATTGGCCGCCTATCGCGGTCACGACCTCAATGTCACCTGGCAAATCACCAGCAAACGCAGCGCGTATCTGGCGACTTTCTCCTTGTGACACTCTTTAGCCCGCGCCCGTCGCGGGACGGAGCGCGGCTCTGCGGCCGCAGAAGCTTGGTTGCACTCGGCACTCGACTCGTCAGTGCGGCACCCCGCGTCATTTAGAATCCCACGACCTCGGTCTTCGATGCCGCCCTCAATGCTGGTGTGACCACCCGCTCATTCTGCCATTCTTACCGCGTCCGTTATGCGGACTGCACGCTGGGCAACCATGTGTACTATGCCCGGTACCTCGATATCCTTGAAGTTGGCCGAACCGAGTTGTTCCGCCACATCGGCCAGCCATTTCTGTGGTGGCAGGAGCGGGGGCTCATCTTCCCGGTGATCGAGTGCCGCGTCCGTTACAAAGGCGCAGCACGCTACGATGAGCTGCTGACGTTGGAGTTATCGGTCAATGAAGCGCGCGGGATCCGGTTGAACCTCGGTTATCGCATCCAGAACCACACCGGACAGTCCCTGGTGGAAGCAGAGACCCGGCATGTCTGCACGTCTTTGGAAGATAAGCCGCGCCGATTGCCTCCGGAATTGATCACGGCACTAAAACCATTCCTAAAACACCTGAAACAACAATCATTTGCTTCTTCCTGGCCTCTGGTCTAGGGTCATTGGCTCGCATCAGGCGAGTAATATTGTATGCAAGCAACCACCGACGAAACGATCCTCACCCAGCAAACCCGAAATCTCTGCCAGACGCTGGTGGAACAGCCGGAGTTTATTCAGATTCGCCAGCGCATCGAGGCTTTCCTCTCCGATGACTCGGCCAAGAATCTCTATCAAACGGTGATGGAGAAAGGCGACGAACTACAGCAGAAACAACAGATGGGCTTGCCGCTGGACCAGAACGAGATCCTGGCCTTTGAACAAGATCGCGAAAAGCTGCTGAACCTCCCCGTTGCCCGCGGCTTCCTCGATGCGCAGCAAGAGATGCACAAGATCCAGGAGTCGGTCATGCAGTTCGTCGGCAAAACGTTCGAACTCGGCCGCGTGCCGGCCCCGGAAGATTTTCCCGCCGAAGGCTGCGGGCCCGGCTGCGGCTGCCACTAAAGCCTTCCATTGCACGCTGAGAGTTGAGCTTTGAGCTTGAATGGTGAATTGAATGTTCGATTCCTGGACGATCTCGTTGGAATCGGGCTGTGGACAAGAGTTTCCGACAACAGTTTCCGATCCGAGTTTGTCTTAAAGTCAGGTTAGGGCCGCACTTCCAGCCTTCAGACCCTCACTCGCGCACCGCGGCGCTGACCATCTCCAGCACTCGCCGAATACCGTCATCTCCGGCCCGGCTCGGCTCCTGGAACGGTGTGCCAGGAAGCGGCTTCCACTCGTCGCGTTGGTGACTCGCTTCCGGCTGAGGCAAGCCCGTTAGCGTCGGGTCATATTGCCCGTTGTTCCCGCCCATTTTGTAGATGACCAGATCCAACGACGGCGCGATCAACAGCGCGAAACCGCCCGCGCCGGATTTCCAAAATGCATCCCGCGGCGCGCCCGCCACGTGACCGTCCGCATTGTGCTCGAACATCAGCGAATAGGGTGAATGCGGATTGTGCGGCGACATGGTGTTGCAGAGGGCGATGTAATCTGCCGGCACCAACTGCTGTCCGTTCCACTGGCCGTGGTGGAGCAGGCAATAACCGAACCGCAATGCATCCGTCGCATGCACCGCGATGCTCCCGGCGCCGTTGGCGTGCGGCATGGTAAAGCCGCCGCGATGCAGACAATAACCCCAGGGACCCCAGCCCATCGGCTTGGCCAACCGTTCCCCGATGTATTTGTCCAACTCCATCCCGGTCACGCGCCGCAACACCATCGACGCAATGTGCGGTTCCGGCGACGAATAGGAATAACCGGCGCCGGCGTTTGTCCACATGGCGCAGCGCAATGAGGACTGATCGAGATCGCGGATATTCTGGCCGGGGACCGCCTTGAGCGGAAACGCTTTGGCCATCACCACGGCCACCGGCGCGCCGCCTTCGCCGGTGTATCCGCCGCTCATGCACAGGAGTTGCCCCAGGGTAATGTCCGCCCGCCGCGCGTCATCGAGTTGGCCGTCAGAGGAGAATGCTTCGGGCAGAAACTTGGGCGTAAACACCTTGGTGTCGAGTCCGTCCGGAATTTTCTCGTGGAATTCCTTCAGCATGATCCCGCAGGCAATGCTGGTATAAGCCTTGCCGGTGGAAGCCATGTCCGGGTTCGCGTTGCGGCTGGCGCGTCCGAAATACTTTTCAAAGACCAGGTAGCCCTTGCGCAGCACGAGCAGTCCGCCGTTTTGAGTACAGCGCTGAGTGAATTCCCAGGCTTGGTCCAATCGCGGTGAGTCTATGCCCGCGAGTTCACGGGCCTGGATGGAGTTGGTCGCCGTGCGCCAGCCCCCAGCGGCATCGGAAGGCGGAAAATACGACAAACCACTGCTCCGCTGGTCCGCGGCCTGACTCAGCGGAGCGGCGATCAGGGCGGCGATGAGAAAAGCTCGAGGCAACGGTATCGGAATGGCGTCGGATTGAAATGGCATACGCGGATGTAGCGAGAGATCGACCACCTGGTCAACCTTGCACTCGGCCTCAATCCTCCCGGTAAGGTTGGTTCACACTTTCTACGGCTGATTCTCCTGCAGTTTCCGGCTGCGTGCGAGGACTTGGCGGGCCCATTGAACGTAATAATGTCCCTTGGGCAAGGTGTTGCGCAGGTCGGCAACGGACTGCTTGGCCAATAGCAAGGCCTCGGCCACGCGTCCCCGGAGTAAAAGGAAATCGGCAAAATTCGATCTTGTGAAGGCCGTTAGGTAATGAGCATCCCCCAGGGCCTTTTCCAGCAGTCGCAACGCCTTTTGAAAGAGCGATTCCGCCTCGGCGTGCCGGCCGGTGGCCTGCTTGAGAATCGCCAGATTGCTCAGGCACATCGCCACGTTCTGATGCCGCGAGCCATAAGCCTTTTTCCTCAGCTTTAGGGACTGCAAATAGAGCGTCTCGGCCTCTGCGTAGCGGCCGGTGCTCTGCAAGACGTTGGCGAGATTGCTCAAGCTGGAGGCGACATCGCGATGCTCCCGGCCGAGGGCTTTTTTTCGTAAGGCGAGCGATTGCCGGTAGAGCGGTTCGGCCTCCGCATGGCGGCCTGATTCCTCCAGCAAATTAGCCAGGCAATTCATGGTCTGAGCCACGTCCGGATGATCCAAACCGAGCGAACGCTTTCGTAGCGCGAGCGCTTTCCGGTACAACGTTTCGGCTTGGGCCAGCTTTCCGTGGTCCCTCATCAGGTTGGCGCGGTTGTGCATGGCCAGGGCAAGCACTTGGCTCCGAGGGGCTCTTCGGGATCGGCGCAGGCCGGTTTTTCGAGTAGTCTGGCGCGCCCTTTTTCGGGCTGGTTGCAACGAAGCGGTGCGCTTGGGTTGCGGAGGCGTTCCTTTTTGGGTGTTGTTCGCCATCGCGGTCGGAGCATGGCAAGCCACGAGCTGGTCAGTCAATGGCCGGTTGCCCTCCATGGCATGTCTGGCCTCAACTCGAACCATCTGGGCTTCCGACAAGATTCTCGGTCGAAAACATGAGCCACAAAGTACACAGCGCGGCAGAGCCGCAACCGAGGACCACGGAGGCCACGGAGGGCACGGAGGATACAGCGGATTTGATTCGGAAGGGGCACCTCTCCAGAACCTTGCTTTAGCCTATGTCGCTTCCTGCTCTTGCTGCCGTCCTGGTCAAAAAGATGGGTGATACAGGATGAAACATAAGGAACTTACCCAAGCCATCATCGGTGGTGCCATCGCCGTCCTCAAGGAACTCAAACCAGGATTGGATGAAAAGCTCTACGAGAATTTCTCTCCGTGCCTCCGTGTCCTCCGTGGTAATCCTCCCCCTCCTCGGTCGGTAGGTTGGTGCGGATGCTTTTTCTGCGCAATCCCCTTCAGCGATCCGGTTGGTTTGCCGATGTAAAGAGCAGGATATGTTGTGGGCTGGTGGCAGGACGATTCGCGGTTCAGCCATGATGGGGCCGCGAGCTGGTGGGCACGACCGAGTTCATAGAAATGAGACACGTATGCAACCAGCTGACGACATTCTGGACGGAATTACGACCTTGCCTCCTGCGCCGCAGGTGTTGCCCAGGCTCCTCCAAGCCCTGGCTGACCCCGACAGCGACACTTCAAACCTCGTTGACCTGATCACGTTTGATCCCGCGTTGACGGCACGGCTCCTGCGAGCCGTCAACAGCGCCTTGATGGCCTCCGCGACCCAGATCAAAGATGTCCCGGAAGCAGTCAATCGCCTCGGGATGAACGCCATTTACCAAATCGTCGCCGCGGTCCAGGGCGCGCGCTCTCTGCGCCCGTCGTGCCCTGACTGGGGAATCGACCCGGCCGCCCTGTGGCAGCATTCCGTCACCACGGCGCTGGCCGCGCAGTTTCTGGCCCGCGACTGTGAGGAAGACGAAGGCGTTGCCTTCACCGCGGGGTTGCTCCACGACCTCGGCAAGATTGTCCTGGCCGAGTTCTTTAAGAAGCAATATGCCGAAACCCTGGCCGAACCCAACCTTAACCCCGCGTTTGCCTGGGACGCAGAGAAGCGTCGGTTTGGAGTCGACCATTCCGAGATGGGCGGGCGGTTGCTGGCCCGATGGAGATTTCCGGCCCCCATCATCACCAGCGTTTGGCATCACCATGCGCCGGGGCAGGGCGAATCCTTCGACCGACTGAGCGCGTGCGTGACGTTGGCCAATATCATTGCGCACGAAGTTGAACAAGGCGGCGCCTTGGCCGCGATGACGGAACAGGAATCCGCCGCCTTCGAGCTGCTGAATATTTCCCGCGAACGGGTCGAATATTACCTGGAGGAAACGCGAGAGAATCTTGCCTTTGTGCAGACACTCTGTCGCGCAGCCGCGTGAGCTAACCATCCAGCCGGGCAAGGGCAACGCTCGGCCAAGTCGCCGGAAAAGAGTTTGTTTTACTGATGATGGATCCTGAGGACTCAATTGTGGGCCAGCCCGAGACTTCCGACTCAAAGCCGGTCGGAATTCCGCGTCGCCTGATCCTGATCATCGTGGCCAGCCTGATCGGTGTGCTGCTGCTCATTTGGTGGGTGATCCCCGCCGGAAAACCCGGCCTCACGCGCGGCCTGAAGTTGGTCGACACGGTGGTCCATCTGCCCAGCACATCCTTCAAGGCGCTCGAGTTGGTGCTTCCTTGCGAAGGCACGCTCGCGCTCGATATCGGCGTCAAGACCAAAGGCAAGGATGCCATCGGGGTGTTTATGGTGGGGCCCGAGCAGTTGCCCAAAATGAAAGCCAAACAAACCTTCGCGCATTTGAAAGGCTTTGACACCTCTCGCACCACAAGATACCTGCGTTCCGCCCGGCTGGCGCCGGGACGATATGGCCTCGTCATCATGAGCCAATCTTCGGCGCCTGTCCTCGATGTTCAGGTCAGCGCACGTTTGATTGGCCTGAAGTGAGTTTCCCCTTAGGGTCTGGCCATGGAACTGGATCTGGAAGGGCAGTATGCGGAGAGAGCCTACTCAATCCTGGCGAGTCTGGTTACACCCCGACCGATCGCTTTGGTCACGTCGCTCGGACCGGACGGGGTGATCAATGCAGCGCCCTTTAGCTTTTTCAACGTGCTGGGGGCGGAGCCGCCGATCGTGGCGTTTGCGCCGGGCGACCGCGCCGATGGTTCACCGAAGGACACCGCGCGGAACGTGCGAATCAATCATGAGTTTGTCGTCAACCTGGTTGACGAAGCGATCGCCGAAGCCATGAACCGCTGCGCGGCCTCCCTGCCGTATGGGGTCAGTGAACTCCAACAGGCAGCGCTGACCACCGCGGCGAGTTCCGTGGTGAAACCTCCGCGCATCGCCGAATCTCCAGCCAGCCTCGAGTGCACCGAGTGGGGCACCCTTTACATCGGAGCCAACCGGGTGATTATCGGTCTGGTTAAACGGGTTCATCTGCGCGATGAATTGTTCGACGTCCTGAAGGCCCGCGTGTGCAGCGATCGGCTGGCGTTGATTGGGCGCCTGGCGCCGCCACATTGGTACTGCCGGACCCGTGATCGCTTCGAGATGATCCGCCCGCCGTAATGAAGTTTTGGCCAAGCTCCAGCTCTTTCTCCATCACCGCACTTTGATGACCCGATAGAACCGTTGCGGTTCGTTGAAAGGCACATGATTTGTCAGGCAGTTGATCTCGCCATTGCCGGCGACCGGCGCACCCGCGTCAACCCAGCCGCCTGGCGTCATGGCGGAACGATACTGCAGTTGGTAATTCTGATTGAGTTCCGACTCCCAACAAGCGGTGATTTCCGTGACGTGAACCTGTAATCGCGGCTCACGGGGTTGCAGCGCCGTCAATCGGATGTTATCGAAGTAACTGTCGCCCGGGACACCTCCGATGTCGCGCCAGTCTTCCAGCATGAGGTGCATGGTGAGAAGTCCGCTTTGGCGCAGCCAGGACGAAAGATCGATCTCATAATGATGCCACGCGCCATCGTCCGTTAACTTCACAGCGAACGGTGGACTAACCGCGCTCAGGTCGGTCCCAGCGATCCAGGAGCGGTCTACCTGCCAATCGTCCACCGAAGCGGCAATGCCCAAAAAACCGCCCAGGTTGCCGGGCACCGAGCCGTCCTGGGCCAGGCCCAGATAATCAAAGCTCACGACATACTGCACGTTGGTCGCCACCGCGAATGGCTCGATGGTAAAAAGGTCGCCGGCTGTCGCGAGGGCCGTGAACGTGAGCACATGATTTTGCGGCCGGAGCGGATCAACCACCACCAGTCCGTGGTGCGGTCCGTGGAGGTTGCCGGTCCATTGATCCAAGTTGCCGCTCTCGAAGTTGTCTTCGAACAACACCCGCGGGGCGGGCGCTTTCACCATTTGTTGAGCAAAGATCGCTCCCACGCCGGCGGCGAGTAGGATTACGCTGGAAACGGCCAAGGGCTGGAGTTTGGCGTAGAACATGGCTTTCATAGAGGAATGGATGAGCATTAGGGTTGTCGAGGAACCGCCCTTCGCTGCCACCATGGCGGCGATGGCGGTGGGAAGAGCCAGAGGGGCAGCCTGCACAGCGTGGGCAGTCAGGGCAGTGCCGAGCGCCGCCACGGAAAGGACTACTCCGCGGCGGGTGAGGAAGGCGTGGAGTTTTTCGAGCGCGCGTGTGACGCGTTTCCTCGCTGCTTCTTCCGTGCTGCCCAGCGCCGACCCGACTTCCTTAAATTCTTTTCGTTCGAAGAACCGCAAAAGGATGGCCAGCCGATCCCCCTCGCCGAGCCGGGCCATCGCGTCATCGAGCACCGGGGCAATTTCGTTCCAGGAAACCTCCAAGGGGCTTTGGGCCTTGTCTGTATGCATTTGGGCTGCCTCCTTCTCATATTTCTGGCGCCGGCTCTGGTCCCGGATCGCGTGCGCCGCCACAAAACGAGTGGTGCGAAACAGCCACCCTGCCAAAACCGAGCTGTTCGAGAGGGAACCAGCCTTGCGCGCCAGAATGACGAACACGGCTTGGGTGACTTCTTCGGCCAAAGTCGCATCCCGCACCTGTCGCAACGCCGCCGAATAAACCAGGCGGTGATGCTGCTGCACGATGGCAGCAAAGGACTTTTCACAGCCTTTCGCCACATACTCGCGGAGCCATTGCTGATCCTGCGACAGCATTCTCTATTCAATGCCCTGCCAAAGCAAAACCGGACACCATTTTTTACGGGGATGAACCGCCGGCCGCGCTCTTGGAATCATGGCGCAACACCTAGCGCTCAGCGAGATTTCCACACTTCTTAAAGTGTGGGCATATCTGCCGACCGATTCCGGTGTTTCCGCATTCCGCATTCACCATTCTGCATTCGTATGGAGCCCTTCGAAAAGCTCAGAGCAGGCCTCGTCCCGTGGGTTGCTACCCGAGAAGGCCAATCGACAATCGATACTTCGCAATACTTCGCAATCGACAATCGGCAGTATCGGCAATCGGCAATAATTGCTCATTGCTCATTGCTCATTGCTCATTGCGGAATTGGGCTTGCCTGGCTCGGCACCGATGCCCAGACTTAGGCCCAGTGAACGCCAAGGAGTTCTCTGAACGATTGTGGGGTTTTGCTGCAGGTGTGGCCCACATTGTCGAATCGATTCCTGAGACGCGTGTCGGGAGGCACGTGGCTGCGCAATTGATACGCTGCGGAACCTCTTCAGCACC
The DNA here is from genome assembly GCA_035577805.1 of Verrucomicrobiia bacterium. Lineage (GTDB taxonomy): Bacteria > Verrucomicrobiota > Verrucomicrobiia > Limisphaerales > JADJPG01 > DATLUX01. The sequence continues at coordinate 29,780 of DATLUX010000077.1, forward strand.
TAATTAGCAATGAGCAATGAGCAATGAGCAATGAGCAATGAGCAATGAGCAATCGACTTG
>DATLUX010000078.1:0-32016 GCA_035577805.1 Verrucomicrobiia bacterium
GACGCACATTGGGGCCATGAACCCAAATCTAACGTAGCAGCCGAGGTCACGAGGCTCTGATCTCTTTCCCGACGAACGCCCCGGGATAGAGTGAGCCTCCTTACGTCGGCTGCTACGAAACAGGAGAGGTTCATGGGTAGCCTCCATCTGCTTTTGCACACGCACTGGGACCTTGAACCCTTCGTTCCCGAAGACGCCACCGTGTTTCCGCTTTCCGCTTTCCGCTTTCCACTTTTCCCCCATGGTTCATGGAGAGAACGAACGGCGGTCATAGACCGCCGCTACAGTTGATGCATCGGGGGCAGTGCCCGAATGCGCCCAACAGCGCGGTCCTCGAAAAGCCTGGCTGTCCCCGGCCCGATTTGTATTCTGCCGAAGCGATGAAATCCTCGCAGCGCACGCTTTGGCTTTTGTTGTCCACGGCGTTGGCGGCAGGACTCAGTGCCAGCCGGGCGGATGCCGCTGGGCCTTTTGAGTCGTTGGGTAAACCGGTGCGCAAAGGTGGATTGATGGGTTGCCTGGTTGGACCGAATGGTCGCGGCGGGGAGGCCCTCTATTTCAATTTCAATCAACTCAGCGGACTGCTCTTCCTGGTGCAGGTGGACCCGGACACCGGCCAGGCTCGGCAATTTAATGCGCCCCAAGGCCCGGGCGCCTGGGCGTTCACAGCCGGGCCCGATGGGCGGATCTATCTGGGAACCTGGAGCGGGGCGTTGATCCTGCGCTTCGACCCAAAGCAGCCTGAGCGCGGACTCGAAGTCATCGGCAAACCAGCCGCCAGCGAGGATTATCTGTGGCAATTCGATCTGGGCCAGGACAGCCGGCTTTACGCCTGCACGTATCCCAATGCAAAACTGGTCAGCTACGCCCCGGCCACCGGCCAGATGCAGGATCATGGCCGGTTGCATCCCACCGAGATGTATGCGCGTTCGCTCGCGGTAGGGCCCAACGGCAAAGTTTACGTTGGCATCGGCACCGCTGTGGGAGACTTGGTCGTCTACGATCCCAAGTCACAAAAGCATCACAGTATTCTGCCCGCCGATCTGAAAGGAAGTCCGGGCGGCACGGTCACGGTGAGTCGGCGCACGGACGGCCAGGTCTATGCCGAATTCGGTTCTCACCTGCTCCGTCTCGACGACGAACAGGCCACGCCCGTCCAATCCGCCCCGGCCCGGCCCGGCTTGAAACTGCGCGATGGCCGTGAAGTGACCGAATTCGGACGCGGCACCTTCAGTTTGAAGGATCCCGCGAGTGGTAAAATCGTCCGGCGCCAATTCGAGTATGAAGGACAGGGCGACATGCTGTTTCTAGTGGGAAACGGGCCGCGCGGCTGCATCTACGGCAGTACGGCCATGCCGCTGGAGGTATTCCGTTTTGATCCTGCGAGCAGCCGCAGCACGCATCTGGGCGACATGCCCGGCGGCGAGGTTTATTCGATGCTGGAAGAACAGGGAAAGCTGTACCTTTGCTATTACGGCGGAGCCATCATGAATCTCTACGACCCTGCCAAGCCGTTCTGGAAATTTGGCACCGACCAGAATTCGAATCCCATCTCCTTGGGCGGGATCGGGAATGGGCACCTTCGCCCGCGGGCCATGGTCCGAGGGCCTGACGGTTTGATTTACGTCGGCAGTGAACCGCCCTACGGCGAACTGGGCGGCGCTCTGGCTGTCTGGGATCCGCGCCGCAACCAGACCATCGAGAACTATCGTCACTTGGTCACCAATCAGAGCATTGTCTCCCTGGCTTACGAACCGCGCCGCGGTTTGCTGTTCGGCGGCAGCGGCAATTATGGCGGGGGCGGCACGGCGGCGCGCGAGGCCGAGGCCCGATTCTTCGTTTGGGATCCAAAGACCAAACACAAGATCTTCGAGATGTCGCTCGCTAGCGGCGCGCGCAATTACCCGGCCACGGCGACCGCCCAGGGCAAAGTGTTCACCACCGTCGGGAACCGTTTGTTTGTCCTGGACGCCGTCACGTTTCAGGTCGTGCGCACCAACACGTTGCCGGGCACCCAAATCGACATCGCCCTGGGCGTTCACCGCGACGGCCGGGTGATCGGCCTCACTTCCCAAGGCGTTTACGTCGTCGACCCGGTCTCCGGCTCCGTCATCGAAACCCTGACCGCGCCGGTTCGCGTCAGCTGCGGATTCGCGCTCACCGACGAGGCGGTTTATTTCGGGGCGGGCGCCGAGTTATGGCGTTGTCGTCTGGCCAGAGACAAACAGAGCATGAACCCCGAACCCTGAACCCCGAACCCCGAACCGGGAACCCTGAACCGTGAAACCCTGAACCCATGGAGATCTGGGATCTGCATTGTCATCTCAGCGGCGTGCCGGGCAGCACTCCGGAGGCGCGCCTTGAGAAGCTCCTCTTTTACGCGGACCGCATGGGCATCGGGCGCCTCTGCGTCTTCATGGGAATGGAGTGGAGTTACGACCCTTCTCCAGAAAAAATGCGCCAGGAGAATGACGAGGTCCTGCGCGCCATTCGGCGTTTCCCTGATCGCGCGTTGGGGTTTGTTTATCTCAACCCAAAGCACACCGAGGCCAGCCTGGCGGAACTCGACCGCTGCGTCCGCGATGGGCCCATGGTCGGCGTGAAACTCTGGGTCGCTTTGCCCTGCAAAGGCCCCGAACTCGATCCTATCCTGATGCGCGCCACCGAACTGCAAGCGCTCGTGTTCCAACACACCTGGCTCAAAATCACCGGCAACCTGCCCGGCGAATCCACTCCGGCCGACCTCGTCGACCTGGCCGCACGACATCCCAACGCCAAACTGGTCTGCGGACATTCCGGCGGTGATTGGGAACTCGGTTTGCGCACCATCCGCCCCTTCCCCAACACTTACGCGGACCTCGCCGGAGGCGATCCCACCGCCGGCGTCACCGAGATGGCTGTGCGCGAACTCGGGGTCGACCGCGTGATCTATGGCAGCGACGCCGGCGGACGCAGCTTCGCGTCACAACTAGCCAAGGTGACAGGCGCCAACCTTCCCGAGGCCAGCAAACGCCAAATCCTGGGTGGAAACCTCCGGCGTTTGCTACGCCCGATCCTGCAAGCGAAAGGAATGAAGTGACGCCCTGCAACCATTCACCCGAACGCCCGGAGGACGATCAGGTCGGCAAATCACCCACGACTGGGGCCGGACCCCTCGTCGCAGCAGGCTCAAGCGGCCCATGCGCCCCATGGCCATTCGATCCCCAGGCTCGCCTCTGTCGACGCGCATTCGTCAAGACAGCCGCCAGCGCGGCCGCAGCAGTTGGGGCGACGGTCGTGGCGAGCGCCACCCTCACCCCCGCCGCTGCCCTGGCCGCGGAACCGCGTTCCAAGACGGCTTGGGTGGACGTCAACGTGAGCCTCTCGCGTTGGCCGCTGCGGCGTCTGGCCCAGGATGAAGCGCCCGCTTTGGTCGCCAGTTTGCGCAAACAGGGCGTGTCGCAGGCTTGGGCCGGAAGTTTCGATGGTTTGTTGCATAAAGATCTCGCCGCCGTAAACGCCCAACTCACTGATGACTGCCGGCGACACAGCGCCGGCCTGGTCCTGCCTTTCGGTTCCGTCAATCCCGCCGCTCCCGATTGGGAGGAAGAACTGCGCCGCTGCGCGACACGGCATCGCATGCCCGGCATCCGACTCCATCCCAACTATCACGGCTACGGACTCGACTCGCCTGCCTTCGCGCGTCTCCTTCGTTTGGCGACAGATCTAGGTTTGATCGTTCAACTCGCCTTGGTGATGGAAGACGAACGCATGATGCATCCGCGCCTGCGCGTGGCGCCCGTAGACCCGGCGCCATTGGCGGAAATCGTGAAACAAATTCCCGGGCTGCGGCTTATCTTGCTGAATGCCCTCACGGCATTGCGCGGGAAGCGGCTCTCCGATCTGCTTGCAGCCGGAGAGATCTATGTGGAAATTGCCATGCTCGAAGGCGTGGCCGGAATCGAGACACTTCTGCGTGATATTCCGGCCCGGCGCCTCTTGTTTGGGTCTCACGCACCTTTGTTTTACTTCGAGGCGGCCGCACTGAAGCTGAAGGAATCCGTGAACGAACCGGCAACCCTGGAACAGATCCGCGCCGGCAACACCCAACGCTTGCTGGCTACCCGGCCCGCGAAAGAAGTGAAACAGGCCAGCAATGGCCTAACCAAGGAGAGTCGCACGTGACAGTTCCCGCTGAGCCAGACGGAGACCGGCCACCTGTGAACGATCGATGGACGCCCCAGGCCGGCCTTTTCATCGCTGCTCTTAATGTGGTTTATTCATGAGCATAGAAGAACGGACTGTGCTCCATCGGGGCGCGAGGAATGTCGGACACGCAAAGCCAAGCGCTCGCTACTACGGAAGTAGTATGGCGCAGGGTGCAGGCCCCATCGTAAAACAGCCGCTGCATAAATGAAATCGACCGTGCAACAAATTCGCGAGCGATTCGACCACGATGTCGAACGCTTCAGTCACCTCGAAACCGGCAACATCGCCCAAGTGGATTCCGTCCTGAGCCTCGAGTTGATCGCGGAAGCCGCGTCGACCAGCAACCCGACTGCCACCAGTCTGTTGGACATCGGCTGCGGCGCGGGCAATTACAGCCTGAAACTGCTGGAGCGCGCGCCGAATCTGGACGTGACCTTGCTGGATCTGAGCCAGCCGATGTTGGAACGGGCCGAGCAACGGGTTGGCGGCGCCACGCGCGGCAGGCTGCGCACCGTGCAAGCTGACATCCGCGAGGCGGCGTTGGGCGAGGCGGCCTACGACCTCATTGTGGCGGCGGCGGTTTTGCATCACTTGCGCACGGACACAGAATGGCGCGAGGTCTTCGCCAAGATGCGACGGGCTTTGAAGCCAGGCGGTTCACTTTGGATCTATGATCTGGTCGAGCATGAGCTGCCGGAAATCGAACGCCTGATGCGCGACCGTTATGGGCGTTATCTGGTCGACATGAAGGACGAGTCCTACCGCGATCATGTCTTCGCGTATGTGGAGCAGGAGGACACCCCCAAGCCGCTCACGTTTCAGTTGGATCTGTTGCGCGCCGTGGGCTTTCGCGAAGTGGAGGTCCTGCACAAAAACACATGCTACGCCGCTTTCGGGGCCCGCCAATGAGGCGAGTCACCAATCGGTGGCCTGGTAATCCTTGAGGAATTTGCCCCAGACATGCCGGCCGGTGTTAAACCCGTCCAGGATCGGGTCCACGATGCGGGCGGCGCCATCGACGATGTCCAGGGGCGGATGAAACCGATGGTCGCGCGTCTTGCGCGCCGCGATGTGCGCCGGGTCTTCGTCCGTCACCCAACCTGTATCCACGCTGTTCATGTGGATGCCGCACGCGTGATAATCCGCCGCGGCTGTGCGCGTCATCATGTTCAAGGCGGCCTTGGCCATGTTGGTGTGCGGATGGCGCGTCGTCTTGAATTTGCGATAGAATTGGCCTTCGACGGCGGAGACGTTGACGATGTGTTTGTCGCGCTCAGGCGTGCGCAACATCAGCGGCTTCAACCGTGCATTGAGGAGGAACGGGGCCACCGCGTTGACCAGGTGCACCTCGAGCAGTTCAACCGAGGACACTTCCGCTAAGGTGAGGCGCCAGGAATTGTGTTCACGCAAATCCACCTGTTGCAGATCCTGGTCCAGTTGCCCTTCCGGAAACAGATCCTTCTGGCCTGCCGGACCCGCCAAGAGGGGCACCTGCGATAATTCCGGCGCGCGGGTCAGACCCGCAAGTCCTGCCGAACGTGGCGCCGGGGTTAAAACAGCCCCTTCAGCCGGACCTTCCGGCAACATGTGATACCGCCGCAAACCCTCGTAGGCGCCCAGCAAACGCCGGACTTCCGCCGGCATCTCCGCCAGTGCTGCGGATTCCCGGGCCATCATGTGCCGATAAAAATCCGGCGGGCGCCGCACGGTTTGGCAGGCGTTGTTGATGATGAAATCCAGGCGCGGGTAAGTGGCCAAGATATGCTGGCAGAACGCTTCCACGCTCGGGGTATGGCGCAGATCCAGCCCAAAGACCTCGAGCCGATCGCCCCAATCCTCGAAATCCTCTTCCGCGGCATAGCGTGCCGCCGAATCCCGCGGGAAACGCGTGGTCACGATCAGGCGCGCCCCAGCCCGCAACAGTTTGATCCCGGCCTGATAACCGATCTTGACCCGGCCGCCCGTCAAGAGCGCCACCCGGCCGCGCAGATCGGCCAACTCGGTGCGTTTACGAAAATTCAACTCCGCGCAAACCGGACAGAGCTGATCATAGAAGTGATGAATAACGGAAAAGTCCTGCTTGCAGATGTAACAGTTCTGCGGCTCGATCACCTCTCGAAACTCCGGATCGTCGGTCACCTCCTGCGGTTCGAAGTCCGGCGCCGGCGGCGGATTCGGCGTGATGAACGCTTTTTCCCTGCGCAACTTCCGGATGCCCGTTTCCTGCAAAACATTCTGATCCCGTTCCAGCTTCTCCGCCTTGCGCCGCCGCACCCGCGCCTTGACCAAGCGCCGCCGCTCGCTCACGTCCGGACAATAAATGTCGCCGGCGGCTTTGAGCAAACGCGTGCGTTCCTCCACCGCCAATGAAGCCAGCAAAACCCGGTCCCCGGCCGCCTTCTCCAGGATCTCCGTCGCCGCCCGCAGACGCGCCGTGAGATCATTCGCGTCCGAACCGGAGGCCGACGGCGCTGGCGGCGGTTTTGGTGACGGGAGCTTTCGCTGCATGCGTGATACTTTCGCTCACGTCATAACATGGTCAGCAGCGCCGACACCAGCAGGAACCGACCCTTGCGCCGAGGAAGGGCGTGCTTCTTGCGATAATTTTGCTTGTGTCCCAACCCGAGCGCTTCCTGAATGGAACCTATGCCCGACCCCAACCCTGCTCGTCGGCCTGGTCCCCCAGGTTCACCCTCTTCGCTGTCGCGGCGCCGTTTTCTGGCGGCTTCATCCAGCGCGATGCTGGGGGGAACGCTGGCACGCGCGGCGGAATCCGGCTCGAGCGCCGGCAGCTCCAACAAGCTGGCCCTTGCGCTGGAGGGCGGACCCAAATCCGTCACACAACGTTTCAAAGCGGGGCCGCGCTGGGGCGAACCGGAACGGGACCAACTGAACCGAACGCTGGAACAGGACACGCTGTTTTATTGGAAAGCTCCGCGCACAAACCTGTTGCTGGAAAAGTTCAGGAAGATCTGTCCGGTCCAACATGCGATGACGTGTTCTTCGGGGACGGCCGCGTTGCACATCGCGGTGGCTGCGGCCGGGATCGCGCCCGGTGATGAAGTGATCACGTCGCCGATCACGGACATCGGGACGGTGATCGGGGTGATTTACCAACAGGCCGTGCCGGTCTTCGCGGACCTGGTGCCGGGCACTTACAACCTGGACCCGACCGACGTGGCCAAACGGATCACGCCCAAGACCAAAGCCATCATCGCCGTGCATCTTTGCGGGAATCCGTGTGATCTGACGGCCTTGAAGACTCTCTGCGATCGGCATGGGTTGATCTTGATCGAAGACTGCGCGCAGGCCTGGGGGGCACGGTACCGGGGCCAGCCCATCGGCAGCATTGGGCACATCGCCTGTTTCTCTTTGCAGAACTCCAAACACATCACCTGCGGCGATGGCGGAGTAGTTGGTTCGAATGACGCGCGCTTCGGCCCGTTGCTGCAGCGCTTCGGGGACAAGGGCTTCGACCGGATCAAAGGCGGGTTGTTCGAATCGTTTGCCACCAACTATCGCATGACGGAACCTCAAGCGGGGATCGCCGCCGCGCAACTGGATCGCTTGGAGAACATCGTGAGCCGCCGCGCCCGGCTCGGCGGACTCCTGACCGAACAAATTACTTCGGTGCCCGGGCTGATCCCGCATGAGGTGCATCCGGAGGATCGGTGCGTGTATTGGTTCTACATGTTGCGCCTGCGTCCGGCGGCGTTCGGGTGTGACCGGGCCCAGTTCGTCAAAGCCCTCGCGGCAGAGGGGATCGAAGCCGGCGCGGGTTACATCCCGGTGCCGTTGCATCGCAACCCGGTTTTCCTCAAACACGGTTTCTTCGCAGGCCGCTGGCCGGTGCGCGAGTCGGGTTTAACGAGCATGGATTACAATCAAGTTCAGTGCTCGGAGGCGGAAGCCATTCTGCAAACGGGAGTGCGCGTGACGATCCACGAAGCGATGAGCGAGCAATATATTCGGGAGGTGGCCGCCGGCATCGCCAAGGTCGCGCGCCATTTTGCCGCCGCGTGAGACAAACTCTTGGCGACAGCGGAGCAGACGGATCAGACGGATCAGACGGATCAGACGGATCGGACGGATCGGACAGATCGGACAGATCGGACACATCGGCTCGCCTCATGAAGAACATTGTCTATTTCGATCTCGAAACACAAAAGTCCGCCGACGAAGTGGGCGGCTGGGATAACGTGCGCGACATGCGGATGAGTGTGGGCGTCACCTACAGCACGGCCCGAAGCGATTACCGTGTCTACGGCGAGGCGGATGTGGACGATTTGGTCAGGGAACTGCAGCGGGCCGACATGGTGGTGGGGTTTAACAACCTGGGCTTCGACTATGAAGTGTTGCATTACTACACGATCCTGGATCTGCGCCAGTTGCCGACCCTGGATCTGCTCGTCGAGCTGCGTAAAAGCCTGACGCACCGGCTTGGGCTGGATTCCATCGCCCAAGCCACCATGGGCGTGGAAAAAACCACCGAGGGCCTGCAAGCCATCCGTTGGTTCAAAGAAGGGAAACTGCTCGAGATCGCAGAATACTGCTGTTACGACGTCAAGATCACCCGCCTGGTCCACGAATACGGCTCCGCCCATAAACAGGTGTTTTACACCAACAGATTCGGGGCGCGCCTGCCGGTGCCCGTAAGCTGGTAAGGGAGGGAAAAGCGGAGGGGGAAAAGCGGAAAGCGGAAAGCGGAAAGCTGGGCTGAACCCTGAACCCTGAACCCTGAACCCCGAACCCCGAACCCTGAACCCTGAACCGGCCTGAACCGGTTTCCCGATTGATTCCCTCCAGGTTTCACTTCAGACTGAGGGGTGTTCACTATTCCGTGCCCGACGCAATGAAAGTGCGAATCGCCTTGGCTGTCGCCCTGATGACGGTGGCAGCATCCCCCGCTCAGCCCCCTAAACCGCTGCGTGTGTTTATCCGCGCCAGCGAAAAAACCCACGGCCCGGGCGAACACGATTATCCACGTTTCCTCGAAGATTGGACCCGCCTGCTCAATGAACGGGGCGCCGTCGCGAGCGGGGCCAAGCGATTTCCGTCGCGCGAAGAGTTGGATCGCACCGACGTGCTGGTTCTTTACGCGTCGGACGGCAACAATGTGGCGCCGGCGGATCGAAAGAATCTGGAGCGTTTTGTGCGGCGCGGCGGCGGGTTGGTCGCGCTCCACGACGCCATTTGCGGAACGAACGCGGCTTGGTTCAAGACCGTGGCTGGCGGCGCCAAGGAACACGGAGTGACCAATTGGAGCCGCGGGCTGACCGGGCTTTACTTCCAGGATTACAGCCACCCGATCACGGAAGGAGTTTCGAACTTCGATCTGCAGGACGAATCATTTTATCGATTGCATTTGATGCCCGGAATCAAGGTGCTGGCCACCACCTTTCACGGCGCCAAGGAAATTGTCCCCCAAATGTGGACCTATGAGAATGGCCGCGGCCGTTCGTTCGTCTGTTTGCCGGGGCATCATTACGCCAACTTCAGCCTTCCTCATTTTCGCGGGCTGTTGCTGCGCGGGATCGCTTGGGCCGGGCATCGCCCCGTCAACGGGCTGCTACGCTCGGAGGAGCTGGCTTCGTTTCGCTATCCGGAAGGCGGCCCCACGGCCCCGGAGCAGGCTTCTCAAAAGATCCAGGTCAACCGCGAGTTCAAGCTCAGCCTCGTGGCCGCCGAACCCCTCGTGGTCAAACCCATCTCGATCGATTGGGATGCTCGCGGCCGGATGTGGGTGGCCATTACTCCCGATTACCCCTTTAAACCAGAGAAGGAACCGGCCCGCGACGCCCTCCTGATCCTGGAAGACACCGACGGAGACGGGCGAATTGATCGCCGCAAGGTTTTTGCCGACGGCCTGGATCTGGTAACCAGTTTCGTCTTCTACCGGGATGGCGTCATCGTGGCGCAGGCGCCCCAAATCCTGTTCCTGCGGGACACGGACGGCGATGGGGTGGCGGACAAACGCGAAGTGTTATTCAGCGGGTTTGGCCGTTATGACACCCATGCGGTGATCAACAACCTGCGCTGGGGCCCGGACGGCTGGATCTACGGCTGCCAGGGCTATAGCGGCACGGAATCCACCAACATCGTCGGCGGCGCGGGCCGAAGATTCGGCCGAATCGGCAATGGGATCTTCCGATTCCGTCCCAGCGGCAGCGCCATCGAACAGGTTTCTTCGTACAGCGGGAATTCCTGGGGGATCGATTTCTCCATCGACGGCGAACTTTTCTTCACCATGGCCAACGGGCCGCACATCAACCATGTGGTGATGCCGGAGCGTTACCTGGCTCGAGGACGGCTCGGCAACGCCATCAGCTACAAGTCGATTGAGGACCATCAGAAAGTCTGGCCGCTGTTCAGCGACCAACGTCCAGAATACGTGCAGGTCTCGTCGGCGGGCGTCTTTACCGCCGCCTCCGGCTGCACGCTCTATGACGGCGGCGCCTGGCCGGAAAAATATCACGGCAGCCATTTCGTCTGCGAACCCACCGTGCACATCGTTCACGAGGACATCCTGTCGCGGCTGGAAAGTCCCAGCTTCGAAGCCACCCGGCGCGAGGATGTGGAGTTCGTCGCGGGGACCGATCTCTGGTTCCGGCCGATCGACACGCGAGTGGGGCCGGACGGGGCCATGTATGTTTTGGATTTCTATAATCAGGCGATCGCCCACAACGACATTCACGGCGTGGCTCACGGACGCGGCAATGCTGCCATCCGCCCGGACCGCGATCATCAGCACGGACGCATCTGGCGCATCCAGCATAAGATGGCGCGCACCTATCCGCTGCCGACGCTTTCCCTGGCCACTTCGGCGGAGTTGGTCAAGGCGCTCGAACACCCGAACGGCTGGGTTCGCCGCACCGCCCAAAGGCTTCTGGACGAGCGCCAGGACGGCTCGATCGTGCCGCAGTTGGTCACGCTCTTGAACAGCAACCGGCTGATGCACGTGCGTATTCATGCGCTCTGGACGTTGCATCTGCTCAACGCCCTCACCGATGCCAACCTGATCGCCGCGCTGGGCGACAATCATCCCTCCGTGCAAAACAGCGCCCTCTGCGTCGTGCCTGAACTGCGCAGCGCGCCGTCCAGCAACGTCATCGCCAGTGTCCTCAAACTCACCAAGGATACCGCGGAACGCACGCGCCTGGATGCGTTGCTGGCCCTGACGCAATGGCCGCCCACCAGGGAAAGCATCGCCGCCGCTCACAAACTGTTCCCCGACTTTAAGGATGATTGGACCAAATCCGCCCTGCTGGGCATGGCCAGACTCGCGCCCACCAATTTCATCCGGAACTCGTTCGCGTCCGACAAACCCGATTCCTATCGCGAGCTGGTCAGCCCGTTGGTGGAAGATTTCGTTCGGAACCAGGATCAGGCCGCCACCACCTGGATCCTGGCTCATGCCGCCCGCCAGGCTCCCGGCACCGATAAACTCAAGATCGCCGTGCTCGCCGTCTTCGCCAAACATCTCGCCGAGTTCGCTCCCGTCTCCTCCACCAACCTTGACGCGGCCATCCGCAATTTCCTCAAGACCGATAATCGCGCGCTGAAAGTCGCCGCCTATCCGTTGGTTTCCCATTACGATCATCGCGGCACCCTCGCCACCGAGTTGGCCGCGCTTCGCAAGAGTCTCCTCACGGACCTCGACAAGGAAAAGATGAAGGACGAGGACCGCAACACCCTGATCTCGCAGGTCATGACGATCGAGCCGATGCACCCGGATGTGATCCCGCGTCTGGACGCCCTGCTGCACAAAGGCGCCTCCAAGGAAGTGCAGAAACAAATCATCACGGAGCTCGCCAAAACCAGTCACCCGCTGGTCGCGGCCACGTTGATCGGCAATTTCGCAAAGTTGACCTCGGAGAACCGGGCCTTGGCGCTGGGCACCCTCTTGCGCCGCAGTGAATGGTCGATGGAACTCTTGTCGGCTTTGAGCGCCAAGACCATCCCCATGTCGGATCTGGGCGTGCAGGGTCCCGGCCGGCTGCTCAATCATCCCGACCCCGCCGTCGCGCGCAAGGCCGCCACGGTCCTCCTGGCGCTCGGCGCGATTCCAACCCGGGAAAAGGACGCCCTGGTCGCCCGATTCCAAGCCGCGTTCCACCAGCCGGCCGATGTCAAAAACGGCAAGGAACTGTTCGAAAAACACTGCGCGGTCTGCCATAAGTTCCGCGACAAAGGCAAGGAAATCGGACCGAATCTCACCGGAGTCGGCTTACAGGGCGAAGCGTTGTTGCTCACTCACATCCTGGATCCCAACCAGGTGGTCGAAGGAAATTTCGTTTCCTACACGATCATCACCAAACAACACGACGAATACACCGGCCTCATCAAATCGGAGAACAGCGACAAGATCGTGTTGCTTAACCTCGAGGGCGAAGTGGAGATCCGCCAGGCTGACATCAGCTCACGCCGATCGTCGGGCGTTTCCCTCATGCCCGAGGGGATCGAAGCCCTCGGCGACAAAAACCTGCGCGATATCGTCGGCTTTCTCGCCGCCAATATCCCGCGCGGGTTCCGTCCGCTGGATTTGACCGCCGCCTTCACGGCCGACAGCCGCAAAGGCCTTTACGCGGTGCAAGGCCCCAATCCGTCTCTGGCCTTCAAACAATTCGGGATCGTGATGGTCGATAACATCCCGTTTAATATCGCCAATCCGGCGACCTCCCCCGGTGGCCGCAATGTCGTGGTCTTGAAAGGCGGCACCGGCTTCGCCAAGACTTTGCCCCAACGAGTCGATTTCTCCGTCGGCACCAAAGCCACCAAACTCTATGTGCTCGGCGGCGTGGCCGGCTGGGGCTTCCCGGACGGCGACCCGGACGTTCAGGATGTGCCGGCGGCCAAAGCGCGCCTGGAATATGCCGACGGCAAATCGGAGGAGATTGTGTGGAAGAACGGCGAGGAGTTTGCGGATTATGTGCGGCCTTATGAAGTGCCGGGCTCCCGTTCCGCCGGCGATCTCCTCACCACGATCGGGCAAGTCCGCTGGTTCGCCATTGTCCCGAAACGTCCGCAGGTCATCCAACGTATCGTCCTGGAGAGCTTCAATAATCAATTGGCGCCCACGTTCGTCGCCATGACCGCCCAGGTGGAGTGAGGGGGAAAAGCGGAAAGCGGAAAGCGGAAAGCGGAAACAAGGCGAAAGGATTCTGTAGCTGTTTAGCGCGCACAGCTCGAACCGAGCGCCAACGGCGCGGAAATTCCTGAGCCCAGCCCAACGGGCTGGGTGAACTCGAACCGTTGGGGGTATCCGAGCCGTTAGCGCGGCCTTTCAGGCCGTCGGCTTCGCGGCGCAGGCAGCCCAGGCCTTCGGCCTGGGCTCAGGAATGGACGGCCCGTTGGGCCTCGGTGCGCCGTTCCTAGCTTGTTCTCAGCACGTAGCGTTGTGTTGCCAAACACAAAATCAACCGCCGCTCTTTAATTCCAACTCCTTCTATCCTCGGCGGTCGCAGACCGCCGCTACAGCTCAGCAAACTTTTCCGGGTTGACGATCGGCGCTGAGCCAAGTCACTTTCGCCCGTTACGAACGGCATTGTGAACGAACCACATCAACCACACCGGGGATTCGACAGCAGCCCGGCGGCGTTTTCGCGCCGGGACGCCACGGCCGAAGCCAGCCGTTTGACGGAGGATGCGACGCGGCAAAAGAATTGGAAACGTTGGGGTCCTTACCTTTCGGAACGGCAGTGGTCGACTGTGCGGGAGGATTATTCGGCGGCCGGCACGGCCTGGGATTATTTCCCGCACGATCAGGCCGCCCGCCGCGCGTATCGATGGGGTGAAGACGGCCTGCTGGGCATCACGGATCGCGAATGTCGCCTGTGCTTCGCGCTGGCCCTGTGGAACGAGCGGGATCCCATTCTGAAAGAACGTTTGTTTGGACTGACCGGCGGCGAGGGCAATCACGGCGAGGATGTGAAGGAGGAATACTTCTACCTGGAATCCAGTCCGACCCATTCCTACATGAAAGCCCTCTACAAGTACCCGCAAGGTGAGTTTCCCTATGCGCGTTTGCTCGAAGAAAACCGCAATCGCGGCCGGGAGATGCCAGAGTTCGAATTGAGGGACACGGGCGCCTTCGACGGAGATCGTTACTTCGATGTGTTCGCCGAATACGCCAAGGCTAGTCCCGATGATATCCTGATCCGGTTGACCCTCGTGAACCGCAGTCCGGCGGCGGCTCGTTTACATGTCTTGCCCACACTCTGGTTCCGCAACACCTGGACCTGGGCATCTCCCGGGAGTCAAGAAGGGCGCCCCCAACTGCGCGCAGTTCCAGGTCACTCGTGCATCCAGGCCACGCATGAAACGCTCGGCCCGTTCACCCTATGGTTGGAGGCCGATTCAGCCGGAACCCAGCCGGCGTTGCTTTTCACGGATAATGAGACCAATACGCAACGGCTTTGGGGCCAGCCCAACGAGCAACGTTACGTCAAAGACGCCTTCCACGCGCGCCTCATCGAGGGACAGAAAGAGGCGGTGAACCCTGCGCAGATCGGCACGAAGGCGGCCGCTCATTATCTGCTCGAACTGGGGCCGGGCGAAACGCGCGTCTTGCGCTTGCGCCTGTGCGCTGATCAGGTCCATTCCGGTCCCTCGTCAGGGGCGGCCACGCGACCGTCGGGCGGGGCGGCCGGCGCGCTGGACGTCGAGTTCGAGGAGATTTTCGTTCAACGCCAACGCGAGGCGGCCGAATTCTTCAGTTCCCTGTGTCCAACCTGTCAAGATCCTGAAGAATTGAACGTGGTGCGCCAGGCCTATGCGGGCCTGCTTTGGTCAAAGCAGTTCTACCATTATGTAGTGACGGAATGGTTGGAAGGCGACCACGGCGCCCCGCCGCCGCCTCCCGAACGGAAAGGCGCTCACGCCCGCAACACCGAATGGCGCCACCTTTACAGCCGTGATGTCCTGTCCATGCCCGATAAATGGGAGTACCCGTGGTTCGCCGCCTGGGATCTGGCGTTCCACATGATTCCGTTTGCGCGGTTGGACGGCAAATTTGCCAAGGACCAGCTGAGCCTGCTTTTGCGCGAATGGTATATGCATCCCAACGGGCAGATCCCGGCGTATGAGTTTGCCTTTGGCGATGTGAACCCGCCGGTGCAGGCCTGGGCCGCCTGGCGCGTATACAAGATCGCCGATCCCGCCGGTCAACGCGATCGCGACTTCCTGGAAAGCGTTTTCCAGAAACTCCTCCTGAACTTCACCTGGTGGGTCAACCGCAAGGATGCCGACGGCAAGAATCTGTTCGCCGGCGGCTTCCTGGGTCTGGACAACATCGGCGTGTTTGACCGGTCCAAGCCGCTGCCGACGGGCGGGCGACTGCAACAGGCCGACGCCACCGCCTGGATGGCTTTCTATTGTCTGACCATGCTCAGCATGGCTCTCGAACTGGCCCGGGACGGCGACCGCATCCGGTCCGCCTATGAAGACATGGCCTCGAAGTTTTTTGAACATTTCGTCCAGATCACCGAGGCGATGAACACCCTGGGAGGCAGCGGCCTTTGGGACGAAACGGACGGCTTTTACTACGATCAGATCCAGTTCGATCACGCGGTGGTCCCGCTCAAAACCCGTTCTCTGGTCGGCTTGTTGCCACTGATCGCGGTGGAAGTGCTCGAAACAGACACCTGTCACATGCTCCCGGGGTTCGCCAAACGCATGGATTGGTTCCTCAAACATCGCCCGGAGATGTCGCGCCATCTCTCCATCGATGAACCCGGCCGGCGCAAAAGTTATCGACTGCTTGCCATCCCATCACGTGAACAGCTTGAACGGGTGCTGGGCTACTTGTTGGACCCGGAGGAATTCCTGTCGCCGTTCGGGATTCGGTCTCTGTCGAAGTTTCACGGGGCGAACCCCTACGAATTTGACGCTGGTGGTGAAGTCCATCGGGTGGCGTACGTGCCTGGGGAATCCAACACCGGCCTGTTTGGAGGCAACTCGAATTGGCGTGGACCCATTTGGTTTCCGACCAACTACCTCATCATTGAGGCGCTCGAACGCTATCATCTTTTCTATGGGCCCAAGTTCAAGGTCGAGTGCCCCGCGCGCTCCGGCCAGTTCCGGACCTTGCAGGAAGTCGCGCGCGAACTGGGCGGCCGCCTGGGCAAGCTCTTTCTGCCCGATGCCTCCGGCCGGCGGCCTTGTCACGGCGATGATCCACGCTGGAGTCAGGACCCGCACTGGCGCGACCTCATTTTGTTCCACGAATATTTTCATGCGGACACCGGGCGCGGCCTGGGCGCCACCCATCAGACGGGCTGGACTGCCCTGGTCGTTCGTTTGCTCAAAGACGTCGCCCGGGCCCGCAACGCAAACGCAAGTTAGTGTCGGCGCGCCCGGCAGATCGCGCCGAGTCTGGCGCACCAAGGTGTGGCTATTTAGGAAACACCTCACTAGCCTCAGGCCATGAAACGAATGTTCCTCAGCTTCCTGCTCGGAGTAGGCGCCGGCGCGTTCGGCTATTGGTATCTGCAGCAAGACACCGGCAAGGCACAGCTCGAACAAGCCCGGGCTCAGGTCACCTCCGGCGTGACCGATCTCACCGCGCGCATCGGAGAAATCAGTGAAACGAGCGCCGAAGCGGTGAAGGAGGAACTGGCCCGAACCGGCACCGTGGTGCGAGAGAAGGCCAAGGCCGCCGGCCGTTCCATCGCCGACACGGCTGCAAATGCCCGGACCACCTCCGCGGTGAAAGCTAGATTGATTGCCGAACCCGGTTTGCCGGCCATGCACATTAATGTGGACACCACCGACGGTCTGGTGACCTTGTCGGGGAGAGTGGATTCGGCCGAGCAAGTTTCCCAGGCCGTCAAGATCGCCCTGGCCACCGAAGGCGTGCACAAAGTGATTTCGACCCTTCAGGTCCCAGCGAAGTAGCATCTCAGAAGCGGTCCGGGACTCCCTCTCCCCTCAACGGGGAGAGGGCGGGGTGAGGGGTGAGAACGGCACACAAGTGCTCGCTTCCTCGGCGGTTGGATCGATTCGCACGTCGGCTCGGCTGTGGACACGCTGCGGTCCAAGCGCTAAAAAAACTGCCCAAAACTGATCCCTACCCTGACCTTTGATCTCTGGTATCTTGTAAGTGGTGTATTGCAACCACAAACCAGATCCGAAAACCAACATCCGGATCCAGTTGGGACTTGCGCCCCATGCGGAAGCAGGCTTGGATCTGCGCGCGCGACCAGAACTCATGCAGCCTTATCCGAAGCATTATTGCGGTGTCTTTGGCGTTTACGGGCATCCCAACGCGGCCGAATTAACTTATTACGGCCTCTATGCGCTGCAGCATCGCGGACAGGAGAGCGCCGGGATCGTGGCCTGTGACGGCCGCCAATTCCGCGTCCATCGCGGGATGGGCTTGGTGTCTCAGATCTTTCATGGCGAAATCCTGCAAGGTTTGCCCGGTTCGATGGCCGTCGGGCATACGCGTTATTCCACGACCGGCTCGTCGCATATCCGCAACGCGCAACCGCTCACGGTCGATTGCGCGCGCGGCAAGATCGCCATCGCCCACAACGGCAACCTCACCAATGCAGCTCAATTGCGCGAGGAACTGGAGGGACGCGGCTCGATTTTCCAAACCACGATCGACAGCGAGATCATCCTGCATTTGATGGCGCAACCGCGCTCGAACCGGCAGGCCAATCCCCTGGTGGAAACCATCCGCCAGATCGAAGGCGCGTTCAGCCTGGTGATCATGACCGACAACGAGCTCATCGGGGTGCGCGATCCGCATGGGTTTCGGCCGCTTTGTTTGGGCCGGCTCGACCAAGGCTGGGTGCTCTCCAGCGAGACCTGCGCGCTGGACCTCATCCATGCCAAGTTCGAACGCGACATCGAGCCCGGCGAGATCGTGGTGATCAATGATCAAGGCGTCCAAAGTTTCCAGGCCTTCCCCGAACAGGAGAAACGCGCCTTCTGCATCTTCGAATACGTCTATTTCGCGCGGCCGGACAGCACCATCGCCAATCGGAACGTTTACAAGGTCCGGGTCGAGATGGGACGCCAATTGGCCCGCGAAAATCCCGTGGAAGCCGACATCGTGGTGCCGGTGCCGGACAGTGGAAATTACGCCGCGCTCGGTTACTCCGAGGAAGCCGGTATCCGCTACGAAATGGCCTTCATCCGCAACCATTACGTCGGCCGCAGCTTTCTTCAGCCCAGCCAGCTCATCCGCGACTTCAATGTCCGCGTGAAACTGAATCTCATCCCGGAATTAGTGCGCGGAAAACGGGTGGTGATCGTGGACGATTCGATCGTGCGCGGGACGACCTGTAAAGCCCGCGTCAACACCCTCAAGGAAGCCGGGGCCGAGCAAGTCCATGTGCGCGTCAGTTGTCCGCCTCATATGCATCCTTGCGTCTATGGGATCGATTTTCCTGATCGCAACAAGCTGATGGCCGCCAATTATTCCATCGATGCGATCCGCAAATATCTGAACGCCGATTCGTTGGCGTACCTGTCGCAGGCCGGCATGGTGAAGGCCACCGGTCTGGGCCAGGAAACCTTCTGCATGGCTTGTTATGACGGCAATTACCCGGTGCCCTACGATCCCAAGACCGACAAGCACATCATGGAACGGCGCCAGGCCCGCGTGGAAGGCCTCGGCGAATCCCTCGCCAAAGACGAAATGCAGATCAAATTGCTGTAACAACGTGGGCGGACTCACGCACCGAGGGAGAACCTCCGAGCGCGGGCAATCCCAAGGATTAACCACAAAGATCACATAGATCACAAAGCCTGAGCCTTCGCGCACCATTTTACCTCGCCGTTCTTTGTACCACTAAACGGAGAAATCTTTCATTCCCGCCAGGATTTGCGGGCGGCCATTTATTCGGGCGTAAACGCGTCACCTCCGTGTTCTCTGTGCCCTCTGTGGTGACACTCACTGCGGGCCCCAGATTTCATTTACCAGGGAGGTTGCCCGGCCCGCGGTGATTTGCTACATAGCTGCGTCCCATGGCTCCGGTGCCCGAACGAACGGACATTCATAGCGAACGATTCCTGCGCCGACTGATGCGGCGTCAGCTGCAATTGTCGAGCGCCTGCGCGGTGTCCTTTCTGGTCAGTTTGCTGGGTCTGCCGCTCTTGAATTATCTGTGTCCCGAGTTCATGGCGCGGAGGGTGTTTGGGTTTACGCTGACCTGGTTCATCCTTGGGGTTTTGTTTTTTCCCTTCGTCTGGTTGATCGCCTGGATCTTTATTCGCCGTTCCATCGCCATGGAAGAACAGGAAGTCAGGGAGGTTCAGGAAAAGAACGCCGGCCCTGGCCAGACTCGGGAGGACACGCGATGACGCCGCCCGCCAGCGCGGCGGCCATCGATCTCTGGATCGTGGCGTTCAGCGCGATCACCGTGCTGGCGACAATCTGGATGGGGTTTTGGTCCGCGAAAAAATCGCGGACCACGAGTGATTTCTTCGTGGCGGGCCGGAGCGTGAGCGTGGGTTGGAATGCCAGCGCGATCTCGGGTGAATATCTGAGCGCGGCGTCGTTCATGGGCGTGGCCGGCATGGTGATGAGCGCCGGTTATGACGCGCTGTGGTATCCGGTCTGTTACGCCTGCGGTTATCTGTTCCTGCTCTTATTCATCGCCGGGCCGCTGCGACGGTTCGGCGCCTATACGATCCCGGACTTCGCGGAGGGCCGCTTCGATTCGCCCCGGTTCCGCAAGATCGCAGTGGTGTTTGTGCTGTTCATCGGCTTCTTCTACACCATGCCGCAGATGAAAGGAGCCGGCACCACTCTGGCCTACATCTTTCCCAAGCTGCCTTATTGGGCGGGCGTCGTGCTGGTCGGCTCCGTTATCACGCTCAATGTCGTCTTGGGTGGGATGAAAGGCATCACGCTCGTGCAGGCCTTTCAGTATTGGGCCAAAATGTTTGCCATCAGCGTGCCGGTTTGCGTGCTCATGGCCGTTTACGGCCATTACGGCAAACAGCTTCAGGCCAATGAGGCCAGCCAACCCTCTTCATCGGTCAGCATGCTGCAATTTCTGCCCGTCAATGCAATGGCCCCGGCCTGGCCCGCCGCCGACGCCGGACTGCGGGCCTGGCTGAATTACGCCCGCTACCAGTTGGGCGCCCCGCCGCGTAAGCCGGACCCGGCACAGTCCGGAGCCATCTCGTTCAGAGGCGCCTCATTGGATCAAGTGCTGCGGATCTATGGCGACTTGAGCGGCTCGTCCGTGCTGAAGGCGAATCTCGCCTATCCCGCCCGCCCCTACGATCTGGTGACCAATGGCGTGAATGCGGCGCAGAGCGCCGAGCTGGTTGCGGGCCTGCTTCGGAACACAGGCATCGACTTGGTCACGGCGGAAGACGCTCTGATCATCGCCGTGCCGGCCGCCTGGACCGAGCGGGTGCAGTCTTACGTGCGCGACTTCGGGCTGAAGCCGGCGCGCCGCCAACCATTGCCGGAAAAGGCGCCGCCGGACGGCACCTGGATCAATCCCTTCGGGCCGCTCACCACCAAAGCCGCCAAAGCCGCCAAGCTGTCGGCGGAGGAAGCCAGACCTTACTCCTTGCTTTACACCTACTCACTGATCATCGCGTTGGTTTGCGGGACCGCCGGGTTGCCGCACATCCTGGTGCGGTTCTACACCAACCCTGACGGCGTGGCCGCCAAACGCACGACCATGTGGGTGATGATCTTGATCGGCGTGTTTTATTTGTTCCCGCCGATATTCGGCGCGCTGGGCCGCAACCTCATGCCGGATTTATACAACGGACTGTCCGGAGTGCGAGGCACCGATGGGATTGTGCTCCGCTTGCCTACGATCCTGAGCGAACATTTTGGGGTGCTTGGCTCCATTCTCAGCGGAATCACCTGTGCGGGAGCGTTTGCGGCCTTCATGAGCACCTTCAGCGGGCTGTTGGTTTCGATGACCGGCGCCATGGCTCATGACGTCTATGGACGCATCTTGCGTCCCACCGCGACGCCTCAGCAACGATTGAGAATGTTCAAACTATCCGCGGTGGGCCTCGGACTAATCGCGATTGGACTTGGCACGCTCGTGAAGGATTTTGAGATCAACTTTATGGTCGGTCAGGCCTTCGCCATCGCCGCTTCCAGTTATTTCCCGCTGTTGTTCATGGCGGTGTGGTGGCGCAACTTGACCATGCGCGGCGCGGCCGCGGGAATGCTCACCGGCGGCTTGCTGGCCGTGGTCGCCATCTCGCTGACGAGCTACACGACGTTCGTCACCGCCAGCGTGGCCGGCTACGCGGCGCGTCCCCTGCCCGGCTGGCTGGCTACGCTCAAGGCACATTCGCTCGAAGGTTTTTGGGCCGGTCATCCCTTGCTCCGCATCTTGTGCGAACAACCCGCTCTTTGGGCCGTCCCCACCGCGCTGATCACCATGCTCATCGTTTCAAAATTGAGCCGCAAAGAAGTGCCAGCCGATATCCGCATGAAAATGTTGGTCCTCCACGCCCCCGAAAAACTCGGCCTCAAACAGGAATACATCCAGGAACAGTATCAACATGGACATTAACGAGGCAGAGCCTCAGACCAGCAAGGCGAGGACGATTCTTTGCAAGATTGGGCGCCTTGGAGTGCCTTGCCGCTCTGAGGCCCCGCCTCGTTAGAGGATTTGGCTTCACCAAACCGCGGGCGGCTTCAGCGTGGCTTCATGCCGCTCCAGGCTTCGAGCTCGGCGCTGCGCAGCAACCGGAGCAACCCGCGGTTGGCGGACGTCACGGGCACCCGGACCGATGGCGGGAGCGGGCAACGCCTGGGCAGGAACGGACGCACCAGCGTAAATCGACGAACATCATTCGCCCGATTGACGCCGGACGCTCTCGAGGCAGCAACGTTTGTTTCGTTTCTCATGGGCCCAGGTTTACCAGCGCCCGGACTCCGGTGGGAATACAACGAAAGGAGTATGGGCGTTGCCTCCGGCCGTTTCACAACTTGACCGCGCGTTTGGTCGCCGCGCTACGCACCGCGGCATCCACAATCTCCTGACCGATACGGCTGATCCTAATGCTGACCGGGCCTTGCAGCGGCTTGCCTTGTTCCAGGCAATGGAGCAGATACTGAACGGGGTTTTGATTGGGCGCTTTTTGACTCGGGGCCGGCACCTGGTAGGGGGCGGGTTTGCGGCGAGTCTGCACGGTCACATGATCATCGTAATCGTAGGTGGCCACCGTGCCGTCCGTGCCGGCGATGATAAATCCACAACGCGGCTGGGGTTGGATGGTCCACGGATCGGTGAACGTGCCCCAGCGGGTCTCGAACTTGGAAAGCCCATGGGGGTAGCGGGCGACCACAATGCTGTGTTCGTCGACTTCCAGGCCGGCCGGCGTATCGACAATCGCGGTCACTTCGATCGGGCGCCGCCCCCCTTGATACCACGTGCTGAGGGTCGTTCCATAACCGAGATAATCCAGCAACGACCCCCCGCCGTGCGCCTTTTTGTAAAACCAGGACTTCGGCTTCTCCTTGGCAACTTGGGCGGGCGTTTTGACCTCCTTGTCGGCCCCATGCCAAAGGGGGCCGCGATTGCCTCCGAAATGCCAGACGTTGATGACGTCGCCGATGACCCCGTCCTGCACCAATTCGAAGGCGCGGCAATGAGAAGCCACCCATTGCAAAGGCCAATTAATCATCAGCGTCCGGCCGCGCGGCATCGCCGCGATCATGGCGTCGGCCTCTTTGAGCGAGGCGGCAAAGGGTTTTTCCACCATGATATGCGGACCGTACGGCGCGACTTTCCTGACCCATTCGCCGTGTTTGGACGCCGCCGGGCACAGGATCACGATATCGGGTTTGGTCTTCTCCAGACAGGCGCGGTAATCAGTGAAGCTGCGTTCGCGCGGCAGACCCAGCTTGCGAAGGGCTTCCTCCATGCGCGGCGCCTTTTCGTCGCTGATCGCGACGATCTCCGCCTGCGGATGTTCCGCCGCCATCCGGAGCAGATCTCCCATATGAAAGTGATCAAAATTGATTCCCGCTATTTTCCAGCGTTTCAGCTTCTGCTTCATAGACATGT
Source organism: Verrucomicrobiia bacterium (assembly GCA_035577805.1). Classification (GTDB taxonomy): domain Bacteria; phylum Verrucomicrobiota; class Verrucomicrobiia; order Limisphaerales; family JADJPG01; genus DATLUX01. The sequence continues at coordinate 23,199 of DATLUX010000078.1, forward strand.
TGATGCTTGGCGCTGTTGGCTAACAGAATCTCTCCGGCAGTGCACGAACTTTCCGGGAGGAAAGGCGGCCTTGAACTCTGGGGTGCGTAGCCTCTACTTGCTAATGCACGCGCATTGGCGCCTTGAACCCTTCCTTCCCGGAGACGCCTCCTGATCGAAGAGGAGGACAAGCACAAGGACGAGGCCTGCCCATCGTAGCCCTGTTGCAAAATACAGGCGAATGTCTGTTTGACGCACCAAGGCCCCAGTCCTAAAGTTCGAGTCACAGCCGGAGACACATCATGAAAGCTTCAAGTTCATGCACTCTTTTGGTCGCGCTAACGCTGTCACTATTCAGTAATCTTTCCCTTCCTGCGGCCACCCACACGCTGACCATCACGGCGGCGGGTTCGGGAACCGTCAACCGTAATCCAACCAATAGCGTTTATCCAAACGGCGCGGTGGTCACGCTGACGGCGGTGGCCTCCAACGGTTGGATGTTTACCTCCTGGAGTGGGAGCGTCACCGAGACCATCAACCCGCTCAACGTCACGATGGATGCGGATAAGGTGATTACCGCAACCTTCTCGGCGATCCCCACCTACCAAGTGGTGGTCGAAGTTTCCGGACAAGGCAGCGTCATTCCCCCGGGGGGGACCTACCTGAGCAACAGCGTGGTTATGTTCAACGCCACGCCGGCGGCGGGCTGGGTGTTCGGACGGTGGACCGGAGACGTTTTGAGTCTTGCGAATCCCATGGCTCTCTCCGTGAGCAACGACACACACCTGACGGCGGTTTTTGGACAACCTCCTGCAATCTCCTCCCAGCCCCAGAGCGCGACGGTGGACGCGGGCGGGACGGTGGTTTTTCAGGTGGAGGCGCAAGGCAGCCAACCCTTCGCCTACGAATGGCAGAAAGACGGGCTCCCGTTGGAAGGGGCCACGTCGGCGAGCTTGCAGATTGCGAATGTGCGAGCTGCGGATGCCGGCGAATACCAAGTGACGGTGAGTAATGATTACGGGGCGACCCTCAGCCAAGGCGCAACACTGACTTTAGGGAACTCATGCGGCGGTCCCAATGTGGTGACGGCGTGCAACGAAGCTCAGCTGCGCGAAGCAGTCAGCCGAGGGGGCGTCGTCCGGTTTTGTTGCAACGGTACCATTATCCTCACGGACACCATCGAGATTACTCACGACGTGGCGCTCGATGCGCAGCAGTTCGCCGTCAGCATTAGCGGCGACAACGCGGTGCGCCTATTCAAGATCCTGACGAATGTCCAGTTCTCTGCCACGAGCCTTCTTTTGATCAATGGCCGGCATGTGGGAACCAACGGGACGGCCGTGCCACCGCAACCTGGAGAGGATGGCCTGGGCGGGGCGATCCTCAATCAAGGCGGCACGGTTCATCTGGTCTCGTGCGTGTTGTCGAACAACTCATCGCAGGGCGGCCGGGCGGCAGTTCCCCCCGAACCCACGTCGCCGATGGCGGCAGCGGGAATGGGGCGAGGGGGCGCGATCATGAACATGGGTGGCACCGTTTACCTTGATTCGGTCCTCGCCGTCAGCAACAGCACAGTGGGCGGTTTTGCAAGTAACCCATTCTTTGTCCCCGTGGCGGAATGCGGCCCGGGTTTCGGCGGTGCGCTGGGCAGTGTGCAAGGAGCAGTGGTCATCAGCGATTCCATGTTTATTGGCAATACTAGTCTGGGCTTGGCCGCGCAGATAGCAGCTCGAGCCGGCGACGCGCGTGGGGGTGCCATCCACGTGGAAGACGGTTCGCTGGTCATTTCCCGGTCTACCTTCTCGGGGAACGCTGCTTTGGTTCAGCAGGTGGGGGGGCCGGGCGGCCTACCCGGGTCCAGCTTGGGCGGCGCCCTCTGGGTGCGTTCCAGCGCCACGATTTTGGAAAGCCGTTTTGTGCAGAATCGAGCCCAAGGCGGTTATGGATTCCAAACCGGGACTGGGGCAGGCGAAGGCGGCGCCATCTATAATCTGGGTCTTCTCGAGATCGAGAACAATTCGTTTGACACCAATCAGGCGTTGGCAGGGAACTTTTCGCGTGTCAATATCGAAGCCGGGCGCGGAGGAGCGCTCTACAATGCGGGGACGGTCTTCCTGGCCGGGTCCACGTTACATCACAACAGTGCTCGAGGCGGAGCCGCCTCTTCAGATGGCCTGCAAAACTCCTATCCGGGAGGTCACGGCCTGGGTGGGGGCATCTTCAATCTCGGCCAACTCCGAGCCACGAACTGCACGATCGTCTGGAATCAAACGCAAGGGGGCGATGCATCCGCCTTCGACCCGAGTGTCCACGGAGGAATCGCTGCCGGAGGCGGCGTTTACAACGGCGGAACAAATGCCTTCCTGATGAATGTCACGGTCGCCCACAACGCCGTCCGACCCGGCTTGCGCAGTGAAGTGTTGCTCGGAGCGAACGTGGCCAATACCAACGGTGCGCTTTCGTTGCGCAATACGCTGGTAGCTTACGGGGATGGGGCAGATAGCGCAGGCAATGCATGGGGCGTAATCACAGATGATGGCTATAACATGAGTTCGGATGGATCATGCAATTTCCAGAGCGGTTCGAGCTTCAACTTTACAGACCCGAAACTCGACGAGTTGGCTGACTACGGAGGCCCCACTTTGACCATGGCGTTGCTTCCGGAAAGTCCCGCCATCGATTTCGGCACCGCGTCCGGCGCGCCTGCCACCGACCAACGTGGCGTGACACGCCCGTCTGGCAATGGCGTCGATATCGGGGCCTTTGAACTTGGACCGTCCGCCCCCGCCCTGCGCCTCTTCATCCGGCGCGATGGGTTGATGGTGGAAATATCGTTCATGGCTCAAGCTGGCCGCAGCTATGATCTGGAAAGCTCCCACGATCTGCATGCCTGGGGGTTGCACGAAACCATTGGACCAGTCGCGGCCACCGGCAAGATCTCACGATCCATTCCTGCAGACGCGTCGCAAGAGTATTTCCGCCTGAAACTCGCTAACTGACTTCTGTCGATAGCACAGTTCTTACTCTTACTCTTCCTCCTACTCTACTCTTACTCTGAAGAGGAGTAAGAGTAGAGTAGGAGTAAGAGCACAATCTCATTCCAAGGATGAGCTCGGGCAGGTCTCATAGATCCACTCGCCAACATTAAGGTTTGTCGACAGGCTGAGCGCCATGCGCATCAAGCGATTGGCCAGGATCACGGCCTGGGTCATCGGCGGATTGGTGGGATTGCTTTTCCTGCTCACAGCCATCGCGTTGACCACCGTCGATCATACCCCGTACCGGGCTCTGCCGGTCGTCACGAACACTCTGGCGCGGTTGGAACAAGCGAAGGCCACCAATCACCTGGTTTACGGCGAACTACGGGCCGGCTTCGGCCGGGCGAAGCTGACCCCAACGCTGGGCGTCGAGAGGGAGGCTTGGACTGCGGGCCGGTTCAGGTCAGTTCCCTTGGCTGGGTATGGAGCCCGCAAAGGCAAGCCGGCTACGGGCGTGCTCCAGGATGTGTGGGTAAAAGCCGTGGCGTTCGCGGTGAGCGGCCAGACCAGCGTCATTGTCGCTGCCGAGGCCTTGATCATTCCTCGCGACGTGGCGGATAAGGCGGCTCACCGGTTGGCTGAAGCCAAAGGCCTGGCGCGAGAATTGATTTATTTCAACGCCACTCATACTCATTCGAGCATCGGCGGTTGGGGACAAGGTTATATGGCCGAACAATTCGCCGGACCATTTGTGCCGGGCGTTCCGGATTGGTTCGCGCAACAACTGGCGGCCGCCGCTCTGGCGGCGCTCGACGATCTCCGTCCCGCCTCGCTTGGGCATGGCTCATTCGCCGCGCCCGAATTTGTCCGCAATCGTCTGGTGGGCGATGCGGGCACCAAGGATCCCACTTTTACCCTGATGCTGGTGAAACAAGCCGATGGTGACCAAGCGGTGCTGGGGTCGTATGCGGCGCACGGCACCGTGTTCTCAGGCTCGAACATGCAATTCAATGGCGATTATCCCGGTTATTGGGCCGCGGCGCTCGAGAAAGCCGGATATAAACTGGGGATGTTCGTGGGCGGCAGCGTGGCCAGCCATGGGCCGCGCGCACGCAAGTCCGGCCTGGAAGGTGCCGAACAAATGGGCGGGGCGCTGGCCGATCTTGCTCAAAAATCTTTGCCGCACATCCTGCTCACGAACCAGCTGGTGTTTGGTATCATCGGAGTAGAGGTGCCCTTGCCGGAGTTGCAGGTCCGGCTCAGCGATGGCATCCGTCTGCGCCCTTGGTTGGCGCGCGCTCTTCTGCCGGCACCATCAACCTTCGTGCAGGGGCTTCGACTCCAAAATAATCTCTGGCTTTCGGCCCCTTGCGATTTCAGCGGCGAACTGACCCTGGAGTTGAAGGATCAAGCCAAGAGCCGGCAGGTAGAGATCGCCGTGACGAGCTTCAACGGCGACTATGTGGGCTATGTGATCCCCTCCAAGTATTATCACCGGGATGGCTACGAGCCGCGTTTGATGTCCTTTTACGGTCCGCAGTTGCCAGATTACTTAAAGGACGTGCTTGGGGGATTGGTCAATGTGCTCGCGCCATCACCCGAGGTTCATGGAGAACTTGGACCTCCGAATTTCGGACGCACATTGGACCCATGAACCCAACCCAATCTCACGTAGCAGCCGAGGTAACGAGGTACACCCTGAGCCTGTCGAAGGGCTCTGATCTTTTTCCCGACGAACGCGCCCGGATAGAGTGAGCCTCCTGACGTCGGCTGCTACCTGAGGGTCGGTTCATGGAGAGCCTCCATCTGCTTTTGCACACGCATTGGGACCTTGAACCCTTCGTTCCCGAAGACGCCCCCGTGCTTCCGCTTTCCGCTTTCCGCTTTCCGCTTTCCGCTTTTCCCCCCGACGGTTCATGGAAAAGTGGTTTCGATCCCCTCTCTGACCGCCGTCAGGATCTTTTCCAATTGCGCTGGGGTGGTGCAATAGGGCGGCATGAGGACCAGCACGTTCCCGATCGGGCGGGTGAGCACGCCGCGCTGAGCCATCGCTTCGCAGACGCGCATGCCGGCGCGAGCGCGCAACTCGAAGGGCGCGCGTGTGCGCCAGTCGCGCACCAACTCGATTCCGGCCACCAGACCCACCTGCCGAATATCACCCACGTTGGGCAGATCCCAGAGCCCAGCCAATCCCTCGCTCAGTTGGCGTTCGAGGCGGGCCCGGCTGCGTCGGGAGGCGCCTGTCTCCAACAAATCGAGACTGGCCAAGGCCGCCACGGCTCCCAGTTGATTTCCCGTATAACTGTGGCCGTGAAAGAAGGTCTTGAATTCTTCGTACTCGCCCAGGAACGCCTCGAAGATCTCCCGCGTCACCAACGTGGCCGCCATGGGCAGATAACCGCCCGTTAATCCTTTGGCCAGACAAAGCAGGTCCGGCCGGACCCCAGCCTCCTGGCAGGCGAACAGGGCGGCGGACCCCCTTGAGTCTTGAGCGGCTCCCTGGCTCGGGCTCGTGGCACGACCGAAGCCGGTCATCACCTCGTCCGCGATGAGAAGCGTGCGTTGGGCGCGCGCAATTTCGGTCACCTGCTTCAACCACCCCTCCGGTTGAGGGATCATTCCGGCGGCGCCCTGCATCAAGGGTTCAAAGACAAAACCGGCGTACGGTTGCCTGCGCTTTTTCTGGCGCGCGCAAGCCAGCTCGAATTGCTCGACACACTCCCATCGGCACCGCCGATAGGTCCTCGCATCCGCTCGTTCCGGCTTGGCCCGGTTGAACGGACACCGATAACAATAAGGCGCCATGACTTGATCCGAACCAAAGAGTAAACCGGCGTAAGCACGGCGGAAGAGATCGATGTGACCGACGCTCGCCGCACCCAAGGTGTCCCCGTGATAAGCGCCCTGCATGGAAAGAAACCGCGGCCGGCGCTCGCCGCGGGTGCGTCGTGCAAATTCGTAGGCCAGCTTGACGGCCACTTCCAGAGCCGTCGCCCCGTCATCCGAGAAAAAGACGCGCGCCAACCCGGCCGCCGCCGCTTCTCCTGGCCCAGGCCGGCGCGGGGAGCGAGGACGCGCCGCCGCTATGAGGCGGGCGGCTAGGCGGGCGGCAGGTTCGTTGGCCAAGCCCAGAGCGGACGAGTGCGCGATCCGTTTTAATTGTCGCGCCAAGGCCGCATTGATCTGCGGATGATTGTGTCCGTGCAGGTTGGTCCAGATGGACGCGTTGGCGTCGAGATAACGGCGCCCCTTGGCATCCCGCAACACCGCGCCGCGTCCGGATCGGATCACGATCGGCTCGCGCTTCAACCAGTCCCGCATCTGGGTAAACGGATGCCAGACATATTGAAGATCGAGCTGCGCCGGGCTGGCCGAGGATCCGCTCATGAGGCCGATGGCTGTTTCACCGTGGCCAGCGCGCGGCCCAGCTCAAGCACATCGGTTTCCGCATGCGCCGCGCTCAACGTCAAACGCAGACGCGCCCGGCCGTGGGCGACGGTGGGATAACGGATCGCCGGAATGAACAGGCCGCCGGCGCGCAACTCGGCGGCGATGGCCACCGCCGCTTCCTCTTCACCAATCATCATCGGCAGGATGGCGCTTTGAATCGCGGGCAGCGTCCAGCCGGCGTGGATCACCGCGTTTTTCGCCGCGTCGACATTCTGCCAGAGCTGCTGGCGCCTGGATTCGCCCTCGGAAGATTGGACGAGCCGCACCGCGGCCGTCGCCGCCGCCGCCGCCGCCGGCACCGGCGCCGTGCTGAACAGAAAACTCCGGGCGCGGTTGATGAGCAAGTCGATCAACGGACGGGCGCCGCAGATGTAGCCGCCCGCCACGCCCAAGGCTTTGCCGAGCGTGCCCATCTGGATCTCCACGCGCTCGGCCAATTCCTGTGCTTCGGCCAGGCCGCGGCGATGTTCGCCGAACAGCCCGGTGGCATGGGCCTCGTCCAGCATCAGCCAGGCGCCGTATTTGTCCTTGAGCTCAATGATCTCGCGCAGCGGCGCCAGGTCGCCGTCCATGCTGAAGACGCTCTCGGTCACGATCAGGATCCGCGGAGCCGCCCGGCCCGAAGCGCACGCCACCCGGGGCAGTGCCGCCGCCCACTTCAGTTTCGCCTCGAGATCCTCCACATCGTTGTGGTGAAAGATACGCAGCCTGGCCCCAGATAACCGAGCCGCATCCACCACGCAGGCATGGACCAATTTGTCCGTGAGCAAAACGTCCTCCTTGCCCACCAGGGCAGCAATGGTTCCGAGGGCCGTCGCATAGCCGGTCGAGAAAACCAAAGCCGCCGCCGTCGCTTTGAACTCGGCGAGCGTTTCCTCCAGTTCATGATGCGCCGCCAATGAGCCGCTGACCAAACGCGAAGCGCCGGCGCCCGCGCCAAAATCCAGCGCGGCGCGCGCCGCCGCCTCGCGCAAGGCCGGGTGCCCCGCCAGGCCCAGATAATCGTTGGAACAAAAACTCAACAACCGCCGCCCTGCGATCTCCAGCCGGGTGCCGTGAATGGAATCGACCCGACGCAACTCGCGGTATAAGCCCGCCGCGCGAATTCCTTCCAGTTCGGCGGCGAGTTCGTTCTCGAAAGTGCTCACGGTTCACGGTTCACGGTTCACGGTTCACGGTTCACGGTTCACGGTTCACGGTTCACGGTTAAGCGTTTGACGTGCAAGGTCAAGGAGTAGCGTGGGGGGGGGTCAGGGTTCGGGGTTCATAGTTCAAGGTTCCTGGGCGCGACAAAGCTTGCACCAAGGTTTCCCACAAAGGAGGAACCAAACGAAGGAAGGCTCTTTGCGCTCGAGGAGGTGATGAACAGGTTTAAGGCGCGGTAAATAGGCCAACGCGACTTCGACGGAGCCTGAACCCCGAACCCCGAACCCCGAACCAGGAACCAGGAACCCCGAACCAGGAACCAGGAACCAGGAACCACCGCTACTTCGAGAATTTTTCGAAATCAGCCTGGTCGCCCTTGAACGCTTTGGCCTTTTCGCCGACCCGGATGATCTTGACGGACTCGATCTTGTCGCCTTTCTGGATCTTGTTGACGACATCCTGGCCTTCGACGACATGGCCGAAGATTGTGTGTTTCATATCGAGCCAGGGGGTGGCCACGTGGGTGATGAAGAATTGGCTGCCGTTGCTGGCGGGACCGGCGTTGGCCATCGAGAGGATGCCGGGGCCGCTATGTTTGAGTTCAGGCCGGCATTCGTCCTTGAACCGGTAGCCGGGACCTCCCGTGCCAGTGCCCAGCGGGCAGCCGCCTTGAACCATGAAATTTGGAATCACCCGATGGAAAGTCAGCCCGTCGTAAAACGGCTTGCTCTGCGCCTTGGGGGCGGAGCCGTCTTTGGAATAGCTCTTGGTGCCTTCGGCCAGGCCCACAAAGTTCGCCACGGTCAGCGGGGTCTTTTCGAATTCGAGTTGGGCGACAATTTTGCCTTTGGAAGTGTTGAATTCCGCGTAAAGGCCGTCGGCCAATTTGGAGTCGTCGGCTGCCTGAGTGGTGTTAAGCATAAGGGCAAGAGACAAGGTGGAGCACGTGAGTGCAAGGTGCGTCAGGTTCTTCATAGCGGCGCGTATCCAAGAGGATTTTTAGCCGCGGGGGAAGCCTTTTCTGTCTTTTCTGAACGTGACTTTGGCCTTGGCGGTTCCTGGTTCCCGGTTCAGGGTTCCTGGTTGAAAGTTGAATTGAAAGTTGAAAGTTTCGCCCCCAAGCCACGACCAAAAATCGGGGGTCCGCCCTACCCATGAACCTTTCCTGTCTCGTAGCAGCCGACGTAAGGAGGCTCACTCTATCCGGGCGCGTTCGTCGGGAAAGAGATCAGAGCCTCGTTACCTCGGCTGCTACGTTAGATTTG
>DATLUX010000079.1:0-10420 GCA_035577805.1 Verrucomicrobiia bacterium
CGCGATTTTCTTTTGTTCCCGGAACTGATCGCCCGGTCCAGCGCGGCGGGCGCCTACGGTTACCTATTGAACCCCACCCCCCGGGGCGTCAACGGTTCCAACACGCTGGCTGGTTTTGTGGAGGATCCCCGCTTCAGCATCGACCGCGGCTTCTTCGACAAACCGATCGATATCATCATCACCAGCCCGACCCCCGGCGCCACCCTGGTCTACACCACCAACTTAGCCAATCCGACCTTGACCAACGGCGTGCTGCGCGTGCCGGTGGACGCCGACTCCTCCATCTCCGCCACCGTGCGAGTGACGACAACCACGATCCTGCGAGCAGCTGCTTTTAAACCCGGCTTGCAGCCATCGAAGATTGATTGCCACACCTATTTGTTCCTGGCGGATGTGATCCGGCAACCGTCCAACCCACCGGGATTCCCAACGGCCTGGAGCGGTGGATTTACAGCCGACTACGCGATGGATCAGGAGGTGGTGACCAACGCGGCCTATCGCGATGAGATCATCGCGGATCTGCGCAGCATCCCCACCATGTCCATCGTGGTCAATCAACCTGACCTGTTCGGGTCAGTCAACGGGATCTACTACTTCTCCGAGAACGTGGGCGACGCCTGGGAACGGGCGGCGTCGGTTGAACTGATTCAGCCCGATGGCAGCACTGCCTTCCAAGTGAACTGCGGGATCCGCGTCTGGGGCACGGGCTGGCGGCCGCACTCTTCCTCGCCCAAGCACGCTTTGCAATTGAAGTTCCAGGACCAGTACGGCCCCAAGAAATTGCATTACCCGCTCTTCCGCGATACGACCGTGACGGAGTTCGACAACCTTGTCCTGCGCGCTCAAGGCAGCCGCAGCTGGTGCGACTTTCGGAAACCGGACATTGAGCAGACCCAATATATCCACGATTCCTGGGCGCGGGATACCTGTCGGGCGATGGGCCTGACGGACGGACATGCCACCTACGTGCATCTCTATCTGAACGGCCTCTACTGGGGTTTGTATAATCCGGTCGAGAAGACCGACGAGGGTTTTGCGGAAGTTTATTACGGCGGAGACAAGAGTGAGTACGACGTGATCACGCGCCGGGGAGCGCCGGAGGTGGATGCAGGTGATCTGACAGCCTGGAACCAGATGATGACCCTGGTCAACGGCGGACTGGCCAGCCCGCAACAATATGCGTTGGTTCAAGAGTATCTCGATGTGGATGCTTTCATCGACCACATGATGATCCATCAGTACGCCAGCAACCATGACGGGCCCACCTTCGGCATCGCCAATAACATGCGGGCCATTCGCCGCCGCGCCCCCGGCGGACAATTCCGCTTTCACGTCTGGGACATGGAATACACCTTCTGGTATCCGCTGGAAAATAATCTGGCGGTCGACACCGACCAGAGTCCGGCCCGCATCTTCCAGCGGTTGCGCGCCAACCCGGAATTCCGCTTGCTCTACGCCGATCACGCGCAACGGCATCTGCTCAACAACGGCGCCCTTACGCCCGGACCGGCCGCCGCCCGCTGGCAGGCCCGCGCCAATGAAATCTACGGCGCTGTCGTCGGCGAATCCGCCCGCTGGGGCGACGTCCGCCGGCCGACTCCTCCTTACACTCGCAATGTCGAATGGACCATCGAGCTGAATCGATTGCTCAAGGAATATTTCCCGGTCCGCACCGAGGTTTATCTCGAACAACTGCGCGCGGCCGGACTCTTCCCGAAAGTCAGCGCCCCGGATTTCAGTTTGGCGGGAGGCGAAGTGCCGCCGGGCAGCCAGTTGCATCTCAGCGCGCCGCTCGGCACGATTTATTACACGCTCGATGGCACCGATCCGCGGGTCGCGGGCGGGGCGGTGCTTCCGGGCGCCATGGCCTACACGCCCACCACCATCCTGGTCGATACCTCCAACCCGGCGCGTTATTTCGTGCCTGCGAGCGCCGTTCTGGCCAATACCTGGACGGCCCCCACGTTCGATGACAGCGCCTGGGGCAGCCGGCCTTCTGCTTTGCTGGGTTTTGATAACACTCCGGTCGCGGCTCTCTCGAGTGTCCCCCTGCAGAATGCCACCGCAGATTTCTCCGAGACCGCCCGCGGAGTCAACCTGGCCATCGATGGCAACCCGAATACCACCGGCTGGGGATTGTTCGAAGCGCAGGATTATTCCCCGAAGGGGCGCGGAGCGATGGCGGTGTTCGAGACGGTGACTAACCTTGGCTATGCGGACGGCACGCGCCTTGTGTTCACCTTGCGTCACGGATTGCCCGGCCAGTTGTCACTGGGCAAATTCCGCCTTTCCGCGACCAGCGATGATCGGGGTGAATTTGCCGACGGGTTGATTAGCCGGGGCGACATCGTCGCCAATTGGGTCCCGTTGCATCCACTGTCCGCGACCGCCGCGGCCGGGGGGGTGATGAACATCAACAGCGACGGCACGATCCTCGTGTCGGGCCCTAGTCCGGCCACCAACGTCTACACCGTCACGGTCATCACGGCGTTGCAGAACATCACCGGGTTTCGACTCGAAGCGATGGAGGATACTTCGTTGCCCAGTTTTGGCCCAGGTCGGGCCGGGAACGGTGACGCCGTCTTAACCGACTTCGCCGTGCAAGCTGCGCCTGCGACGTTGACTCATCTGATTGACGCCGGCGGCGCGGGGGCCTTGCAGGCCGCCATGTTGAATCAAAATGCTTCGGTCTATCTGCGGGTGCCATTCCAGGTGGCAGCCGGAGCAGTGTTTGATCAACTATTGTTGCGCGTGCGGTATGAGGATGGGTTCGTGGCGTATCTCAACGGACATGAAGTGGCGCGGCGAAATGCACCTGCCGCTCCAGTGTGGAACTCGAGCGCGGCCGCCAATCGGCCCAACCGCGAAGCCTTGGAGTACGAGACCATCGATTTGGGTGACGGGCTCACCAACCTGGTGATGGGAGCGAACGTGTTGTCGATTCAAGGCTTGAACGAGTCGGCTTCCAGCCGCGATTTCCTGCTCGAACCCCAATTGATCGCACGCACGGATCTACCGGTGCCCCTGGGCGACAGCACAACCGTGAAAGCGCGCGTGCTCCTCAACGGCGAGTGGAGCGCCCTCCACGAAGCCACCTTCCTGACCCGCCTGCCGCTTCGGTTTACGGAGATCATGTATCATCCTCCGGGGGAGATCGGCGTGAGCGGCGATGAATTCGAATATATCGAACTCAAGAACACCGGCAGCGCTCCCTTCAATCTCAACGGTCTCACTTTCAGCAGCGGGATTTCTTTTACCTTCACCAACGGCGATTTTCTGGGCCCCGGCCAGTTGCTGGTCCTGGTGCGCAACCCGGTGCAATTCGCCCGGCGTTATCCAGGTGTGCCCATCCATGGCGTGTATAATGGCCGGCTGGATGACGGCGGGGAAACCATCACGTTGACCCGGATACTCGGCTCGACCGTTTTGACGCTTACTTACGGGGATTCGGCTCCCTGGCCGGTGACGCCCGACGGCTTCGGTTTCTCTCTCGTGCCCAAGGTGCCTGGGGCCGCCCCTTCCGAGGAACCCTCGGATTGGCGGGCCAGCGCGCTTCCACTCGGCTCGCCGGGCGCCGATGACATCGACCCGGAGTTGCCGCCGGTGTTGATCAACGAGGTCCTGACGGCCAGCCTCCTTCCGGCGGTGGATTGGATCGAACTGCACAATCCCACCTCCGCAAGCGTGGATATCGGCGGCTGGTTCCTCACGGATGAACGGACCGCGCCGTTCAAGTTTCGTATCCCGGACCAGACCCGCATCCCGGCAGGCGGCTACGTGACGTTCGACGAAACGGACTTCGATGCGATCGCAAACGGGACCAATCGCTTTCAACTCAGCAGTGAGGGCGAAGCCGTCTATCTTTTCTCCGCCGACGCGGCCACCAACCTGACTGGTTATAGCCATGGCTTTAGCTTCGGGGCGGCGGCCGCCGGAGTCACTTTCGGACGCTACGTCATCAGCACCGGCCAGGAACAGTTCCCACCACAAGTGACGCCGACGTTGAACGGTCCCAATGCCGGACCTCGCATCGGGCCGGTGGTCGTAACGGAAATCATGTATCATCCGCCTCCCGGCGGGGATGAGTTCGTCGAACTCAAGAACATCAGCAGCAGCCCGGTGGACCTTTTTGATCCTGCACATGCCACCAACACGTGGAGAATGAGCGGCCTCAATTATGCCTTCCCTCCCGCGGTCACCCTCGACCCTGACGCCCTCTTGCTGGTCGTGCCAACCAGCCCGCAGGCGTTTCGTGCCAAATACGGCGTGCCCGCGTCCGTCACGATCCTTGGGCCGTATTCGGGCCAACTCCAGGATAGTGGAGAGCGCCTCGAACTCACTCGCCCCGGGTTGCCCGGCACCAACGGGATCCCTTCCATCACGGTCGATGAGGTTCGTTACAATGACCGGGCGCCCTGGCCGGTTCTCGCCGATGGGTTTGGACCCTCGTTGCAACGACCCAATCCAGGCGCCTATGGCAATGACCCCGCCAATTGGCGCGCGGCCGCGCCCAGTCCCGGACACGAATTCGGTGGAGGGCTTCCGCCCAGCATCGCCGTGGCCCCCAGCAACCTGAGTGTGGTCCGGCAACAGACCGCGCAACTGTCCGTCATCGCCGGCGGGACGCCGCCTCTGTTCTATCAGTGGCAAGGCTCAGGAACCAATGTGCCGGGGGCAACCAACGCGTTGCTGACGCTGACCAATGTTCAGTTGAGCCAAGCCGGCCCTTATCGTGTGACCGTCTTCAACTCGGCCGGCGCGGTCACCAGTGCCGTGGCGTTGATCACCGTGTTGAACCTGCCCACCATCACCACTCAACCCCAAGGCCGCACGGTGGCAACCGGGAGCAATGTCACCCTCAACGTCTCGGCCACCGGCACGGGCGTTCTGCATTATCAATGGCGCTTCAACGGCCAGGACATTCCGGGAGCCAACGGCCCCAGTTTGTTGCTCGCCGACATCCAGGAAGAACATAGCGGCGATTACACCGTGGTGATCAGCGATGTCGTCGGCTCCATCGAAAGCCTGCCCGCCACGGTGCTGGCCCTGGTTAAACCCGTCGTCACGGAATCGCCCCAATCAATCACCGCACTGATTGGGGATACGGTCACGCTCCGGGCCTCAGCCAGCGGGACGTTGCCGTTAAGCTATCGCTGGAGGCGCAACGGCGCCACCTACACCAACTTCGTGCTCAACTCGCATACGGCGATTCTCACGTTGCCGAACCTCCAGGCCAGTCAGGCTGCCGCCTACGCCGTCGTGATCTCAAACCTGGTCGGCAGCGTCGCCACGACCAGCGCCACCCTCACGGTGCTGGCCGATGCCGATGGCGACCGGATGCCGGACGACTGGGAGGTTATCGCCGGCACGGACCCCAACGATCCGGCTAGTTATCTGAAGATCGATTCCCTGAGCGTGACCAACGCGACGACCTTAACCTTTCACGCCATTTCCAACCGGACCTATACAGTTCAATATCGTGATCAAGTGCCTCCCGGGGCGTGGTCCAAACTCACCGACGTCGCGGCCAGCCCGACCAATCGTATCGCCACCGTCATCGATCCCCAGCCGTCTCCGAACCGCTTCTATCGGCTGACCACGCCGGCGCAGTCGCCATGACCGCTCCAGCTCCAGCCCTGCTCTGGTTGCGCAACGACCTGCGGCTGGCGGACAATCCGGCTTTGCATGCGGCGATCCAGGACGGGCGTCCCGTCGTGCCCGTCTTCATCTGGGCCCCGGACGAAGAAAACCCCTGGGCCCCGGGCGGCGCGTCGAAGTGGTGGCTGCATCAATCGTTGCGCGCGCTGGAAGCCGGCCTGCGCTCGTTGGGCTCCCGACTGATTCTGCGCGCCGGGGCTTCGCTCACCACCTTGCAAAGCCTGGTCAAAGAAACCGGAGCGAAAGCCGTGTTCTGGAATCGTCGCTATGAACCCGCCGTCAGCGCGCGCGATCAGAAGATCAAGACCGCCTTCAAGAGTTCCGGCCTGGAAACAGACAGTTTCAACGCGGCCTTGTTGCATGAGCCCTGGACGATCCTCAACCAGAGCCGCAAACCATTTCAAATCTTCACGCCGTTCTGGGCCCATTGCTTGACTCGAACCGATCCGCCGGAGCCCTTCCCGGCCCCGGCCCGTTTGCCCGTGCCGGTCCACTGGCCCGAATCGCTGTCGCTGGAAGCGCTGGCTTTGGAGCCGTCGCACCATTGGGCCGCAGGCTTCAAAAGCGTCTGGACACCCGGTGAGCCCGGCGCCCAACGCCAGCTCCAGCGTTTCCTGCGCGAGGCCCTCGGCCATTATCGCGACCAACGCGACCGCCCCGATCTTCCGGGCACCTCCCGGCTCTCGCCTCATCTGCATTTCGGCGAGATTGGCCCGCGCCAGATCTGGCATGGTTTAGCTTCGGCGTCCGGGACCACGGCCGGTCAACCTGGCGAACCGACCGAAGCGACCTCTCTGACCCGAAAACGTCGTCGGGCCACCGTGGGCGGGGTGTCCTGGCGCGAACATCAATTCCTCACCGAGGTCGGCTGGCGCGAGTTTGCGCATCACCTGCTTTATCATTTCCCGCACACACCGGCCGAACCGTTGCGAGAAGAATTCAAGAAGTTCCCGTGGCACGCCAACGAGGCATTCCTCCAAGCCTGGCAAAAGGGCCGAACCGGATATCCGATCGTGGACGCCGGCATGCGCGAACTGCGGACGACCGGTTGGATGCACAATCGGGTCCGGATGGTCGTGGCCTCTTTCCTGGTCAAGGATCTGCTGATTTCCTGGAATGAAGGCGCCCATTGGTTCTGGGACGCGCTGGTGGACGCGGATCTCGCCGGGAACACCCTGGGCTGGCAGTGGACCGCCGGGTGCGGGGCCGATGCCGCTCCTTACTTCCGCGTCTTCAATCCCATCAGCCAGGGAGAAAAATTCGATCCGAATGGG
This sequence comes from Verrucomicrobiia bacterium, assembly GCA_035577805.1. GTDB lineage: Bacteria > Verrucomicrobiota > Verrucomicrobiia > Limisphaerales > JADJPG01 > DATLUX01. The sequence continues at coordinate 6,933 of DATLUX010000079.1, forward strand.
ACCTACGTCCGCCGCTGGTGTCCTGAACTGGCGCGCATGCCAGACAATTGGGTGCATCATCCGTGGGAAGCGCCGCCTGATGTTCTGCAGGAGGCCGGCGTCGAGTTGGGGCGCACTTATCCCGAACCGATCTTGAGCCATGCCATCGCCCGCGAAGTCGCTTTGGAAGCGTTCAGCCAGATGAAGCGCGCTTAAGCAGAGGACCCAACCATGGCCGCGACTGCCCTACTGGATTTGCTGGACCGTCAGGTGTTGCTGGGCGACGGCGCTCTGGGCACCCTGCTGCATCAACGCGGGTTCCCGCTCGACGCCTGCTACGATGCTCTCAACCTGGACCAGCCGGACATCGTGCAGCAGGTGCACCTGGAATACCTCCAGGCCGGCGCGCGCCTGATTGAAACAAACACCTTCGGCGCCAATCGTCTGAAGTTGGAAAAGTTCGAACGCGCTGCGCAATTGACCGAGATCAACCGGCGCGGAGCCGAGCTCGCAGTGGCGGCGGCGCATCCAGCGGGGGCATTGGCGGCTGGGTCGGTCGGCCCGCTCACTTCGAATCCGTCGATTCTGCTTAACTCCGGGCAATGCGAGCAGCTTTACCGTGAACAATGCGAAGCACTCCTGGCGGGGGGAGTCGACGCGCTCTTGCTCGAAACGTTCCCGCGGCTGGAGGACCTTCTCACGGCTGTGCGCGCCGCGCGTTCGCTGGGTGCAACGCCCATCATCGCCTCACTCAGCTTTGGAGATGATGGGCACACCGCCGATGGTTTTCGCATCAACGAATCGTTTCGCCGCCTGCGCGAAGCGGGGGCCGCCGTTACCGGCCTCAACTGTCATTTCGGTCCGACGCTGGCCGAGAGGTTATTGCAGGAATTGGAGGTGCAGGCCGGCGAGCGCATCAGTGTCTTTCCTAACGCCGGAAGGCCCGAGTATTTCGAAGGGCGCTATATTTATCATCCGACTCCGCAATATTTCGCCGACTTTCTGCCGCGGTTAGTGGCGCAAGGCGCGCGGCTGATTGGCGGCTGTTGCGGCACCACCCCGGAGACCATCGCGGCGATGGCCCGGGCCTTGCCGGGGGTGAGGCCGGTTGAAAGCAAACCAGCGCAACGCCCCGTCCCGGAACTGGGCGGCGCGGCCAAGGTCACCACCACGGCACCGGGGCTGGAGCCGCGCCCGGAGAAGGCCACGGGCTTGCCACCGGCCAATCTCCTGGACGTGCTCCATCAACGAGTCCTGATCGTCACCGAACTCGATCCCCCCAAAAGCCTGCCTCTGGACAAACTGCTGGCGGGGGCGGCGGCGTTGCGATCGGCGGGCACAGACTTTGTGACGCTGGCCGACAATTCCCTGGCGATTCTGCGCGTCTCGAACCTGGCGGCCGGGTTTCTCGTCAAGGAACGCACCGGCCTGGAGCCCATCATTCATCTGGCCTGCCGCGACAAGAATCTTCTCGGGTTGCAATCGGAACTGATGGGATTGCACGCTTTGGGGATTCATCATGTGCTGGCCCTGACCGGGGATCCGGCGAAGATTGGAGATCACCCGGCTGCCTCCAGCGTTTATGATGTCAACTCGATCGGGCTGATCCGGACCATCGCGCAGATCAATCAGGGCGTGGCGGCCAATGGCCGCGATCTGAAGGCCCGCGGCCAGTTTATCATCGGCTGCGCCTTCAACCCCAACGCGCGCAACCTCGATTCCCAGGTGCGCAAACTCGAAGACAAAGCCAAAGCCGGCGCCCATTTTGTCATGACCCAGCCAATCTTTGATCCGAACCTGGCTCGTCTGACGTGGGAAAAAACCAAGTCGGTCGGTTTGCCCGTCTTGATGGGGGTCATGCCGTTATTGAACGCGCGCAACACCGAGTTCCTGCACAACGAAGTGCCGGGCATCCAGATCCCGGAGACCGTGCGCGCACGGATGCACGGACAGGACGGGGCGGCGGGCCCGGCGGCCGGTTTGGCCATCGCCCGTGAGATTTGCGACTCGATTCTCGAATATTTTCAGGGCATCTACCTGATCACGCCCCTGTTGCGCTACGACCTGACCGTGAGTCTGAGCCAATATGTGCGTGGCCAGGCCAAACGTCGGCCATGAAGGCCGTGGGCCAGGGACCATTGCTGCCTGAGGAAGCGAACGCGAGATGAAACTCGCCATTCTCAGCGATATCCATTACGCCGGCCCGGCCGAATGCGCCCGGCGCGACCAGGCATTTGATCCGATCAAAAATCCGTTGCGCCGTTGGTTGATTCGCCAGTATCGACGGCACGTCTGGCTTCGGGATCCTTATGCGCACAATCAATTGTTGGATCGATTTCTTCGGGAAACGGCCGGAGCCGATCTGACCATCGCCAACGGCGATTACTCGTGCGACACGGCCTACATCGGGGTCAGCGACGACGCCGCGTTCCAAAGCGCGCAGGAATGTCTGGGCAAATTACGCGCCCAGTTTGGCGACCGGTTCCACGCCACCATCGGTGATCATGAGATCGGCAAGATGATGCTCGGCGCCCACGCCGGGGGCCTGCGTTTGGCCAGTTATACCCGCGCCTTGCAGGGGCTGGGCCTGAAACCGTTCTGGCATTTGGACTGTGGGATCTACCGGTTGATTGGTGTGACCTCCACGCTGATCGCGCTGGACCTATTCGAAGCGGAAATCATCCGCGAAGAACTGCCTCAGTGGCAGGCGCTGCGCCGGGAACATCTCGAAGCAGTTGGCCAGGCCTTCACGGCCTTGCAACCGGAGCAACGAGTGCTGCTTTTCTGCCATGACCCAAGCGCCCTGCCTTTCCTGTGGGAGGAGGAGTTTGTTCGCGCCAAGATCGACCAAATCGAGCGCACCGTGATTGGCCATCTGCACACCAACGCCGTTTATCGGCAAAGCTTGCGTCTGGCCGGCGTGCCGCCCATTCATTTTCTTGGGCATACCCCGAAGCGGATGAGTCGCGCCCTGCGCCAGGCCAGGCAATGGGCGTTCTTCCGACCGCTGCTCTGTCCGGCCATGGCCGGCATTCAACTCCTCAATGACGGGGGCTATTACACCATGGTGCTGGATCCTTCAGGACGCGCCCGTCTGGCCTTCACGTTCCATCCCTTGCGCCGGCATACCAATGCGGAATGCGGAGTGCCGAGTGCGGAATGAGCCGCCCGGAGTGCGGAATGGCCAATGGCGGAATGGCCTGTCAATCGAGGTGTTTCATTACCCGCGCCATCGTCACGGCAGTTTGGGCGGCTTCTGCTCCGCGATTGTGCTCCCGGCCCAGGCAGCGCACCTGAGCCTGCTGCTCATTCTCGAAGAGCAACACCTCATGAATGACGGGCACTTCGTAGCGCAATTGCAGCTGAGTGAGCGCGCCTGTCACGGCGTCGCCGATGTGCTGGGCATGAGTGGTCTCGCCGCGCACAATCACTCCCAGACAAATGATGGCCGAAAGCGGCGGGGAGTGGACTCGGGCCAGGCGCGCCGCCACCACCGGGATCTCAAAAGT
>DATLUX010000080.1:0-36553 GCA_035577805.1 Verrucomicrobiia bacterium
TGGATCGCGACCCCGTCGAGTTGGATCGTGCCCCGGCTCGGCGTGTCGAGGCACCCCAGGATATGCATCAAGGTGGACTTGCCGCTGCCCGAAGGGCCAATGATCGAGATGAACTCCCCTGCCTCGATGTCCAGCGACACGTCATCCAACGCGCGGATTTCTTCCCCGCCCAGATGATAGATTTTGCTGACGTTCCGAAGTTCGACGAGAGCCATGACACGACGCGGAGGCGAAGGGATTTACGAACCGGCCGGGCGCATGGGGCCGCGCGGCTGGCCGGAGGTCGGGGTCACCGGCCCGCTTGCGCTGGGGGCTGGAGCGGGCCGACTGGTGTTGGCCGCCTCCTTGGGGCCTCCGGCCGCGTTGGCCGAAGCCCGGACGGTCTCGGTCCGATGCGAGTTGGTCTTCGTGCCACTGGTGCGGGTGGCCGCCAGGTTTTTGGCATCCTGACTGTTGACGGTTTGCTCCAGGGAAACGACTTCCCCTGCACTGAGCCCTTTTACCACTTCCGCGTGGGAATAATCGGTGATCCCAATGACGATGGGCCGGCGTTCGAACGAGTCCCCGTTCTTGACGAAAACGAATCGTTCACCTGATTCACTGAAGACGGCCGCCAGGGGCACCGCCAGCACGTTATCGGCGGAGGAAACGGGGATGGCGAGGATGGCGGTCATGCCTGGGCGCACGCGGGGATCGATGTTTTGAATGACCACGCGCGCTGAAAAACCTTTGATCCCATTTTTGATCAACGCTTGCGGAGCGATCCGTTCCATCTTGCCCTTCATCTTCAGGCCCGGCACGGATTCCACCTGGATATCGACTTCCTGGCCCTGATTCAGGCGCACGACGTCGGTTTGGTTGACGTGGGCATTAACGACCATGTCATTGAGGTTGGCCACCGTCATGATCTCCGTGCCGCTGTTAAACCCGGCGGAACCCGAGACGGTCTGGCCGAGCGACACCGCGCGGGTCAAGACCGTGCAGTCGAAGGGCGCGACGATGCGGGTCTTACGAAGTTTGTCATCGACCAGCCGGAGGGCTTGTTCGGCGCGATCGAGCCCGTTGGTAGCCAAGTCATGTTCCGTGCGACTGTCGTCGAATGCTTCCTGCGAGATTAGTTCCTCGGTGAAAAGTTGTTTGGCCCGGGAGAAATTACGGGTGGCCTTTTGGAGCTGCAGACGGGCGCCGTCGATCTCAATGATCCGTTGGGAACGTTCGATCTGCAGGTCCCGATCATCGAGTCGAGTCAGGAGATCGCCCTTCTTAACCTGGTCCCCGATGTCAACGGGCAACTCTTCGATACGTCCGTTGATCTCGGAACGGACCGACACCTGGTCGGCGGGGCCGATATCGCCGGCGGCGGTGACGGCAAACTCAATATCGCGAGCTTCGACCACCGCCGTGGTGGGCCGGCCGTGGTTTTCGGCCGGGTCCGGGCTGCTGGGGGAACTTTGCCAATAGAAATACCCACCGGCGCCCAGTCCAAGCACGGCCAACAAACTGATGACTAATTTCATTCGGTTTCTGCCGCCCAGTAGCTCAGGCAGGGTCCCGCATACTGCCGGGGAGTAACTCAGTTCACGCCATCAGAGAGAAAACATCAATGCTAAACCTTGTCCCGAACTACTTGTGGCTTGGTCTCAGATGGTTCCGGCGAGGCAGTTATTCAGGAAAGTTCTGCCGCCCAGCCTGTGGCTTCGCCATCCCGCGTCTATCCGCGTCCATCCCGCGTCCCATCCGCGTCCATCCCGCGTCCCATCCGCGTCCCATCCGTCCATCTGCGTCCATCTGCGCACATCTGCGGGCCCTCCCCCATCTGCGCGCATCCGCGGGCTCAGGCTCGAAAGAGTGTTCCCATCCGCTTGCCTAGCAACCGGCCGGCCACCAGCAGGCTGGCCACCAGGAGCACCATGCCCACGACCCCCAAGGCGCAGGCGATGGCCGGCGCCCCCGGATCCAAGCGGCCCATCAGTTGATAGATCATCTTGGTGATCGGGTAATAGCGCTCTTTCATGGCCAGGATTAACCCATCACTAACCTCCAGCATCGCGAAGGAAAAAGTCAGGACGGTTCCCGCAATCAAGTTCGCCAACACCAAAGGCAGTGTGATTCGGCGCAACGTGCGCCAAGGGGAACCGCCCAGGTTGGCCGAAGCTTCTTCCAGCGTGACACTCGTCTGCTGGAATCCGGCGTAGGCGGACCGCACCAAATAGGGCAGGCGGCGCACGCTGTAACTGATGATCAAAAGCAACGTCGGGTTATTGCGCGGATTCAGGTTGGCATTCAGCCAGGCATTCCCGAAATTGTCGAACGCAGCCACGTAACCAAAAGCCAGGACCAACCCCGGCAACGCCAAGGGCAACATCGCCAGGGCATCCAACAACCATGCCAGCGGAATTCGTCGGCGGGTCAGCAACCAGGCGATCATCACTCCCAGCCCCAAGTCGACCAGGGCGCTGCAACTGGAGAACATCAAACTGCGGCGCACACTCAAAAACGTCTGCGGATCGCGAAAGATCTCCCCATAAGTCCCCGCCGTCCATTCGTCGGGCAACACGCGGAAGAACCAGCGTCCGGCGAAGCTCTGCAGGATCACCATGGCGTGTGGCAATAGCGCCACCACGATCAGCGTGCCTGCCCCCAGCCAAATCGCGAAGGTTTGGCGAGCGCTGGCCTGCGTTTCCGCGCCCGGAACGTGCCCCCGGCCGATCATCTCGTAACGTCGGCCGGCCAGGGCCCATTTGCTCAGGACAAAAAACACCACCGTCAAAACCAGCACCACCAGCACCAGCGCATATCCCATCGGATTGGTATGCACTTCGTTGACCGCATCAAAGATCTGGACTGGCACCACCTTCGAGTAGCCGAAGATGAGTGGCGTTCCCAGATCGGTGAAAGCCCAGATGAAGACAATAATGGCTCCGGCAAAATAGCCCGGCAGCAGCAAAGGCAGCGTGACCGTGCGAAACACCCGCCAGTTGCCCCCGCCCAGGTTTTGAGCCGCCTCGCGCATTGCCGGATCGATGTTGGCCATCGCCGCCGAGACGTTCAGGAACAAGATCGGATACAGATTAAGCACCTGCAGCGCCACGATCCCCCAGAATCCCCCCGCTCCCAGCCAGTCGATCGGCCGATCGCGCGGCACCAAACCCCCATCCATCAGCAAAAGATTGAGCGAACCGTACCGGGAAAGCAGCTGACGAAGCCCAATCGCCCCGACAAATGGCGGCATGATCATCGGAACCAGCAACAGCCCTCCCAACCACGACTTGCCCCGAAACTCAAATCGCGTCAGCACCCACGCCAGCGGCATAACCAGGCCTGTCACCAACAACGTGGTGAGCAGCGCAATCGCAAAACTGTTCGCCAACGCTTCGCGCTGATACGGACTCGAAAAAAGCAGCCGGAAAAATTGAAACGTAACGTGGTCGCCGGCCAGAAAAGCGCCGCGCAAGAGCAGACCCACCGGATAAAAAAGGAATAAACCGAAGAAAGCCAAAAGCACGGCCAGAAACCCGAGGGTCGTCGGACTAAGGTCGTAGCGCTTCACCGGCCTCACTTCACCTGCCGGCTGGCCCGTTGGCAACGGCTTTCTCGAATGGGGAGTGCGGAATGCGGAGTGCGGAATGAGCCTCGATAAACCGAAGGTAGCAGCCGACATCAGGAGACTCAGTCTGGCCCGTAGAAGATCCGGGCCCACCACGGCACGAGCAAGCCTCGGCTGCTACGAGAGAGGACCGTTAACCGGCGATAATTTCGGCATAGGTTCGTGCGTCCACGTTGCCCCCGCTAATCACGCAGCACACGCGCCGACCGCGAAACTTGTCCGGCTGCGCCAAGAGCGCCGCCACACTCAACGCCCCGGTCGGCTCAGCTTTCAAGGTCGCGTCCAGAAAAAGCAGGCGCACCGCCTGGCGGATGTGATCTTCGGTGACTTCCACGATCTCGCGGAGTCCCTGGCGCAGGATGGGCCAGTTGTGACGGCCCACACTCAACGTGCGCACGCCATCGGCCAAAGTCAGGGGCTCGACGTCATTGGCGACCAATTGTCCGGTGCGCAACGAACGCGCTGCGTCATTGGCCAACAAGGGTTCCACACCCACCACTGGGATGTTGGCGCCCGCGTGGGTCAGCCCGGTGATCAAGCCTGCGGTCAACCCGCCTCCGCCCACCGGCGCAAGAATGCAATCGAAGGTGCGTCCAGCCCGGGCCAATTCCACGCCCAAGGTGGCGTTGCCGGCGATCACAAGCGGATCATCAAATGGGCTGGCTACGTACGCATCAGGATCCTGCTCGGCCAGTTCGGCCACGCGGCGGTCGCGTGTTTTGCTTCGCACGTCGAGCAGATCGACCATACCGCCGTACGCGCGCACGGCCTCAATCTTGGCCTGCACGGAGGTCTGTGGCATCACGACCGTGCAGGTCTTGCCCAACTTCCGGCAGGCGCAGGCCAAGGCTTGGCCAAAGTTGCCCGAGGAGGCGGTGATGAACCGGCATGGGGCGACGGTGGCCGCAACGTGATAGGCTGCACGAAACTTGAAGCTGCCCGTTTGCTGAAAGGTTTCGGTGGCTAATGTGATGGGGAGGCCCAAACGGCTCGCCAGCCACTCTGGTTCCAGAAAGGTGGTGGGCCGGATCGCGGCGTGGTGAGGAGGTTCGAAGCCCGGGGCGCTGCTCATTTCCACCTAGGGTAACAAAATAACGCGCCCACGGAAGCCCAGACGGCATGGCGGGCTTGTTTTTGAGTGCGATTCGAGGCCTACTGGATGGCGTGCGTTCACTTCCACATACCCGTTCTTGTTTCGTTTGCGGCGAAGCCAACCCTCATGGGCTCCGTTTGCGATTCCAAACGGATGGCCGCGTGGTTCGTGGGGAGTTCAGGCCGTGCCCGGAACACAGCGGGTTTCGGGATGTGGTCCACGGCGGCATTATTGCCACGGTGCTCGACGAGATCATGGTGTGGGCTTGCGCCGTGCAAACACGTCAATTTGGGTATTGCGCGGAGATGACCGTCCGTTACCAGCGGCCGGTGCATCCGGGGGGCCTGGCCATCGCCACGGGGGAACTGGTGAGCAACCGGCGCAATCGAATCTTCGAAGCGAAGGCGGAGCTGTGTGATGTCGCGGGGGTGACGATGGCGACGGCCAGCGGCAAATACTTGCCGATTGGGCCGGCTGAGCGCGAGCAACTGTTGACCGAGTTCATCGGGGAGATTGAGCCGTTTCGGGGCTCACCCCAGGAACCGCCGACATGATCAAGCCGTGGCAACAGGACACCGCGTTCCTCGATGATATCCAACGCGCCCGGAGCGACCCTGATCGCTTGCATGTCTGGTGGTTGGGGCAAAGCGGCTTTTTGTTGCAGTGGCAAGGCCGCCATTTGCTGCTCGATCCCTATTTATCCGATTCCTTGAGCCGCAAATATGCGCACACCGACAAGCCGCACGTGCGCATGACGGAGCGGGTGATCGCTCCGGAGAGGCTCGATTTCGTGGAGGTGGTGACCTCCAGTCATCAGCACACGGACCACCTGGATCCGGAAACGTTGGGGCCGTTGTTCGCAGCCAATCCACAGTTGAAGCTGGTAATTCCGGAAGCCAACCGGGCTTTCGTGGCGGAGCGGTTGGGCATTGCCGCCCCGGCCCCGATTGGACTCGATGCAGGCCAGAGCGTGCATTTGAGCGGGTTCACTTTGCACGCGGTGCCCGCGGCGCATAACGAGTTGGAACGAGACGAAGCCGGCCGGCATCGGTTTCTGGGGTATGTCATCCAGGCAGGGCCACTGACTGTTTATCACTCTGGCGACACGCGGCGTTACGCGGGCATGGAACAGTGGCTGCGGCGCTGGCGTTTGGATCTGGCTCTTTTGCCGATTAATGGAGACCGGCCGGAGCGCCGCGTGGCGGGGAACCTCGACGGGCCGGAAGCGGCGCGCCTGGCCCGGGACGTAGGTGCGGCTCTGGTGGTGCCGTGCCATTACGAGATGTTTGAGTTTAATACCGCTTCCCCGGAGGGGTTTGTGCGCGCCGCGAAGCAATTAGGGCAGTCCTATCGGGTCCTGCGGGCTGGCGAGCAGCTGAGCCTGGCCGGTGACGACGGAAAGTCTTGAGCAGCGGAAAAAGTGTTCCGCGTCCGCTTGCGGAGGCCCTGGCTGAGATACGAAAAAGGAGTTGATTTGCGCGCAAATGGCTCTATGAGATATCGTCCCAACTACCCAATCGACCCATGGCTCGAGATCGGATGCAGAAGCAGCGTTTTGAGTTGAAGTACCTTATCAACCATCAAACGGCGTTGCTGGTGCGGGACTTTGTGAGCGGCCAGCTGGACTTCGATGAGTACAGCGTCGGCAAGCCGGACTTCTCTTATCCGGTGCATAGTCTTTATGTGGATTCCGACGATCTGAAGATTTACTGGGCGGCGATCAACGGCGACAAGAATCGCTACAAACTCCGCCTGCGCTACTACAGCACGCACCCGGATTCTCCCGTCTTCTTCGAGATCAAACGCCGGATGAACAATTGCATCCTGAAGCAACGCGGGGGTGTGCGCCAGGAATTCGTGCCGTTGCTTTTGCGCGGGCATCTTCCTCAACCGGAACACCTCGTCTCCAAAGCCCCAAATCAATTGGTGGCCGTGCAACATTTCTGTCATCTCGCCCAATGCATGCAGGCCAAACCGCGTGTGCATATCTTCTATATGCGGGAGGCTTATGTGAGCGATGATGATCAAGTCCGAGTGACCATCGATCGCCACGTCTACGGGGACACCAACCGCGAGTATTCCATCAAAACCGAACTGCGCCACCCTTGCCATTCCTTTCAGAACCAGGCCATCCTCGAACTGAAATTCACCAACCGTTTCCCGGACTGGTTCCGGGAACTGGTGCGGGTCTTCAACGTGATGCAGTGCGGCGCCGCCAAATACGTGGAGTCCGTCCAACTCCTGGAATAGCGGAAAGAAAAGCGGAAAGCGGAAAGCGGAAAGCGGAAACAGGAGAACGAAAGAGGGCGAAGGCGGGTGGGCAGAAAGATGGCTGGCAGAAAAATGGGGGCAGAAAAAATCACTGGCAGAAAGCTAGGGGCAGATGATGGGGCAGAAAGATGCACTGAAGGGGCCAGGACGCGAAAGGAGTTGATTTGCTGCTGGAATTGGATGAGATCAGTTATATCCAAACCCTGACGCCCCATGGTTAGAGACCGGATGCAGAAGCAGCGTTATGAGCTGAAGTATCTCATCAACGAGGAAACGGCTCTGCTGGTGCGTGATTTCGTCCGCAGTTACCTGGACTTCGACGAATACAGCGTGGGCAAGCCGAACTATTCCTATCCGGTGCATAGCCTTTACGTTGATTCCGATGACCTGAAGCTTTACTGGTCGACCATCAACGGGGACAAGAACCGATACAAGCTGCGCCTGCGCTATTACACCACGCACCCGGATTCACCGGTTTTCTTCGAGATCAAAAGCAGGATGAACAACTGCATCCGCAAACAGCGGGGCGGTGTGCGTCAGGAGTTTGTGTCGATGCTGTTGCGGGGCCAACTTCCGCAGCAGGAACATCTGGTCTCCAGGGCCCCCCATCAGCTGACCGCGTTGCAGCATTTCTGTGAACTGGCCGTATCGATTCAAGCCAAACCGCGCCTGCACATCTTCTACATGCGCGAGGCCTACGTGAGCGACGACGATCAGGTTCGCGTGACGATGGACCGCAGCGTGTATGGGGACGCCAATCGCGAATATGCGATCAAGACCGACTTGCGTCAGCCGGTCCTGTCGTTCGGCAACCAGGTCATTCTCGAACTCAAATTCACCAACCGCTTTCCGGATTGGTTTGGGGAGTTGGTGCGGGTCTTTGGAGTGATGCAATGCGGGGCGGCCAAGTATGTGGAGTGCATTCAAGGGCTGGGCTTCCAGCAGGTGGGGGCCATCGGCCCCACCGCCGAGGAGCCCGTGCGTCTGTCGCGCGCCTGGTAGGCCTTCGTTGCTCCGGGTTCAGACCATCCCTGGCTGCGGATGGACCCACGGGGCCCGGTAAGGCCGGCTCAAAAGCCGGTTCGCTTCCTCGTCTCCAGTCACTCGACCCGTCGCAGCGTCCCAGGCCAGGCTGCGCCCCAGCTTCATGGAAACATTGGCCAGGATGCTCGAGGCGCTCGAAATGTAGCCCTGCTCGATATCCGCCACCGGCCGGGTTCGGGATGCCTGGCAGCGCAGCAGATCCTTCATGTGCCCGCGGATGGCAGGCGCGACGTGTCGTTCCAAATCCTTTTCGGTTTTGTCTTCGGGATACTGCTCCAGTTCGTAGGTGACGTCCTTGTGGATCTTTTCGCCTTTGCCCTGCGGGATGAAATCGTAACTCATCACGCTGGCCTTGAGTGTGCCTTTGTCGCCGTAGATGGTGGCCCCCCAGGGATAATCGGGGTCAGGCGAAGTTCCGTAGGTGCGATGGGTCCAGACCACAGGAAGCCCATCGAACTCGAAGGTCGCGGTTTGAGTGTCGCTGATATTGGCTTTGCTGGTTTGGTCGACGAGAATGCCGCCGGACGAACTGATGCGTTGAGGCCATCGGAGATCGAGCATCCAGCGGACCATATCGAGCATGTGCACGCACATGTCGCCCACGATTCCGTTGCCATACTCCATGAAGGCGCGCCAGCTGCGGGGATGAACCAGCTTGTTGTAGGGTCGCATCGGCGCCGGGCCCGTCCACATCTCGTAATCCAGGTTGTCGGGCGGCGTGGTGTCGGGTGGGTTTTCGCGGGCGCGCATGTGATAATAGCAGTAGATCTCGACCAGGCCGATCTTGCCCAATTTACCTTCCTTGATGATTTGCTCGCGGGCCTCGATGAGGTGGGGCGTGCTTCGACGTTGGGTGCCGATTTGCACGACGCGCTTGTATTTGCGGGCGGCCGCCAGCATGGCCTGGCATTCCAGCACATCCACGCCGATGGGTTTTTGGCAGTAGACATCCAGGCCGGCCTGGCAAGCGGCGATCATGGGCAACGCATGCCAATGATCGGGTGTGGCGATGAGGACTAGGTCGACGTCCTTCTCTGTCAGCAATTCGCGGTAATCATGATAAGTGCGGGGCCGTTTCTTTGAAACTTGTCGGGAAGCCACCAGGTCGGCGGCCTCGTCCAACGTGCGCTTGTCGACGTCGCATAACGAAACCACTTCCACCGGCGCCACCTGGATCAGCCGCAGCAGGTCGCATTTGCCGTACCAACCGGTGCCGATCAGCGCCACACGTTTCTTCTGGTCGGCAAACTCGGCGGCGTAACTGGGCAAGGTAGCGACCGCAAAAGCGGCCGTGGCACTGGATTGCAGGAATTGGCGGCGGTTCATGGGTCCGTTGTAGTGCGGGGGATGCCGGTTGACAAGCCCCCGCCCGGACGGAAGGCCGCCCAATCTTCCACGTTCCCTTTTCGGGGCCGTTCTGGTATCAGTGTGAGTGCCAAACTGTCAGACTTGCCACACCCTCTACCGCCCGAGCGGGCTGAAAGAGTTTGAAAACGGAGGTCTCGAGTCCGTAACCCTAGATGTTTGTGACCCACAAACCGCGTAGAACGAAACCGCGTCCAACGCCAGGTATCTCGTTCCTATCCCGCGCCTTCGCCCAGCGGGCCGGCTGGCTACGCCCCAAGCCCAGCGGCAGACCCCGCGCCCAAAAGCCGTTTTCCGCTTGGCGGTGTCTGGTTTCCGCTTTCCGCTTTCCGCTTTCCGCTTTCCCCCTGGTCCTGCCCTTGGCGGCTGCGGTCACCCCGGAGCCGATTCCCCGGCAAGACTTTTGGCAAGCCAATGGGCCGGTTCATGCGGTTGCGGTCACCAATGGCGTGATTTATATCGGCGGCGCATTCGATTACGTCGGACCGCCTGGCCGAAAGATCGCGGGTTACGACCTCTACACGGCGGCTCCGGATGGGCGTTGGCCAAGTATCGCGGGATCCAGTGTCCACGCCATCATCCCCGATGATGCTGGCGGCTGGTACATTGGCGGGAGCTTCAATGAGGTAGGTGGCCAGCCTCGCGGTAACCTGGCGCACGTCTTTGCCACCGGCCAGCTGGATCCGGACTTCCAGCCGAATCCCGATGGCGTGGTCAAAACGCTGGCGTTAGGCGACGACACGTTGTTTGTGGGCGGAGAGTTCAGCCGCATCAGCGGCGCCAACCGTGGAGGTTTGGCCGCACTGGATTTGACCAATCGGCTAACTTTGCGATGGGCCAACGGGGTGAATGGAGGCGTTTCCAATTTGCTGGTGGCAGGAGACACTGTGTATGTGGGAGGCCTCTTTACCCAAGCGGGCGGCGCAACGCGCACCAACCTCGCTGCCTTGGAGGTGGACTCAGGAGTGGCTCGTCCGTGGCTGACGCAGATCGATGGGGCGGTGTTGAGCTTGGCCTGGGGCGGGGATCGATTGTTTGTCGGCGGCCTGTTTAACCGGATCGGGGGCCAGCTTCGCAATGGACTTGCCGCCTTGGATGTGGTGAGCGGCGTGGCCATCACCAACTGGAATCCCAACCCGATCGGAGACGGCCCAGGCGGAGCAGGGGGGAAAGTGACGGTCCTGCGCGCGCTTTGTGACACCGTTTACGTGGGCGGATCCTTTACCAACCTGGGCGGGGCGCCTCGCGTACGGGCGGGCGCGGTGGACGCAGTAACGGGGACGGCTACCAGTTGGAACCCTCCGCTCAGCCGTCAGGCCAGCTCTAATATTTCGTCGACGGTGCTGACGCTCGAGTTGGAGGGGAACACGATTTATCTGGGCGGGAATTTTGTCACGACCGATCCCGCCGCGCAACGCGACTTGATTGTGGTGGATGCGATCAACGGGGCGCCTTTGGCCTGGGCCCCGGGCGCGGACGGCACGGTCAACGCGATCGGGGTGACGGGACGCTCCGTGCTGGCGGGATTTGTGGCGGGTCCTGGCGGAGTGGCACGCCGGAACCTGGCGGCGTTGGATGGGATCACGGGGCGGGTGTTGGATTGGGATCCAGGAGTGAACAATGAGGTCAGGAGCTTGATTGTCTGGAGCAACCTGGTTGTTGCCGGCGGACAATTCACGGAAGTTCACGGGCAGCCTCGCGATCGGATTGCGGCCATAGACGCCAATTCCGGGCAACCGGTGTGGAATACGGGCGGCGCCGACGCCGTCGTGCATGCCTTGGCGGTGCTGGGAGATCGCTTATACGTGGGCGGTGAGTTTAATCAGGTGGACGGATTGCGCCGACCGCGCATCGCCGCCATCGCCTTGCCCGGCGGCGGCTTGGTCCTGAATTGGAGTAATAATTTTGATGGACCCATCCGTGCCTTATTGCCGCGGGACAATGACGCGTTGTACGTGGGCGGCGATTTTACTACGGTGGCTGGGGCGGTGGCGGCGGAAACACGCCACGGATTGGCGGCGCTGGATCTGACGACCGCGGGTCTAAAGAGTTGGGATCCGGACCTGCAGCCCTCCGGCTATGAAGCGCGTGCGCTGACCGCTGCGGGGAGCACGATTTATGCGGGTGGATTTTTTGCGCGAGTGGGCCAGCTTGCCCGCACTAATTTGGCTGCGCTCGACGCCGGCACCGGACTGGCCATACCTTGGAATCCCGGAGCCGACGCTGAAGTCGACGCGTTATGCCTTGGCGATGGGGTGGTCTTTGTGGGAGGGGCCTTCAGCACCGTGGCGAATTCGACGCGCTTGGGATTGGCGGCGGTTGATTTCAACGGCTTGCTGCTGGATTGGAACCCTGGTCGCGAGGCCGGGAACGCCGTGGAAGCCCTTGCGGCGGGAAATTCCTTGCTCATTGCCGGGGGTCGGACACTGCAACTCGCGGGTCCGGCGGGCTCGATGTCCCTCGGCGCATTTCCCAGAATCGGTTCTCCGCGGATCACGCAGGCTCCGCGTGATTTGAGCGTGATCGCGGGGCAATCGGTGATCTTTCAAGCCATCGTCGCGGGCACGCCGCCGTTGTTTTTGCAGTGGCGCAAGGATGGTGTGGCGATTCCGGGCGCTAACTCGGAACTGTTAGCTGTCCAGAGCGCCTCTCTGGGAGACGCCGGACGATATACCCTCGTCGCGACCAACGCGGCCGGCGCTGTCGCGGCGGAGGCCGTCCTTTCGGTGCAACAGCCGGTCAGAATTCTTGCGGGGCCGCTGGACCAAACCGTGACGGCCGGAACAACCTTAACACTGGGAGTGACGGCGATTGGCGTGCCGTCGCCGCTTTACCAATGGCGGCGCAATGGCATCAACATTCCGGGGGCGGTTTTTTCCACGCTCACGTTTCCCAATGCGCAGCCGGCGGACGGTGGTTCCTATGAGGTGGTGGTGTTTAATGGCGCGGGCGCGGCCGTCAGTGCGCCGGCCACCGCGATTGTCACGAGTCCGGCGCTGCCTTTTGCCGACTTGTTTCAAGACGCCGGCAATTTGAACGGCAGCTCCGGCGTAGGGTCCGGCGACAACCGGGTGGCCGGGGTGGAGCCTGAAGAACCACGTCATGTGGGCAAAGTGGGCGGACGCTCGGTCTGGTTACGCTGGGTTGCGCCCGCCGGGGGCTTTGCGACCTTTAACACCCGCGGCAGCACTTTCGATACGCTGCTCGCGATTTACACCGGCACCAACTTGACGAACCTGGTCCGGATTGCAGGCGACGAAGATCTGGGTGGATTCTACACCAGCGAAGCCACTTTTAATGCCGTCGCGGGCGTCGATTATCGGATCGCGGTGGACGGGTTCGCCGGTACGTCGGGCCACATTGTGTTGAGCTGGAACCTGGAAGTGTCCTCCGTCGACGGGCCACGTCTTATCAGCCAACCCAGGAGCCAGTCGGTTGGGGCCGGGCAAACCGCCTCGTTTCGCGTCACGGCGGCTGGGCCTGCCACTCTCCCACTCTTGTATCAGTGGTACTTCGGTTGTCGCACGATCCCGGGGGCGACCAATGACGTGTTATCTATTCCGAACGTCCGCCGGCGTAACGTCGGTTCTTACCACGTCCTGGTGCAGAGCGGGACGCATACGATCGAAAGTGCGGAAGCTGCTTTGGAGATTGGTGCGGTTCCTGACATTGTGTCGCGAGATAAACTCGAGGATCTGCTGTTTCCGCCGGAGCCATTTCAGCCGGCCGCGGCGGCGGTGCCCCCTGGATTTCTGAGCGTCTCGCTGGGGGTGCTCGGGGGGCAGGGCATCGACACGAGGGGCGGGGGCGCGACGGAGAGTTTGTTCTGCAGCGGGGTTCCGGCGAGTGCTTCGAAGTGGATCGGGTTGCATCCGACGCTGCCTGCGACCTTGCTCATCGACACTGTGGGAAGCCACCTCGATACGGTCTTGGCCGTTTATGATTTCACAAATGTCTTTGCCCCAAGGGCGGGCCTGGTGCTGTGCGACACTAACAGTGGACCGGATGGAGCCAGCCTGGTGAAGTTCGATGCGCGGGGCGGCGCCAATTACTTGGTGGTAGTCGGGGGCGTGAATCGGGCGGAGGGTTTGATTCCGTTAAACTGGAAGCTGGGGCTGCCACCTGGGATCGTTGCGGCCTCGGCACCGCGCCTGCGCATTCCGGCGGGAGGAAGCAACACGCTTTGGGTCACGTTGACCAACGATTTCGACGCGACCTATCGGTGGTTCCGCAATGGGCAAATGATCGCAGCCGCGACCAACCAATCATTCGTCCTGTCGGATGTCGGCCCAGGTGCCGCGGGCCAATACACGATGGTGGCAAGCAATTTCGCCGGGTTGGTCACCAACACGTTCGTCATTCAGGTGCAAGGTTCTTACTCACTCTTTGCACAAATGCTCTCAGATGGTTTCTATCAGGTGATGCTGCCGGAAGCGGACGCAGCCAAAGTCATCCTCGAGGTGTCGGACGATCCTTGGGCCGGCCGCGGATGGCGGGCTGTCCTTACCAACGAGCCTTCCCAGGCGGTGCCCTACTACCTCGAAAAACCTTCCAGCCAGGCGGTTCCACGGTTTTTCCGGGTCAGGATCGAGCCTTCCGAGTAATTTCGTCACATCGCTCAAAAGTCGAAGGATTCCCCTGCGCCGCTGGACATTGCCGGTGGGCTGTTTGACGACCCACGCGCTTTTTGGGAGAGTGCTCCTTGCAGCCTAAGTTGGCTGGCCTTCCTACCAGCCAACGCGGGGGACCCAATCCCGGCAAAACATCCGGGGCGGGGCGTACGGCAGTGGCGAACCATTGTCGGGGTCACTTTCAGGACCCAGCCCGTCAGCTAACCTCGTCGGCATCTGGAAGGGCGATCCTCTAGGTCCCCGCTCGGGCGGGGCACTCACGGTCACCCCGAAAAAAAACAGCGGCGCTGCCAGCGCGGTGCTGAGCCGTCGTTTGCTGGCGTCGAGATGGAGGGTTGGTTATGACAAACTGGATCATTCTTGGGGTGATTGTCCTGGGGCTGTTATTTGGCTGGACCCTGGTGTTGGGCGCCGTGCTGATTCGCGAGCGACAGGTCGGGATCGTGGTCAAGAAATTCGCCTCCCGCGGTCTGCCGCCGGGTCAGCTGGTGGCGCTGAACGGTGAAGCCGGTTATCAAGCCGACACGTTGGCACCGGGCCTGCATTTCGGCTACTGGCGCTGGCAGTATCGCATTGCCAAAGTGCCCGTGACGGTGGTGCCGCAGGGCGAAATCGCCTTGGTCCTGGCCGCCGCCGGAGCGCCCATTCCGGCCGAACGCATCTTGGGCCGCGCCGTGGACAGCGACAATTTTCAGGACGCCCGGAAGTTCCTGCTCAACGGCGGCGAGAAAGGACGCCAGTTGGGATTGCTCACCGCCGGCACCTACCGGATCAATACGGCACTGTTTAGCGTGATTACCTCCGCGTCGGCCCAACCACACGGCATGACCCCGGATCAACTCCAACTGCACCGTGTGGAACCGGACATGGTCGGCATCGTGACAACCCTGGACGGACGTCCGATTGAAGCCGGCGAGATCGCGGGGCCGACCATCGCGGGACACGACAATTTCCAGAATGCTCAGGCCTTCCTGGACGGCGGGGGCCGCCGCGGGTTACAGGAGCAGATCCTGTTGTCCGGCACCTGGAATCTCAACCCATGGTTTGCGCAGGTCGAACAAGTGCCGATGGTGCAAATCCCGATCGGCTACGTCGGTGTCGTCATCTCTTATGTCGGCAAACCGCACGAGGACGTCAGCGGCCTGGAGTTCAAGCATGGCGACCTGGTGCATGCCGGTCACAAAGGTGTCTGGGTGACGCCGCTTTATCCTGGCAAACACCCGATCAACACCCGCATCATGAGTGTGGAACGAGTCCCGACGACCAACATCGTGCTCAATTGGGCGACCCGGACGGAGGCGCATAACTATGACGCCAAACTGTCGTCGATCACGGTTCGTTCCAAAGACGGCTTCGCCTTCAATCTGGACGTCGCCCAGATCATCCACGTGGGCGCGCTCGATGCGCCGAAGGTCATCTCCCGGGTGGGTTCGATGCAAAATCTGGTCGATCACGTTCTGCAGCCGATTGTCGGCAATTACTTCCGCAACTCCGCGCAGGATTACACCGTGCTGGACTTCCTCGGCGCCCGCAGCCAGCGCCAGGTCGAAGCCGCCGAACACATCCGCGCCGCCATCGGCGCCTATGATGTGCAAGCCATCGACACGTTGATCGGCGATATTAACCCGCCGGCTACCCTCATGCAGACTCAGACCGATCGCAAGATCGCTGAAGAACAACGCAAGACCTACGAAGTGCAGGAAGCCGCCCAAAAACAACGGCAACAACTCGTGCGCCAAACTTCCCTGGCCGATATTCAGCAGCAGGTCGTCGGCGCCGAACAGGGCGTCAACATCGCCGAGTTGCAAGCCAACGCCCACATCAAACAGGCCGGCGGCGAGGCCGAAGCGACCCGGCTCCGCGCCCTGGGCGAGTCGGAAGCCATCCGGGCCACCGGTCACGCCAAAGCGGAAGCGTACCGTGCGGGCGTCGAGTCCCTCGGTGCCCAGGGTTACACCGTCATGCAACTCATGCAGATCGTCGGCGAACGCAACGTCCGCATCGTGCCCGATGTCGCCGTCAACGGTGCCAACGGCAGTACAGGCCTCGTCGAAGGGCTGCTCGGCCTCATCGTCCGCCAACAAACCACCGCGCAAACAGAAAAATGACGGACAGGAAGATGTCGGGCAGAAAGATGGGGCAGGGGATGATGGCAGAAAGATGACTGGCAGGAAGATGGGGCAGGGACGACGTAGAAAGATAACGGGCAGATGGAGGGGACATTCTCGTCCCCATCTTTCTGCCGCCCATCTTTCTGCCGCCGACGCCGATCTTCCTGCCGATCACAGCACCACTTCGGTACCCACGCCGGCGTCGGTGAAGATCTCCAGCAAGACCGAATGTGACATACGGCCGTCGACCAGGGAGACCTTTTCAACGCCCGAACGGATGGCGGCGACGGCGCTATCGATCTTGGGGATCATGCCTTTGTCGACCACGCCGCTTTTCTTCAACTCGGGCACTTCGCTGGTGGAGAGGTGCGTGATCAAGGTGGCCGGGTCATGAGGGTCGCGCATTAACCCAGGTACATCGCTCATGAAAACCAGGCGCCGGGCCTGCAGAGCGATGGCCGCCTGGGCCGCCGCGACGTCCGCGTTGCAGTTATAAATCCTGCCGTCCTCGCCGCACGCCGTCGGGCTGATGACGGGCGTGATCCCTTGGGCAATGCATTCCAGCAAGGGCGTGGTGTTGACCGAGATCACTTCCCCGACATATCCAAGATCGAGTTGGGCGCCTGGTGTGCTCTGGTCCTCCAGCCACAGCTTGCGGCACCGGAAGATCTCGGTGCCGGCGAAGCCACGGGCGGCGCCGCCCAGACCATTGATGGTAGCCACGACTTCCGGATTAATTTCCTGCGATAACACGCGGTCCACCACCTCGACGGTGGCGGCATCGGTGACCCGTTGGCCCTGGACAAAGGCGGATTTGAGTCCGGCTTGTTCCATGGCCCGGCTGATCGCCTTGCCTCCCCCATGCACAACCACCGGATTAATCTCGACCGCCTCCAGAAAAATAATGTCGCGCGCGACGCTCGTGCGCATGCCGGCGTCGGGCGAATCCATGAAACTGCCTCCGTACTTGATGACAAACGTGGCGCCATTGAAGCGTTGGATATAAGGCAACGCTTCCAGTAACGTGGCAACCTTTGAGATCAGATCCTGCATGAGTGGACAGAAGTCTAGCCGGGGCCCCAGTTCCGATGAAATGGAATTTTCAATTCATCGGGGAGCACCGACTGCGGCATTCCGCATTCCGCATTCCGCATTCCGCATTCGTATCATCCTCCCAACGACGCGGGGTCGCTGACATCGCCTTTATTGAAATCGACGTAATGTTCGGTGAGATCGGCGGCATACATCACGGCGGAAGCGCGGCCGAGGTTCAACCGAATATGCAGATCGAATTCCGGCGCGGCGGCGGCCGCGCACAGGTCGCGGAAACGGATCGAGGTCGGCTGGCCGCCTCGCAAGCTCCATAGGATCTGGCGACTGTCCGGAGCGCTGTAACCGATATCCACCTTCTCCTCCACGACCCGGGCCTTGCTGTAGCCCAGCGCATCGATGATCCGGCCCCAATTCGGATCGCCCCCGTGCCAACTGGTTTTTACCAACGCGCTATTCGCCACCGCCCGGGCGGCGGCGTCGGCTTCGGCCCCGTTGCGCGCCCCGCTGACGCGCACTGTCACCACCCGATGCACTCCTTCGCCATCGCGGACGATCATCCGGGCCAACGCCAGACACACGTGCTCGAGCGCGGCCTGAAAGCACACAAAATCGCGCGAGGCCGGTGCCCGCAATTTTGCAGGTGGATTGCCGGCGAGCCCGTTGGCCAGGACAAGGACGGTGTCGTTGGTGCTCATGTCGCCGTCCACGGTGATGCGGTTGAAGCTGTGGGCCACGGCTTGCTGAAGCGCCACGCGCAAGGCGGGGGCGCTAATGGCAGCGTCCGTGGTAATGAAGCACAGCATGGTGGCATGGAGCGCGGATGGGCTGGCCGCGGGGCGGGCTCCGGTTGCGCTCATGCCGGGCTGGATCATGCCGGCACCCTTGCACATGCCACCGAGCCGCACGCGCTTGCCGCTGAGCTGGAATGCGACGGCGATTTGTTTGGGGCGCGTATCGCTGGTCATGATGGCTTCTGCGGCTTGGGCGGCATGGAGCGGAGAACTCCCAAGTTGCCGGGCGGCTTGGCCGATGCCTGACTTCACATTGGCCATGGGCAAGGGCACGCCGATGCGTCCGGTGCTGCCGACCAGGACGCGGCCGGCGGGCAGATGGAGCGCCTGGGCGGCCAGGGTGGTCATGGCGAAAGCGTCCTTGAATCCCTGGAGGCCAGTGCAGGCGTTCGCATTGCCCGAATTGATCACGATGGCCTGGGCGATGCCCCGGCGCACGCGTTGGACGCAAACTTTAACGGGCGCGGCGCAGATCTGGTTGGTGGTAAACATGCCGGCAGCGGTGGCCGGTGCCGTGGAAACGAGCAGGGCCAGATCCCGCTTGGGGCCTTTGTTGGAGCCTTTGCCGGTGCCGAGGCGTTTGATGTCACAGAATACACCCGAGGCCAGGAACCCTTGCGGAGCGACGATCGATCCCGGGACTTCACGCCATTTGTTCTTTTTCATCACAGCAATCCGGTGGTTTCGGGGAATCCGCAGAGAATGTTCATGCTTTGCACGGCTTGGCCGCTGGCGCCTTTCACGATGTTGTCTTCGGCGCTCATCACCACCAAACGACCGGTGCGCGGGTCGACGCGCCAGGCGATCTCCAGCGTATTGGTTCCGACTACGTTCTTGGTATCCGGCAAAGCCTGGCCTTGCAGCAAACGCACGAAGGGTTCGTTGCCGTAAGCGGCTTCGAAACAGGCCGTGACTTTCTCGTGCCAGGCCGCCGCCTGCGCCGGTTGGGTGAAGTGTTCAGTCGGCGCGAGGTAGAGCGTGGTGAGAATGCCGCGGTTAACCGGGATGAGGTGCGGCGTGAACTGGATCACCACTCTGCTCCCCGCCGCCAGCGACAGTTGCTCTTCGATCTCCGACAAATGTCGGTGCTTGGGCACGCCATAAGGCCGGACGCTTTCGTGGCATTCGCAAAACAAGTAATCCGTCTCGGCCTTGCGCCCCGCGCCGCTCACGCCACTCAAGGAATCCGCGATGATGCTGGTGGGATGGATGAGCCGGGCGCGCACCAACGGAAGAGTCGGCAGCAGAATGCTGGTGGGATAACAACCGGGGGAAGCGATCAACAGCGCGTCCTTGATTTGGGCCCGATAGACCTCCGGCAGCCCATACACGGAGCGCTTGAGCAGTTCGGGCGCCGGATGTTCGTGCCCATAAAACTCTCGGTAAACCGCGGCGCTCTTGAGCCGAAAATCGGCGCTCAGATCAATCACGATGCTGCCGGCCTGCGTCAGGGGCACGGCAAATTCCGCGGCCACACCGTGGGGCAGGGCGAGGAATACGATCTCGGCTTGTTTGGAGAGCAGTTCCGCATTCGGCTCAGTGAAGCGCAGCGTCCGCGCGCGCGGATGGCTGGCGAACTTCGGAAACACCTGGGCGACGGGCTGCCCGGCGTTCTGACGTGACGTAACGGCACTCAACTCAACCCGTGGATGGTTCAAGAGCAGCCGAACGAGTTCCTCGCCGGAATATCCGGAAGCCCCGACGATGGCGACCTTTTTCATAAACAAAAGGAACGGGCGTTGCTTAGCAAACAGCGGCCTGCTGTGTCACCAACGGAGTTGCGCGCGCCCAACGCGTCATTTCTCATAAAAATGCAAAAACCCCGCGAGCCTCGCCCGCGGGGTTTGAAATCGGAGCAAGGAATTAGCGCTTGGAGAATTGGAAACGCTTGCGCGCGCCGGGTTGGCCGTACTTCTTGCGTTCCTTCATGCGCGGATCGCGGGTGAGCAAGCCGTCGGCTTTGAGCGCCGGACGCAGACTGGGCTCGGCCACCAACAGCGCCCGGGCGATCCCGTGGCGCACCGCGCCGGCCTGGCCGGTTGGACCACCGCCGCTCACATTGACGCGCGCGTCGAAACGTGCGCCGGTCTGCGTCACGGTCAACGGTTGGGTCACCATCCCGCGCAGCACTTCGGTCGGGAAATAGTTTTCCAAAGCGCGCCCGTTGATGAGGATTTTGCCCGACCCGTTAGCCAGACGGACCCGGGCCACGGCGGTCTTGCGCCGGCCGGTCGCGACGAATTCGTTCGTTTTGGATGCAGCCATGTGAAGTGGAGGTAAAAGAACCAGTCAGGATTAAAGCCAATCAATTCGCCGCCTTAAGCGGAGCCGGTTGTTGCGCGCTGTGCGGGTGATTTGGTCCCTTATACACCTTTAGCTTGGTCAGCAGCACGCGGCCCAGCCGGTTCTTGGGAACCATCCCGCGCACCGCATGGTGGATCAGCTCTTCCGGATGTTTGGCGCGAACCTGCGCGACCGAGCGATATTTCTCGCCTCCGCGCCAGCCCGAGTAACTCATATACTCTTTGGCTGTTTCCTTCTTGCCGGTAACCCGCACCTTCTCGGCGTTAATCACCACCACGAAATCGCCTGCGTCCAGGTGCGCCGTGTAGACGGGTTTGTTCTTGCCGCGGAGGATGTCGGCCACTTGCACGGCTAGACGGCCCAACACCGCGCCGTCGGCATCGATGACATGCCACTTGCGCTGCGGCAAATTCACTTTCGGCAGAAACGTTTTCACAGATAGCTTTTCACTCAGAACCAGAACCAGTTTTAAGGAGCGGCGAAACTATCAAACGGAAGACCCAAGTCAATAGCCATTTCGGCCTTTTTGGCACAGCCAGGCCACCCGGCGACCCCGCCTGACGCCGGCCTGGCGCACCTATACATCGCTAGCCAATGGCGTTGCATCTCGCGTAAACTTCGCTCATGCGCCAGCCCAATTCAGTTCGCCGCACAGCGATTGAGGGTCTGCGGGTCCTTTGCTCCTTCGTCTGGTTGGTCGTCCTTTGGATGTTGCCGCCAGGTGCGTTGCTGGGGGCGCCCGCGGAGCCCGGCCCGGCCAGCCCGGTTAAACCATTGCGCGCACTGCTCATTACAGGCGGATGTTGCCATAATTACCCCTTCCAAAGCAGTCAATTGACCAACGCCCTGGCGAAGTTCGCCGCGGTCAACTGGACCATTATTCAGGAAGGCGGCGAGGGCACAAAGGCGCAGATTTCACTCTACGATAATCCGGCTTGGGCTCAGGGCTATGATGTGGTGGTGCATAACGAGTGTTTCGCGGACACCACCAATGCCGATTACATCCGCAAAATCACCACGGCGCACCGGGAAGGCGTCCCGGCCGTGGTCATCCATTGTGCCATGCATACCTACCGCGCCACGGACATCGATGATTGGCGCCAGTTCCTGGGGGTCACCAGCCGGCGCCACGATCATCTGACCCGGTACCCCGTGCGCAAGCTGCGCTCTAATCATCCCATCGTGCAGGGCATGCCCGAGGATTGGGTCACGCCCATGGATGAACTTTATATTATCGAAAAGCTCTGGCCCACCGCCCGCATGCTCGCTACTTCGCTGAGCGAAGAGGATGGCAAGGTCCATCCCGTCTTGTGGGTCAATCAATATGGGAAAGCCCGTGTCTTCGGCACCACCTTCGGACATTCCGAGGCCACCTTCCGCGACCCGGTCTTCCTTGATTACGTATCGCGCGGGATCTTGTGGGTGTCCGGCCGGCTGGATAAATAGGGGTTCGGAAAAGCGGAAAGCGGAAAGCGGAAAGCGGAAACGGGGCGGCTGGGGCGGCTTTGGGTTCATGGTGCCAATTTGCTCACAAGCTTGACCGCTGCTGCTGGAATTGAGACAAGGATCCCATGACCACCGCCGTCCCCCCAGTCCTCACGTTGTTGGCCTCCGCTTTGGTGGCCGCCGCAGGCGATTACACCATCCACAGCTTCAAGACCGTTCAGCTCAACAACGAGTTCTGGTCCGAAGGCGCGAACGTGGGAGACTTCAACCGCGACAGCAAAATGGACATTGTCTCCGGACCGTATTGGTACGAGGGCCCCGATTTCAGCAGGCGGCACGAGTATTATCCGGCGACGAAAAACTTTAAGCTGAAGCAAGCGGACGGCACGGAGCGGACGATCCCCGGCTATGAGGGGGCGCTGGGCAAGAACAACGATTACTCGGACAACTTTCTCGCTTTCACTTACGATCTGAACGGGGACGGCTGGACGGATATTTTGATCCTGGGTTTTCCGGGCAAAGCCTCTTATTGGTTCGAAAACCCAAAAGGCAAAGAAGGCCACTGGCCTAAACATCTGGCCGTGGATTACACCGACAACGAATCGCCGACCTTCGCCGACCTAACCGGGGATGGGAAACCTGAGATCATCTTTCACACCCGTTTCCAGGAAGGCACCAATATGGTGAGCTACCTGGGGTACGCCGAGCCCGACTGGGCCAATCCGACGGCCAAGTTCAAGTTCCATAAGATTTCACCGGGCGGCAGCTGGCATTGGTTCAACCACGGTTACGGGTTTGGCGACGTCAATGGTGACGGCCGTAATGATCTGCTCGAGAAGGATGGTTGGTGGGAGCAACCAGCTTCGTTGGCCGGCGACCCGGTCTGGAAACATCACAAGGTTAAGTTCGGCACGGGCGGCGCCCAAATGTACGCCTATGATGTCGATGGCGACGGCTTGAATGACGTCATCACCAGTATTGCCGCGCACGGCTACGGGTTGGCCTGGTTCCAGCAACTCAAGGAACGCGGCCCGGACGGCGAAATCCGCTTTCACGAAAACGTTTTCGTGAATAAGGAACCCAAGGAGAACCGGTATGGGGTCAAGTTCTCGCAGTTGCATGCCATTGATCTGGTGGACATGGACGGCGATGGCCTCAAGGACATCATCACCGGCAAACGTTTCTGGGCCCATGGTCCCACAGGCGATGCGGAGCCGGGCGCGCCCGCTGTGCTTTATTGGTTCCAATTGGTGCGCGGGGCCGATCATCAGGTGGATTTTATTCCTCATTTGATCCACAACGACTCGGGCATCGGCACGCAGGTCTTGGCGCGCGATGTCAACGGCGACGGGTTGCCCGACGTGATCGTGGGCAATAAGAAAGGCACGTTCGTCCACCTGCACTCCGCCAAGAAAGCCAGCCGTGAAGAATGGGAACAAGCCCAGCCGAAGGTCTTCGGCACGCAAAGCGCCTCGGCCCAGTAAGTGAGCGGCAACAGCGCGAAAATCTTTTGGCCCAGGGCCAAATCCTGAATCGCGAGTTGTGCGCACGTTTACGCCACAGGTCGCAGCAATGGAAGCAGGTGACCGCGATGACTGGTTAACTCGTAGCGACACCTCAACCCTAAGCACCAAGCTCCGGCTACAACGGAGGAATGCCCGCCAGAGCCGTCTGCAGCCGATCAGTGGTGCCGTGGCGCGCGCACCACCCCTCGATATAGGCCATGTCCAGAGTTTCTGGACCCTGGACGGCCAACACATCGCGAGCATCATCGAGATCCTTGTTGCGGCCCCAGCGGAGCTTTTGGACGATCACATCCTCTGGAGTAGGCAGCCAGGTGGCGCGGCCAAGCATCGGAACGAATACTTGCTGGCGACGGGCGAACTCCGATTGCACGAATGGATCATCGATCACCTCGAACAGCTCGACCTTGAAGGGCGGCGACGATCGGCTGTGTCCAACGTGTCGGGGGCCCCAGGTCAACGTGTCGAAAACCACCTGGGAATCGAACTCAACGAACGGTTCGAGGTTCACAATTAAGGCGCCCAAGCCGCCCGCTACGTTGACCGCCACCAGCAAATCGACATCGCGGGTCGACCGCGGCACGCCGTAAGCCCCGGCGGCGATGGCTCCGACGGCCATGAAGTCCACTCCGGCGGATTCCGCGGCTTCCACGACTTTGGTCGCAAGCGCCTCGAGGGTCATTCGCGACTGGGTTTATGCGTCACATAACGACCTTGGTCACGGACGCGGTCCAGGCGCTCCATCCAGCGTCTGACCTCCGCCCACCCGGCCACCTCATCCCGCGTGCCCAATCGGTGCAGGGCGCCGCCGAGCATCATGCCAAACTGGTGGTTTGACAGCTCAAATATCTCCGCCAACCGCTCCTCCGTCGTCATGCGGCGGGCACGCAGGATTCTTTCTCGATAGATGTCGTCCTGCAGGGCCTTCAGCGCGGCCGGGTTATCGTGGAGGTTGGCCATCCGCAGCATGGTACCGAAACGCGACGTTCGACGCAACGAAACGCCAAAGAGCAGACTCAACCAAAGCGTGACCTAACCCGGCCTGGCTGCCGCCAGCCCAAGAATCGCCGGCAAAGAACATCGACAGCGGGCGGGGCGGGCGGTATTCCTTTTGCATGAACCGATTTCCTGGCAGCGGGATGGTTTCCCTTGTTCTGATTCCCGGCCTTTTTGCTGCCCTTCTGGCGCCGCAGGCTCAGGCCGAGGAACTGCACGTATTCAAGAAACTGCAGTTGCACGATCAATTCTGGAGCGAGGGCGCCAATTTTGGGGACCTCAACAAGGACGGCCAGAACGATCTGGTGGCCGGCCCGTGGTGGTGGGAAGGGCCCGACTTCAAGGTCCGCCACGAGTATTATCCAGCCAAAGCGACCTTCCAACTGAAGTTGGGTCCCATGACCTCGGTCACCGTGCCCGGATTCGAGGGGACCTTGGGGAACAAGAACACGTATTCCGACAATTTCTTCGCTTGGATCTTCGATTTCAATCGGGACGGTTGGAACGACATTCTCATCGTGGGATTCCCCGGCAAGGACACCTCCTGGTTCGAGAATCCCAAGACCAGCGACGGAACTTGGATTCGCCACCAGGTTTTTGACCAGACCGACAATGAATCGCCTACCTGGACCGATCTCACCGGTGACGGGCGGCCGGAGTTGGTCTGCATTACCAAGGGTCGCTACGGGTATGCCACCCCCGACTGGAGTCATCCAGAACGGCGCTGGACATTCCATCCGATTTCACCCGACAACAAATACGGCAATTTCACGCACGGCATGGGCGTGGGCGATGTCAACGGCGATGGCCGTCTCGATCTGCTTGAGAAAGACGGCTGGTGGGAACAACCCGCCACTCTGAATGGCGACCCGCTCTGGACGTTCCATCCCCAGGCTTTTGGAGTGGGCGGAGCCCAGATGTATGCCTACGACGTCAATGGCGATGGCCTCAACGATATCATTACCGGCCTGGCCGCACACGGATTTGGCCTCGCCTGGTACGAACAAACTCGGGCCGGCGACCAGATCCAGTTCCGCGAACACATCATCATGAACAAAGAACCGCGGGACAACAAATACGGCGTGAAATTCTCCGAACTGCACGCGATCGAGTTGGTCGACATGGATGGGGATGGGCTTAAGGACATCGTTACCGGCAAACGGTTCTGGTCGCACGGGCGCACCGGGGATCCAGATCGCAACACCGCCGCCGTGCTTTATTGGTTCAAACTGGTGCGGCTGCCGGACAAGACGGTGGATTTCATTCCGTATCTCATCGACAACGATTCCGGGGTGGGCACGCAGGTCGTGGTGGCTGACATTGATGGCGACGGCCTGAACGACATCGTCGTCGGCAACAAGAAAGGCGTGTTTGTGCATCGCCACGAAAAAAAATCGGTGAGCCACGAGGAATGGGAGAAGGCGCAGCCCAAGCCGTCCGCTCCGGCCAACGCCAGCGTGAAATAGTCGCCGCCTGAGGCCACGCCCACGGGTGGTCATCATGGGTTAGTGTGCTGTAAAGCTAGATCGGTTACAGCACACTGGTCGGTTGGCGTTGGGTTTCCTTTCAGGGGATCGGCAGCTTGCTACTGCCCCGCGCGGTAAAACTTCCCCCCGGACAGATCGGCGGTTGCGTCGGTAAAGATGATGCGGCCGAGTGTGTTGGTGGTTGCGCGCAGTTCGCTCCAGGCGGCCAAATCGCTTGACCCAAAGACCGTGTAAACACCCGGTGGACCGGTGAGCGTGAACTCAAATGTCCCAGCCACCGTCCGGCATGGTGAGACAAGGTCGACCGCCAGAGGGTAAGTGAAGACGGAGACGCCTCGAGTCCGCAGGGAGGCGACGGTCGTGGCCAATTTTGCATCCGCCAGCGAGTCGGATAAAATCAAGGTCGCGAGCGGATTGCCATCCGTGATCAGTCCGGTCAACTGTTGCAGATCGGGCGGCAGGGTCAGGCTGGTGAGTTGATTGGCGCCCAGGTCAAGCGTGCTCAAATTGGTCATGCCCGAAGGCAGCGTCAAACTGGTGAGTTTATTCCCGCTGAGGCGCAGGAAGTTCAAACTGCTCATGCCGGCAGGCAACGTGAATTGTGAAAGCTGATTGTTGCCAACATCGAGAAAGCTCAATTCCGTCAGGTCCGGCCGCAGGGTCAGATTTGTCAGTTGATTGCCGAGGAGAGTGAGCCGGTTTAAGTTCGACATCCCCGCAGGCAGGGTGAGGCTGCGGAGGCGATTAAAATCGAGCACAAGGCCGCCTACCCTGCTTAGATTCGCGGGCAAGGTGAGGTTCGTCAGCTGATTGGCGAAGATCAGAACAGTAACCACGTTCGTCAGGTCCGGAGGGAAAGTGAAGCTGGTGAGTTTGTTTCCCGAGAGGTCAAGCTTCGTCAACCCGGTCAGGCCCGCCGGCAAGGTGATGTTCGTGAGCTGATTGCCTTCGAGGAAGAGGATGTCCAGATTGGTCAGGCCGTCTGGGAGCGAGCATTGGGCCAGCGAATTGAAACCCAGGTCGAGCACGGTCAGATTCGGCGTTCCGCTGGTCAGGACAAAGTTGGTGAGATGATTGTTGAAAAGAGTGAGCCTCTCCAGGTTGGTTAACGCATCCGCAAGAGCGAAGTTGGTGAGGGAGTTGGAATCAAGACTAAGCCCGATCAAATGACGAGCCGCTTCCAGCCCATCCACGCTGGTAATGCTCCGGCCTTCGGCGTTCAAGTTCGTCAGGCTGAGCAGGTCCGGCTCGGTCAAGGGCCCGGTGGGCTTCTGCAGGGCCGCCCGGATGGCGGCGTTCAGCCCGGGATCGGGAATGGACACATCCTGAGCCGGCGTCGAGGCGATGAAGCTGGTCAACGCCAGCAGGGTCGGAACAAGCAGCCGGATAAACTGAATGATGGTCTTCATCTGAGTCGGGCAAGGTGAGGCTTCATTGCGGTTCCATCACGAGCACCACCCGGAAGCCGAGGTCTGAGTCGGTGAGGAATGCGCCCGCGGGAAACAAGGACCGCTCGGCCGAGCGGCAGGATTGTTGGCTGTTGTCGTAAGCGCCACCGCGCATGACTTTCCGCCCGCTGGCGCTGGAAACAGGACCTGTCGGATCGGTCTGAACCCCGCCAGGCAGGAGGTCGAACCAATCCTGACACCATTCCCCGACGTTCCCTTCCATGTCGTACAGTCCCCATGGATTGGGAAGCTTCTGCCCGACCGGGTGCGGGGTGATACCGCTGTTCGAAGCGTACCAGGCGTGATTCGGGAGGCTGGCGTAAGCCAGGTCGTCCCCGTAGCTGAATCGCGTCGAAGTGCCGGCGCGCGCGGCGCATTCCCACTCAGCCTCGGTCGGTAAACGATACCGGCTCCCGCTCGGAACGCGCCCGGCCGCGAGTTCCCGCTCGGTCAGCTTCGCGCAATAGTTGGTGGCGTCGGGCCAGCTGACGCTGGAAACCGGACGGCTCAGATCACCAAGGAAGACGCTTGGGTTCGTGTTCATGACCGCGAGGTACTCGCCCTGGGTCACTTCATATTTGCCGATCCAAAAACCGCGGCTGAGGGTCACCGTGGTTTGCGGACCTTCGTCGGTGTTCCGGTCCAATTCGCTGGCCGGGCTGCCCATCAGGAACGTGCTGGGCGGGATGAACACCATATTCGTGGGCGGGCTTTGCAAGAGCCCGCGGTAGAACTTCTGCGGAGACAGGTTGGCTTGTCCATCCTGGAAAACCGCGCGGCCCAGCGTGTTGGTCGCGGTGCCCAGGACGCTCCAGGCCGCCAGATTAGTGGAACCGAGCACGGCGTAGAGGCCGGGAGGCCCCGTGAGCGTAAACTCAAATGCCCCATCCAACGTGCGTTGTGGTGACCCAAGGCGGACCGCGAGCGGGTAGGTAAACACGGACACACCTTGATTGCGCAGCGCCGCAACCTCGGCGGCCAGTTTGGTGGACGCCAGCGTTTCGGACAACACGAGAGTCGTGAAGGGATTGCCAACCACGAAAAACGAATCCAACTGCTGGATGTCCGGAGGCAGAGTGAAGCTGGTGAGTTGATTCTCACTAAGTTCGAGGAAGGCCAGCTTGCTCAGCCCCGCCCGGAAGGTGAGGCTGGTCAGTTGATTCTCGGCGAGGGTGAGAAAGTTCAAGTTGGTCAGACCCGCCGGCAAGCTGAAATTAGTCAGTTGATTGGCGCGGAGGTTGATCAGGGTCAAGCCCGTCAGGGTCGAAGGCACGTTGAAGCTGGTGAATCGATTCCCCTCGAGGTCCAGAACGCTCAAGGTCCGCAGGTTCACCGGCAGCGTCAGGTTGGTGAGTTGATTAAAAAAGAGTTGGAGGGAGAGCAGATTCGTCATGTCTGCGGGCAGAGTGAGACTGGTGAGTTGATTGTCCCAGGCGTCCAACTCGGTCAAGGCGGTCAGCCCCGTCGGCAGCGTGAAATTCGTGAGCTGATTGCGGATGACGCTGAGCAGGTCCAGGTGGGTCAGGTTGGCCGGCAGGTCGAGACGGGTGAGCCGATTGTGCTCGAGGTCGATCGTCACCAAATTCGTCAGGCTGGGCGGCAACGCCAAACTGGGCAGGAGATTTTCCTCGATGCTAAGCCCGTTCAACTTGGTCAGCTCCGCAGGCAAAATAAGGTCGGTGAGAAGGTTTTGGCCGAGATCAAGCGAGACCAGGTTTGTCATGGCTGCGGGCAGGGTGAGATGAGCCAGCCGATTGCCGCGCAGGTCAAGCGAGGCCAGCTTGGTCATGTCCGCGGGCAGGCTCAGGTTGGTGAGCTGATTGGAGAACAGAAAAAGACCATCCAGGTTGGTCATGCCCGCGGGCAAAGTGAGGCTGGTGAGTTGATTCTCGGCAAGGTTAAGACTAATCAATTGCTTCAGGCCCGTCGGCACGGTGAAATGGGCGAGTTGATTGTCATCGAGGTCAAGAGTGACCAGGGCGCGCATGCCGTCCGGCAGGTGGAGATTGGTGAGACGATTGGCCTGGATGAGGAGCGTGGCCAGATTGGTCAGGTTGTCCGGAACGGAAATGTTGGTCAGCGAATTGAAACTCAGGTCGAGTTGGACCAAGTTCGTCCACTGGCCGGCGATGGAAAAATCGGTGAGCAAATTGTGGTCGAGGGCCAGCTGCCTCAAATTGCGAGCCCCTTCCAGGCCTTGCAGGTTGCGTACATTCCGGCAGCAGGCGTTCAGGATCGTCAGGTTAAGCAGGTCCTGCTCGGTCAATGGCCCGGTGGGCTTTTGCAGGGTCTGGCGGATGGCATCGTTCAGTTCCGAGTCGGGGATGGACACTTCCTGCGCGGGGGTTGAGGCGATGATCGCAGTCCAAAGCAAAGTTAGAACGGGGTAAAGGACAGTTCTCTTGTTTATCACGGTGGCTTGAAGGTTGAGTGAATGATCTGTTCCCAGAAAACGAATGCACCGACAAGGCGCCGACCACAGCCGATCCCCTTCAAGCCGTCCTCAACGCGGCATGGGAAACCTCCATCAGCGCCTTTGCCTGCGCGGCTTTTGCACCGATTTCATTCGGCGCAGCCAGCTGAGTTCCAGCGTTCGCTTCGGGCGGGTAACTGCCTGGTGGGACTTTCGCTCCAGTCGCGATTTGAATTACTGCCAGCGTCGGCTTCCTCTGCGTCGGCTTCCTCATTGCGCTCCGCCTCCCGGTTGGGCATGCTCCTGCCGGCCGTCATCAGAAGGACCCCGCCGATTGCTTGTCGCCGCCAGGCTTGACCGAAGCCGGTTGAGTCCTGGCAACGATATGAACCCGGACTGCTCTGCCTATGCAACTGACTACTCAACTCGCGCTTTTTCTCGACAATCGTCCGGGGACCTTGGCTCGCGTCTGTGAGGCCTTGAGCAAAGCCGACATCAACATCTACGCTATCTCCACCAGCGATACGGTTGACCACATCGTCGTGCGCATGGTGGTGAGCAACCCGCGGCGCGCCCTCATCCTCTTCGAAGAACACGGCACCCTCGTGGTCGAGACGGATGTCCTGATGCTCAGCGGCAGCAATCATCCGGGATCGCTGGCGCGGATCTGCCAGAAGTTTGCCGATGCCAAGATTAACATCGATTACTGCTATTGCGCCACGCCACCCGAAGCGCGCAAAGGCTTGCTGATCTTGCGCGTCAATAATCCCCGCAAAGCTATGAAGGTACTCAATAGCTGAGCGTTCTCGGTTCAGGGTTCTCGGTTCAGGGTTCCCGGTTCAGGGTTCCCGGTTCAGGGTTCAGGGTTCAGGGTTCAGGGTTCCTCGGTTCAGGGTTCCTCGGTTCAGGGTTTCTCGGTTCAGGGTTTCTCGGTTCCCGGTTCAGAGTTCTGCGGCCCCAATGAGCAATGAGCAATGAGCAATGAGAATCAGCAATGGAGCACTAAACTGCGCACTGAGCACTGAGCACTGAGCAATCCCCCTATTCATGGTCCCGACTGTGTCCCGCCCGCTCCTGTATGAAGTGCATACCCGCAGCTGGCTGCGTGAATGGTCGGCCCGGTTAAAACGCCCGGTTGGACTGGGCGAAGTGCCGGACGATGACCTGGTGCAATGGCGCGCCTGGGGATTCACCCACGTCTGGCTCATGGGAGTTTGGGCGACCAGCCAAGCCAGCCGGCGCGTGTTCCTCGAGCATCCTGGCACTTCCGCGCACCTCGACGAGGTGTGCCCAGGCTGGGAACCGGACGATGTGCCAGGCTCCGCTTTCGCCATCGCCGGCTATAAGGTGCCCGAACGGTGCGGAGGCGAAGCCGGTTTGCAACGTCTGCGCGAGCGGCTCCACGCCCATGGAATGCGCTTGATCCTCGATTTCATCCCCAACCACGTCGGGCTCGATCATCCATGGGTGTGGGAACATCCGGAGCGATTCGTTCCCTCGCCTGGTGCCCAACCTGGGCCGGGACATTTCCTGGCCAAAACTTCGGATGGCCCGCGGTGGTTCGCCCATGGCAAGGATCCGTGGTTTCCGCCCTGGATGGATACGGCCCAGCTGGACTTTCGCCGGGCCGACACGCGCGCTGCGATGACGGCCGAACTCCGATCCTTGACCGCGCGCTGCGATGGCCTTCGCTGCGACATGACCATGCTGCTGTTGCACGACGTGTTCGCGCGCACCTGGGAGAAGCATCCGTGTGCCCAAGCCTCCGCGGGCGAGTTTTGGGCTAAAGCCGTGGCCGCCGCGCGCTCGCCCGGGTTCACCTTGCTGGCCGAAGCTTACTGGGATTTGGAAGAGCGCCTGCAACGCCTCGGCTTCGATTACGTCTACGACAAACGCGTGACCGATTGCCTGATCGGACGGGATCCCGCCGGCTTGCAACGATTATTGCGAAGTCGTTCTGCGGAGTTTTTACAGCGCAGCGTGCATTTCCTGGAGAACCACGATGAACCACGGGTCGCGGGACACCTGACGCTGGCGGAACATCGGGCCGCCGCGTGGTTGATCCTGGGCTTGCCGGGCCTGCCGATGTTGCACGAAGGACAGCTGAGCGGCGCGCGCGTGCGGGCTTCTGTGCATATGAACCGACGCGCTCCGGAAGCCGCAGATGCGGAGATTGCCGCCATGTATGAAGATCTCCTCAGCGCGATTCGCGGGTCGAAGGTAGGAACCGGCACCGCCATTGTGCTGCGGCCCGGCGCCGAACCGGATGGGCAGGATCTGAACGAACGCGTGACCGTGGTGGCGTGGAGCGGAACGAGCGACCAGGCCTCCGGTTGGGATCTGACGGTAGCCAACCCAAGCCCCCGCGGCGGCAAATGTCGCGTGGTGTTGCCCGGACCAAATCCTCCGAATCGGCTTTGGTGGGTCCGCAATCGATTTGCTCCGCAACCTAAGCAACGAATGGACCTCCAGGGCGGACTGCTGCTGGAGCTGCCGGCGTATGGCGTGCAACTACTGGAACTCCGTCCTGCTTAAGAGCGTTGACCGTTGACGTTCAGCGTTGCGCGATCTTCACCACGGCAGACTGAAGGTCTTCACCGTCGAACAGCATTTGATCGCTTCAATCACGCCTTCCTTGATCCCAAGCCCGCTGTCCTTGATTCCGCCAAACGGGCTGTTCTCGATGCGATAGCCGGGGACTTCGTTGATGTTGACGGTGCCGCAGCGGAGGCGTTTGACGGCTTCCAGGGCGCGATCCATGGAGCGGGTAACCACGCCTGAGCTCAGGCCGTAAGCTGTGGCATTGGCCAACTCGATGGCGTCATCCAAGTCGCGGACCGTCAGGATCGGGGCGAGTGGCCCGAAGGATTCGCAGACCACCATGCGACAGTCACGGGGCACCTGGCTGAGCACGGTCGGCGGATACAACGCGCCCCGGCGGTTGCCGCCGATCAGGATGCGAGCCCCGGCTGCCACCGCTTCCGTCACCACTTGTTCGAGGGCTTTGGCTGCGGGTTCATCGATAACGGTGCCGACTCGCGTGGCTTCGTCAGAGGGATCGCCGCACACATATTCCTTCGTTTTTTCGACGAGCCGTTCGGTGAACTCCGCCGCCACTCGTTCCTGCACCAGGATGCGTTTCACCGCAGTGCAGCGTTGGCCGGAGTTCCGGAAACTGCCTTCGGCGGCCAGCGTGACGGCCAGGGTGAGATCAGCATCGTCCAGGATGATCAAGGGATCGTTGCCGCCCAACTCGAGCACCAGCCTCTTGTAACCGGCCGTTTCCGCGATGCGCTTGCCCACCGCCTCGCTGCCCGTGAAGGAAACCAAATCGACGCGCGGATCGCGCACGAGCGCCTCGGCCACCTCCCTGGTTGGCCCCAGCAGCACGCTCAGCATCGGCCCCGGCAGACCGCACGAATACAGGAGCTCCGCGAAACGCAGGGCGGTGAGCGCGGTCTTCTCCGACGGCTTAAGAATGACCGGCGTGCCCGCGGCGATGGCGGGGGCCAGTTTGTGGGCCACCTGGTTGAGCGGATGATTGAACGGCGTGATGCACACCGCGCAACGCAACGGCTCGCGCACGGTGAAGATCTTTCGCGCCTTGCCTTGCGGCGAGATGTCGCACGAAAAGATCTGGCCATCGTCCCGCAACGCTTCCATGGCCGAAAAGCGCAGCACGTCCAGGGCGCGCCCCACTTCGTAGCGGGTCTCTCTCAGGCATAACCCGGCTTCGCTCGTGATCAGTCGCGCAAATTCCTCCCGCCGGCTCTCCAAAGTCGTCCGGGCCTGTTCCAGGATCTGGGAACGCTCATAGCGCGTTAGCGGCTTGGTCACCGACAGGCAAGCTTCGATGGCCGCGTCCGTCTCCGTCCGTCCGCATTGCCGGATGGTTCCCACCAGGCTCTGATCGTATGGATTGCGGACGGTAACGGATTGATTTCCGCCGGCCGGCTTTCCACCCACCCAGCAGGAAGTGGAGGTCACGAGGAGGCCTCCGGGTTCGAGGGACGCGCCGCCTCGGCCGCCCCAGCCGCCGGCGCGGGCTGCCCGGGTGCGGTTGCGGTGGTCCCGTTACACACGAAATCGAACAAGTGAAAATTACGTGGATCGCCGGCCGCCCGCCTGGCATAAGCCGGTCGAAGCGGTTCACTGATCAGAAAGGGAACCATCTCTTCGTAACGCCCGCCATGTGAGCGCAAACCGTCCTCGATCACTTTGAGGTCATGATAAGCCGGCGTTCGTCCCAACACCACGTCGCGCCCGGAAATCACCACCAGATCTCCCAACCGATCGGCGGGCAGCTCCAGTTTCGTCGCCGCCTCCGCCCCAAAAACTTCGGTCACCCCCGTGAGTTCGTTCAGGAACCGGACGACGTCGGTTTTGGTGGAAGCGGACAGGCGGGCGGGCAGATGCACGACCGCGAAGCTCCCCAGCGCCCCGTGATGAACCACATACGGGTCGGTAATCGGCAGGATGACGCGGAACCCGGCGCCGAATCGCGCGGTCAAAACCGATTCCAGGTAGATCACATTCGGACTGCCATCGGGCTTCTGTTTGGCATTCATGCCATGGTCGGCCGTTACTCCCACGATGGCTCCCAGGTCCCGCAGCCGGCCCAGCTCGCGATCCAGGGCCGCGTAGAAATCCAGGGCTTCGGCGGCTTCCGGAGCAAACTTGTGTTGCATGTAATCCGTCGTCGACAGATACAGAAAATCCGCCCGCTTCTGTTCGATCAACGCGGCGCCCGCCCAGAATACGTACAGGCTCGCTTCCGGGCTGTAGATGGCGGGAGTCGGCCGGCCCACGATCTTTTCCACGCGTTCGATGCCGTGGGTGGCCAGCGCGGCCTGGTTCGCTTTCTCCGAGGAAAAGGCAATGCCTCCCGCTGCTCCCGAGCCCACCAGTTGATGCGCGAAAATGTCGCGCAATTTCTCTTTCGCGGTGATGACCGCGACCTGCCGCCCGGCTTTCGCCGCCGCCGGAAAAATGGTGTCGGCCCGCAGATAGGAGGCCGAGTTCATCATCACTTCCCGGTCGGTGGCGCGTTCATAAAAGAAATTGCCGCCAATCCCATGCACGCTGGGCGGTACGCCCGTGACGATCGAGGTGTTGTTGACATTGGTGAACGACGGCATGGCCCCGCGCGCCAGCCCCCGATAGCCGCGCACCGACAGCTGCTGGAAATTGGGCATGCGCCCCCGGGCCAGGGCCGCGTCGAAGTATTCGTCGGCCGATCCATCCAGGCAGATCGCCACGACCGGCCGGGCCGGCGGGGAATAGAGGATCCCATTAACAGTGAAGCTTGCGGACGAGATCGGAGACATGGATTTTTGTTTGAAAGTGATGTTGAAGCGATCGGCAAATGAAATGAAAACTTGAAAAGCCACCTGGCCGGCGGCGAGCCGTCAGACGCGCGGGCGGGCCACGCCCATCTGATCGAGCGTCAGTGCGATGGCGGCCAGGAGCGATTGCATATCCGTGACGGTTAACCGGCCGATGGAACCGATCCGGAACAGGTCGACCTGGCTGATTTTGCCGGGATAAATAATGAACCCTTTGTCGCTCAAACTGCGGTAAAACGTTTCAAAGGAAAACCGCGGGTCTTTCGGATAGTAGAAAGACGTGATGATATAACTCTGAGTTTCCGGACCCAGATACGGTTGAAAGCCGAGCCGGCGCATGCCTTCCACCAGCACTCGATGGTTCCCATGATAACGATGGCCGCGGCCGGCCACGCCCCCTTCCAATTCCAGTTCCTTGAGCGCCTGTTCAAACGCCAACAGCACGTGTGTGGGCGGCGTGAAACGAAACTGGCCGTTCTTCTCAAATCCCTTCAATTGCCCGAGCAGATCCAAGCTGACCGTCCGCGCCTGGCCTTCGCAGGCCAGCAACAGCGCCCGGCGACAAAAGACAAAACCAAACCCGGGCACGCCCTCGACACATTTGTTGGAACTCGAAATAAGATAATCGATCCCCCACCCTCGAATGTCGATCGGCACCGCCCCAAAGCTGCTCATCGCGTCCACGATGAACGTGCGCCCATGTTTCCTGGCCACCGCCCCCACGTCTGCGATGGGATTTAAAATCCCCGTGGTGGTCTCACAATGAACCGCCGCTACGTGCGTGATCCCTTTGTCCTCGGCCAGCAGGCGACTCAACCCGCCCGGATCCGATGGGGTGTTCTCCGGCGTGCGCAAGGCCACCTGATCGATCTTGGCCGCTTGGAGCATCGCCAGCATCCGCTCTCCGTAAGCCCCATTGGAGAGCACCGCCACCTTGCCCTGGGTCGGCACACAGGTCGAAAATACCGCCTCCACGCCAAATGTCCCGCTGCCTTGCAGTAGGACGACTTCGTAAGGATCGTTCTGGCTCTCGGAAAGACGCGCCACGCGCAGGAGTTCTTCCCGGATCCAGCGCACCTTGGCGTTGAAATCATAGTGCCACGACCCCGCGTCGTGCAGCATCGCCTGCTTGACCGATGCACTCGTGGTTAATGGGCCTGGCGTGAAAAGCAGCTTGTCCCGAGCCGAAGGTAAGGCAGCCGATGAATGCATGTCTCGTCCCAGAATATCGCGCGTGAGCTGCAGGGTCTAGCGCCCAAAACTGGCTACTCCGAAGCAGAAAGATGGTTCGCAGAAAAATGGGGCAGGGATGATGGCAGAAAGATGGCCGGCAGAAAGATGGAGCAAAGGACGATGGCAGAAAGATGGCCGGCAGAAAGATGGAGCAAAGGACGATGGCAGAAAGATGGCCGGCAGGAAGATGGGGCAGGGGCGATGGCAGAAGATGGCTGGCAGGAAGATGGGGCAGGGACGATGGCAGAAAGATCGCCGGCAGAAAAATGGGACAGGGACGACGTAGAAAGATAACGGGCAGATGGAGGGGATATTCCCGTCCCCATCTTTCTGCCCTCCATCTTTCTGCCCTCCATCTTTCTGCCCTCCATCTTTCTGCCCTCCATCTTTCT
>DATLUX010000081.1:0-53338 GCA_035577805.1 Verrucomicrobiia bacterium
TACTTGCTGTGTTCGGTCACATCCTCGTTGAACTCGAACTTGGCCACTTTACGGCCGCCTTCCCCCCACGGTTCACGGGCCAGCACCCGGGGCATCGTCAGGCCGATGAAACGTCGGTCCAGACTGTCTTCGGTGCCTCCATACATCCTGTTGCCGCGCATTTTATTCCAGCGCAAATATTTCTTGTTCGTGAAGATCGACTTCAGGTCTTTCTTCTTGTTCAGCTCACGCCAGTCTTCGAGTCCGAACAGAGCCGGATCCACGCTGCTGATGAACGGAGCGAACGCCGCGGCCGCAACCTTGCTCATCCCCTCAAGCGCCTCGACGTCCTCGACGGAATGGTTCCAGTAGTAATCCCCCATCAAACAACCGAAGGGCCTGCCCCCGAACACGCCGAACTCCTGGGAGTAGATCTTTTCGTAGAGCGGGCTCTGCTGCCAGGCATCTCCTTCAAACTCCTTGAGAGTTCCCGTCAGCTCTTCCTTCGAGATATTCATGACATGAACCTCGAGGCGGTCCGGTTCCAGCTCCGTATTGTTGATGAGGTAATGCAAGCCGCGCCAGGTGCCCTCCAGGGCTTGAAAATCGGGATGGTGCAGGATCTCGTTGAGTTGTTCGGAGATCTTGCGATCAATTTCGGCCTTCAGCTCTTTGATCAGGCGGCCGACGTTTTTCGGGATGGGCGTGGTCGAACTCCGTTTAAGCGTTCGCTCAATGATGGCGTGAACCGTCCCCCGCACTTCGCGTTTGTCCTGGTCAGTCTTAAGACGGAGGGGACGTTCTGTTGCCGCCAAGGCTTCACTGGCATCGATAGTGCCAACTCCGGCAGTTTTTTCCTCAGGCTTGCTTTTGGGATCTTCAATAGTGGGCATGGGCTAACTCCTTTCTTAAGCCTCGGGTGAGGCTTCTTTATCCAGTTCTTTTAAGACCGCTTCCATGAGCGCAGGGTCCTTGAGAATGTTCTGCAGCGCTTCGATGGCCTTGTCCTTCGTCTGCAGCTTGTCCCATAGCTCATCCAGGCTCTCCCGCTCGCGCATCAGTTCGGCCAGGGCTGGCACCATCTCCACCACCTGGCCAGGATCAAAATCCTTAACACTTCGGAAAGGCAGGTCCACCGTGATTTCCCCGTCCGGTTTTCCGCTCAGAGTGTCCTTGACGCGAAAGGAAGCGCGCACATTCTGGGCTTCCATAAACTTGTCGAAGTTCTCACCGGTCACATTTTTGAATTCACGCTCGGCGACGGGGGGCAGCGGCGTCTCGGGTTTGCCTGACAAACCAGCCATGACACCGATGATGAAGGGCAATTCGCCCTTGACAAAGGCTCCGTGAGTTTCCACTCCATATTTGATATGCACGCGCGGCGGGCGATTGCGGGCGATGTGATCTTGTGCTGGCATAATATTTTATTTCCTGGTTTGGTTAAGTTTGATTCGGCTCGTTGGTTGCTTCTTTCGTTGCGTTGGTCCTAAGCTTGGCGATCTCCTCGGCGGTCATCTCCTCCATAATCTGCGAAAAATCCATCCTGGCCAGTCGTTCGACGCGCCTGAGCAGCAGAGGAACCGGGCTGGAACGGTCGTGCAATTCATAATAGCGACAAATCTGGCCCAAAAGTGCTGTGACATCGTCGATGGACGCGATGTTCCCATTCGCTGAAGCTGACCGAACGCTGTGTTTCTCATCGGGCCCAACGCGACCCTCGTTATTGCCGGTCTTCATTTTTACTTCCTCCTTTTCAACCACCTTCACGTAAGGCTCCAAATGAAAGGCCATTTCTTTGAGCGTCTCATCCGCCGATGAAAAGTCCGCGCATACATCCTTGCCATCCAGGTATTTCCGCAATTTGTTCATTTCTTCAGAAATGAAATTGAGCGAATCATATAATTCTTTGAGGGCAGCCGTGTCGCTGGCGAGGAAGGCATCCTTGATCTTCTTGCCCAAAGCTGCGGCTTTCTCGGGCTCCTTCAGGCTCGCTTTTTCGTTCGCCCGGATGTCGTTTAGGCTAAGCGCCGCTTGCTTGGCTGGGCGGGCCAGCGCAACGGCTCGAAGCGTATGGACAAAATCGTATGATGAATCGACTCGATGGGCTGGGAGCGAGAGCGAGTTCAGGATGTTAACCCGGCGCCTCGGGCTCTTCGGGTAGAGACTGCCCCAGTATTTCTCCACCAACTTGCGCAGAAAGGTCATCCCTTCCTGAAACCCGGCCAATTGCCTGGTCTTAAGCAGTCCCAAGCACAAGATCAGCGCAATCCGCAGATCCTTCGACTGCTTAAACAGCGCGGAAGCTTCGTCACAAATGCTCTTCCAATCTCTCGAATCGCCGGTAGTAGATCTGGTGCGCCCATACACGGGGACTTCGTCGCCCTGGGGGTCTTTGGGGGGTTGAACCGGAAGTTTGACTCGCTCCAACAATTTCTCCAGCGAAGTCAGTTCGCCTTCGTCCCCTTGGCCCGTCCCTCGGACTTCGAGATCCTCGCCGCAAATCTTGTCGTGCGACACGTCCTCCAGCAGTTCATCCAATGGTGCCATCGCTTGTTCCTCTCCGGTTAGCCAGGGGTTTTCACGCCCTCACATGGGCCAGCCTTATCCTCAATACGTCCTCGAATTGCATTTTGCGTGTGCGAGGGGGATCGGAGTCTGGCGAGATCATCGTGGTGACGCAACATAAACTCTTTTGAAAGTTCCAGCGCAATTCGCCAATAAACGTCATGGCGTAAATGATTTCTCCAGGGCCTCGCCCAGGACCTCCTGATCCAGCACGGCACTGGATAGTTTTTGGGTCAGCACATAATCGCGGGCTCGATTCATCTCGGGCCGGGTCAGTCCAAGGTCTCGGATCTCGTCCATTAACTGCCGCGCCTGG
Organism: Verrucomicrobiia bacterium; assembly: GCA_035577805.1. Lineage (GTDB taxonomy): Bacteria > Verrucomicrobiota > Verrucomicrobiia > Limisphaerales > JADJPG01 > DATLUX01. The sequence continues at coordinate 2,861 of DATLUX010000081.1, forward strand.
GACAGGTAACCCAACGCCTCCTTGGGCCGCGCCTCCCCAGCCAAGCTGGCCGTCTCCAGAAAAGTGCGAAACCCCTTCCCGTCTGTCTTCTTGGTCTTCTCCACATACGAAGTGTAGGTCTCGCTCAAAACATCCTGGATGGCCGCCGAACGGTCCACTCCGCCTCGCGCCGGCGGCGCCGAGAAGAACAACTCCCGATAAGTGGTCAGCGCCTTCCAGACTGCCGGCTTGGCCACACGACGCACGGCCACCACGTAATCCTCGGGCCGAAGGTCCGCGCGAGTGGGGATTTGTTCATACAACCCCCGGCCCTGCAACGCCAGCATCAATTCTTCCGCGGTCGCTTCCCGGCCGACGACGCCCAGATTCTGCAGCTGTTTAAGCAGCACCAACCCCACCAGATCCTGGACCCGGACGGCGTCGGGGTTGCCCGGACGACCCGATTGAGTCTCGAGGGCGTCGACGGTGAGCGCTTCAGGGGCCGCCCCGATCAGTTCAGGCAGGCCGAGGCCGATGGTGGGGGACACGAGCGGATCGACAGGATTGAGCGACGCAAAGGCCGTCGGGTCGAGAGCCTTGTCGTGATCGAATGTGGCGATGAAGGGCGTTCCGCCCTCGCGCCTCAGCCTTTGGATGCCGGCCCGTTGCGGCACCGTGGCCAGCGTAGCCGTGGTCAGAAAGACGGCCGTAGGATTCCCGGAGTGGCCACCGAAATTCAGGTTTGGCGTATTAATAAAAATTGAACGTGCCAGAAAATCCAAACCCTCGTCGCCGGCAGCTCCGTCTGGAGCGCGATCAAGTAGGGTAACGTTGGGCGAAGTTACGGTGATATTGCCAGTAGCCGCCAGATCGCCCAGCCGCGCCGTCCGCTCGGCCTGGATATTCAGGCTGCCATCCAGCACCACCATTTTGTCGTTCTGGCCCATGTTAAAGGAAGTCACATGGATATTATGGTCACCCGGGCCCCCGACGATTGTCGCAGTGCGCGGGTTATCTTCGATGTTTCTGTTCGAGTTGAAGCTGAGCGTCCCGAGCGGGTTTTGCTCCGTTCCCACGTCGCGGCCCAAATAAATCTGACCTTGCGGCGCGTCCAGCATCAGCGATCGCCGCGATAATTCGCTGTCCGGATTGGATCCGATGAAATCCAAAAAGCGAATATCGCCCCCGGAGGAGGACAACCAGGTGCTGTCCAGAAGAGTGACCGGCCCGTCATAGGTCTGATCGCGCGAGGTCCTGACCAACGGTGACTCGGAAGAGGAATTGTCTTCAAACCGAATTCCCCCGGGGGCACGAACGGTCAGGGAACCGGCCTGGATTGAATTCAACACATCCACCCGGCCGTTGCCCGTCGTGACGAGAATATTCTGATCTTCTGTGGAAAGGCGTCCCAGGGTGATGTTTCCGGTGCTACCGCCGTCAGTGCTGGCTTCAATCCGAATCTGTCCGCGGCCCTGAGTGCGAAACTCCAGCGACGTGCTTCGTTCTCCATCGTTCAATTGCGTCAGATCAATACCGCCTGCGCCGTCATCCGCGTTATTCCGTGTTCTTAAGGTCAGATCGCGGTTGGGCATGATCCGGACATCGCCTGCCTCAAAGGAACCTTCCACCGAGATGGACCGATTCGCTGCCAGAACCACATTGGCATCGGTGTTCTCCAGCTGGGACTCATAGATAAGAGATCGCGAGAGATCGCCCTCCCCACCGCCCGCTCCTTGCTTGGGCTCGACACGCCCGTGCTGGATGGCATCAATTTCACCTTTAAGATCCTCGTCGAGCAAGGGTGGGCGTCCTCCCACGATCACCAGATCATCGGGATCATAAAGTAATGTCCCGCTTCTGCCGTGTGCCGCCCCCAGATTGACCGCGCCGGGCGCCCGCATCGTTCCGCCGCTCGAAACCTCGGCAAAACCGCCATCTCCCCCTTCTGGTCCGCCGCGGGCGCTAATAGAACCGTAGAAGCCCGTTGATTCATCCGACCAAACCACCACTTTCCCGCCAGGACCACGTTCGGTGGCATCCGCGCGAATCGTGGACTTGTCGTCAACCAGCGTTCGCTGCGCCCTCCGCGTTGGACCCTGCCCCTGATAATCGCCACCGATCAGCACGGTGCCCCCGGCGGTTCGGCCGGACACGTCAATGTCAGCCCCGATGACCGCCGCTGTTTCTCCCAATATTTGCACGCTACCCCCGCGGCCATTGGCGGAAAGCTCGGAAGCATCCAGTTTGCCGCTGGCCTGAACCACGCCGCCACCATGCCCTTCCAAACGGATATCGTGCGCACGAATCGTCCCTGAATTGGCCACCGCCAGGGAATAGAGATCCCCAGCCGCGAGAATGGAACGACCGCCAGGCGCGTTGATCGTCCCTCGATTCTCGACCCCAGGGGCGCTGCCAGATGGCGGGACCGATTTGGTTACATTCACGAACACCCGGCTCCCACTCTGGCCCAACAACACGTCGTCACCCGAAACCAGACTGACGACTCCGCGCTCGGCCTGAATCAGGCCGTCGTTGGCCACATGTTGTCCGGCCAGGTGGACTGCGGAGGCCTCGATCCTCCCTTCATTGGCGACATCTCCCTTTAAGCCAGTAAACCGGTTGACGCCGCCGACGAAATCGCGATCGGTCATCTGACCAGCGGCGGCCACCAGGCCGCGCACGCTCACTTGCGCACCGTGACCAAAGTGAATGCCGGCGGGGTTGACGATGTAGACATGCCCGTTAGCCAGAAGGCGGCCGTCAATGACTGACGGCACATCGCCTTGCACTCGATTGAGCACACGTGAGCGGGCGCTCGGTTGGATGAAGCGAACCGTTTCCCCGGCCGCGATGTTGAAGGTCCGATAGTTGATGATGGCGTTATTGCCGGCATGAATCAACGTATTGACTCCGTCCTGCGTAATGGTCGCCTGGCCACGAACGACCCGAGCGCCCGTCGCGGCGGCCTGCAACGACGGTGACGCCAAAAACATTACGACCAGGGACAGCGCCGGAATGTTCCAGGCAAAGTGCCGCAAACGTTCGGTGATTCGCGATGCAGTCGATCGCAGGCCAGTTGCTGAGCGATCCCCAATTTGATGCAGGTTCTTTTTCATGGTCATCATGCGTTGATCTACCAAGCCAGGACAGCACTGAAATGCCATCGTCCGTCTCCTCGATCCACCGGTTCCGCCACTCCCGTTCGCTGCGAAATCAGCGCGAACCCGTAGTCTCCCCGCACACTGAGATTACGACGCACCTGGAGTTCCAACCCCAACCCCGCGCTCAGCAAGTTGCGGTCTTGCTCGGACGCAACCGGATGTTGATTGAAAGTGCATCCACCGTCCACAAACGTGCGGAAAATCAGATCCCAATTGGGGCGTCCATAGACATCGCGCGGGCGAAAGCGAAAGGGATTTCCAAACTGGCTGCGCGGAGTCATCTTCGCGCCCACCGCCACGTTGAGGCCGGCGCTTGGAGCCAAAAGACGCGCGAGATACAGCCGGTACTCGGCGTTGCCGGTAAACCCACTATCGCCTCCGTCCAGCGCTTCCGGATACCCGCGAACGGAGTTGGCACCCCCGATCAACAATTGCTGCGGCGGAATGAGACGGTCACCCACCGAGTATTGCCCGGAAACGGACGTGGCAAACTCATGGATCAGCCGCGTCTGGTCCCGGGAAAAAAGCGGATCCAGAAAGAAGGAGAAACCGGCTCCGCCTTTGAACAATTCATAGCTACGACTGAGGTTAAGCCGCCCCAGTGCGGGATCGACTTCCGTTTTGGCTGTCCCCGGCACGTTGAACTCAAATTGCAAACCCGCAAACAGCTTGGTCTGCTGCGACATGCTTGAGAAACTAACTCCCAAATACGGTAGAAACAGATCCGCCTCAGCGGTGGCGCCAAAAACACGATTATCAACCGAGTACTCCTGCCAGCGCGTGCCCCCAGTGAGATCAATATAGCCCGTCGCAAACGAAAGGGGCCCCAGGCTAAAGGGTGATACCGACCAGGGGCTATACACCAGTTCCCCTCCCACCATCCACAAAGAACCCCGGAAGGCCGCGAAGTTGAGCCCTAATTCGTCTGACACAAACTCGCTGTAGGAACCGTAAAGCTTGGCTCTCCATCGATCCGGAAAATCCAGCGGCACTTCGTAGGATCCCAGAAACGCATGCGAAAAATCAAAGTTCGCCGTGGTGTAGTCCAACGACAGAATATCATCGTGCCCCGTCAACTGTTGGTGGACGAATCCAAACCGTTCGCGCCACTCCCCGGAATGCTCCGTGCCGGTGTTGGACGCCTGAAAATAAGCGGCCCAAGGCTTGTCCTCCGTGACCAGGTAATCCAGCACGACTCCGCCCGGTTCGCCCGACGAGGCGACTGAGGCATCCACGCTACGACCAGGGAAACGGTTCAGCCGCCCCACATACTCGTCCAGTCGATCTTTATAAAATGGACTGCCTCGCTCTCCGTCGTGCGGAGGTTGAATGGGTGATTTGGTCAGGATCATGCGGTGGGCAGGGTTATTGATGGCCTGGCTGACTGGGATGCGATTGCCTTTGGCGACGCTTCTCAACTCCTTGACTTCAGAAACGTAAACCTGCAGGCGCAACTCCGCCCGGCCTTCCCTGCGGTCTTCGCCAGTCTCAGGGTTGATGTCTCCCGGATCCGGACTCACCCAAACTCCATAGAACCCCAAACGATTCATCGCCTTGGCCAGTTGCTCTTCAATCGAAACCAATGCCCCGGGGGAGTAGAGCCGCCGCCCTTGCTGCTGCTCCAATGTGATCGTTACCCTGTCCGCTCCCACCTCCGGCCCGCCTAACACCTCCCCGGTACGGCTCAATTTGATCTCGGAGCGCATCAGCGTTTGAATGGGCGGCAAATCCGGATGCGGGTTGGTTCCAGGCGGAGCGTAGGCGAGTGCAAACGTGTCAATTGGATAACTGGCTGGCAACGCAGCTTTCCCCGGCGCGGGGGTTTCTTGAGCTTCCGCGGCCATCGCTGCCCATGACAGCAGACAGCACACCGCTACTAGCTGTAACACTCTCTTTTGCATAGCAGGTCAACGGAAACTCCTGGATGTCGCCAGCCTTCTCACCACCAGAGTTGTTGTCAAGGCTTTCCAGCGCCGCGGCCCCGCCGCAGCGCCAGCCAATCCATCCGCGAGATCATTCCAGTGTATCGCTCACCACTATGGTAATACGCATTCGTGGTCCGATTCTTACCAAATAGTTTTGCTCCTGCAGAATTGGTGGCGTTTTCAGCCTGCCCGTGGTATTGACTTTCGCGAGCTATTGCTGACACGATTCGCTAGCTCGGACCGTCGCAAGGCGAGCCTCTGTCGCTCCCTGGAGAAAAAGGAACCCAAAAATGGATTGAAGGATGGATGAGCAAGAGCATTTGACTGAAGTTGCTTTGTGGTCGTCGGGTTTGGCCGCGAGGTTGCGTCAATGCTGCCCTTCAGACCCGCTGACCCAGAGCACAGCACCCGGTCAGAAAATGCTTGAGCTGGCCCAGTCCGCTCTGGAGTTGGTGGTTAAGGAACGCCAGGAGAAATATCGGCAAGCGCTCATTCGAGAAATGCCGGAAGTGGATTGGACGGCACTCAAGATTTCTTCAGCGATGGCGATCGTTCCGAACCCGGTCTCGGACGGCCCGTCGCCGGGACGGGGTTTCCAACTGCCCGAACCTTTGGATCACGAGCAAGCGCGACGCCTTCTGACTGCGCTGGTGGCGCACGTGTGCGAAATTGAACAATCTGTGTGGGGAGTGTGGACGCAATGGGCGCCTCAATCAGCGATCAAACAACCGCGGGAAGTGCGCAGCCTGATTCAACGGTATCTCACCGAATCTTCTGACGGCGCACCGATACAAATCAGCGAGGGGCTCGACGCTACGAAACGGTTGCTGAGCGGGCTGCTCCTCGCGATCAACGCGTCGATTCACAATTATGCGGTCAATTACTGGCAAACCTTTTCCCCCAGCGAAATCGCCACGTCAGCGCTGATCGAACAGCGTTCGAGCCTGCTCAAGCGCCTCCATTCACTCCCAACGATGAGTTGGCGCAAGTACGAACAACTCTTTGAAAGCCGCTCCACTAACTCCATGGAAAGCCAGATCAAAGACGTTGTGGTCGCGACCACCACGGAATTAATGATCAAACACCACAGTGCCGCCGCCCTCGGTGGCGCGCCCTCGTGATCCAGAAAGAATATGTCAACTCCGCTCAAATGGCCTGGCGCTCAAGTGCACTGGCACGAAGGCCAGTTCCTTTTGCCCCATCATTTTCAACTCCTGGAACGCGGCTTGCGCCACCAGCTTCTGGCCGAACGTTCCCTCGCTTGGCCGTATCCTTATGGCGTCGTTGATGCCAGTCTGGCTGAAGGCTCCTTGGCCAACCGTTCGCTTCAGTTCAAGAGCCTGCATGTCGTCATGCCGAGCGGTCTGGAGGTGTGCCTCGGCAAAAACATTGAACTTGAACCCCTAAGTTTCGACGAGCAATTCAAACAACTGGGAGGCGAGCAAAGTGGGCTGCAAGTGACCCTCGGCGTTCCACACTGGACGGCCATCGGCGCCAATACCGCGGACGCCGACTCCGGAGCAGACCGGCGGGCTCGGCGCCTCTACCGCCTGGTGGAAGAAGAAGTTCCGGACGAAAACACCGGGACATACCAACGGCCAGTCCAGTTGCGGTTGGTTAACGCCCGCCTGCTCTTGACGAGCGCAGGCCCGCCGGCCGTCGACCCCGATTTAGAAACTCTGCCGCTGTTTCGCATTCTGCGCGCCACGGGCAATGGAGCAGGAGCGCCGAGTCTTGACCCCAAATTCGCACCCCCATGCCTGGTGTTGCGTGGCTCAAAGATTCTGTTCGAGCTGGTCGATGATTTGGCACAGCAAGTCAGCGCCGCGCACAAGGACCTACTCGAACAGGTCAAACGCGTCGGCTTCAACCCCGACATTATTCATTGGCCCGAACTCAAAAATATCTTGCGCATGCGCACGCTCGGTCATTACTCGGCCCGGCTGGCCGCCTGGGTGCGATCACCAGCGGTAACCCCCTTTGCGATCTATTTGGAATTCTGCTCTCTGCTCGGCGAATTGACCGCCCTCGAGCCCGATCAGGAAGAGGCATCGGTTCCTGAATTCAACCATCGGAATCCCTGGCTCGGTTTCGAGGAATTGTGCAGGCGTATTCAACCCCTATTGCACGATGTGGTCCTCAAGCGCGTGCTGCGCGCGCCATTCGCCCAGATCGACGGAATGCTCCGCGCCAGTCTGGCTCCCGACCATCTCGTCGCGGGAGCGTCCTACTACCTGGGCATCCAGACGACCCTTGAGCCGACCTCCCTGGCCGAGCAGGTCACCGACGGCGACCGGTTCAAAATCATGCCTCCCAGCCGGGCGCTCGATGTGGTGCGCGGAGTGGCCCTGCACCATCGGCCCTTTGTGTCCTTCCTGCCCACCCAGGCTGGACTCCATTATTTCCAGCTGGAGCCCGCTGCCAACGACCACAGTGGCGAGATGTGGACTAAGATCGTGTCGGAGACTGCTGCGGTGATTTCCGGCCTGGGTGACGACGCGGCCTGGGCCGGTTCAACCTTCACGCTGTTTATCACCTTACCCACTACGCCATCGCCAGCATGACTCTAATCGAGCTCTACGACGACTTGTTTCTTGAGATTTGCGACCTGAACCGGATCGGACGCAATGGGGGAACGCCGCAGTACAATGCGGCGCGCGAAAGCATTCTTGAAAAATTGAAAGGGGTCGCACGCCGTGCCAAAGGCAACCCTCACCTGGAAATGCAGGTGGAAAAGTTGGAGCTGCCCATTTTGTTCTTCATCGATTCGATGATCGCTGGGAGCGCGCTGCCCTTTGCCAAACAATGGCATGTCCAGCGTCTGGCTTTCGAAAAAAATCAACGGGCGGGCGACCAGAAGTTTTTTGAATTGCTGGAAGCCACGTTGGAGGATCCGCGCGAGGAAGCGAGGGAAAGGCTCTCCATCTACTACACTTGTTTGGGCCTTGGCTTTACTGGAGCGTACGCCGGCAAGCTGGAGCGATTGCGAAATCTCATGAGCCGAATGTCGGAACGGATCGCCGAGCTCAAAGACTTTGACCCGGAGGCGCCGATCTGCCCGGATGCTTACAAGCAAGTCGATCGACGCAACCTGATCGAACCGCCCAGCCGCAAACTCATCCTGCTGGCGCTCGTCTTTGTCTGTTTCACGCTGGCGTCGTGGCTGTTTTACCGCAAGACATTCAAAGACGCCTCTCAAGCCCGCAACGAAGTCATCGAAAGAATAGTCAAGGATTACGGAGAATAACCCGGCTATGAAGCAATGGCTCGCGAGGATCAAGGACCGGTTCAACGAACTACCGACGTTGATCCGATGGTTCATCGGTCTGATCACCGGGGCCGTGCTGTATCTGGCCGCCCTGGCCTATAGTCATCTCCGCTGGTGGTTTCTCCTCTGCGTCGTGGCCTTGTCCCTGGCCGTCGTCGCCATCTTCGTCCTCGGCGCAGCCGCCATTCGGCGCCGCAAAAGCCGACGCGTCCGGGATGGGATCATGGCGATTAACCTGCCGCTGGGAGTGGCCCCTGCGGCAGCCGCGGCTGAACTGGCCAAGGTTAAGTTGAAATTTCAAAAAGGCATTGATGAATATCGACGCCGGGGCACCGACCTCTACGTGGTTCCGTGGTATTTGATCGTCGGCGACTCGGGTGCCGGCAAAACCCAGGTCATTCGCCATAGCGATCTCAATTTCCCTCCGGGAATGCAGGATTATTTCCAGGGTGTCGGGGGCACCATCGGCATGGACTGGTGGTTCACGACTCATGCTGTGATCCTGGATACCGCCGGCGACCTTATCTTCGAACAAGTTAAACCGGGCGAAACCAGCGCCTGGCGGGAGTTTCTCGCCCTGCTGCGGCTCCATCGGCCTCGTTGTCCGGTCAATGGTCTTTTGGTCGCTATTCCAGCCGATAGCTTGGTTAAGGATCCTCTTTATGAACCAGGATCATCGGCTGGACCAGTCGATCCTGCACACGCGTCCGGCAAACCAAAATCTGTCACCGGCAAAGCGCAGCATCTGGCCCGACAACTGCAGCTCATTCAGCGCGAACTGGACGTCTGTTTGCCCGTATTCGTGGTGGTGACGAAATCGGATCTTATCGGTGGCTATCGTGAGTTCTTCCAACATTTGCAGGATCCCAGCCAACATCAAATCCTGGGCTGGTCCAACCCTGAACCGATCGAGCAGGCGGTGGAAACCAAAGGCGCGGATGACGCAGAATTGCACCAGCAAAAGCTCCAGCGCCAGGTGCAGGAAGGCATTTCGCAAGTTGTCCATCAGCTCCGCCAGCATCGGCTCGGGATGTTGCGCAACCCGGAGGCGACCAATCCTCAGGGACGCCGGACCGACGACGTCGACAGCTTTTACGCTTTTCCGCGCAACTTGCTCAAACTCGAGGAGCCCTTATGGATTTATTTGCGGCATCTCTTTGCCCGCGGACCTTTTTTCCGCCCGCTCTTTTTCCGCGGCATTTATTTCAACTCGTCCATGCAGGAAGGGGCGGCGTTGGATCAACAATTGGCGGGGGCACTTGGTCTACCTGTCGACAAACTCGTCGGGGGCTTCCGCCAAGAGCGACCATTCTTCCTGCGCGATTTCTTTCGCGAAAAAGTTTTCCGCGAATGGGGTTTGGTGGTGCGAGCCACCAACACGTTGCGGCTGCTGCGGCTCTGGCAGATGGCCTTCATCTGTTGTGCTTTTGTGGCTCCGCTGATTTGGCTGCTCCTGGTTGGCTTTGGCAAAAGAAGCATTGAGACGGGCGTCGGCCAGGAGAGGGATTACTGGGATCAGGCCGGCAAAGGCTGGACGAAATTCTTGACGCCTGGCTTCGTGCCACCTTTGAACGAACCGCGCCCGGCGTATCTGACCAACCCGATCGTTTGGAGAACGATCGTGGACGGCAATGGATCTTATCAGGGTGAAAGTTACACTCTTTCATCTCCAACGGGCAGCGTCAGTCTGGTCGAGTTTCATGCCGGCCTGCGACGACTGGCCGAGGACCCCCCCAAAGCGGATTGGGTCTTCCGGCCACTTGAATCCAAGCCGACCCGGGATCGCCGATCTGTCCAGCGAATCATTTTTGAAGCGAGTGTCATCAAGCCCTTATTGTTGTTAGTCCGCCAAAGGATCCTTAAGCGTTCGCCGGGCCCAATGGATGAAAAGGAACTGCATCAGCACCTGGAAGCCTTGCAATCCCTGCTGCGAATGGAGGGAGGCAACGTCGAGCTGACAGCCTCCGAAGCGTCCGGGAATTACCTGCAGCCTTGGTTCGATTTCGTCGCTGGCGGGGACCCGTCCGAAAACGCTCTCTCGAGTCTCGCCGCGACGATGGCCCGCACGTATTCGGGTGCTTGGCCACCGCGCTCCTTAAGTGAAGGAACCAGTTCCCTCAGCAATTCGGCCGTGCTGGTTGGCTTGACGCAATTGGCCAACGAACTCAGCCGCTTCCCATTAGGCTTACCAGCGGGATCCAATTCGCTCGATGCGGACCAGGTTCTCGATGCGAGCCGTTCGTTGGGTGCTCTCGATAAGACTCTGGCTTCCTCGGAGAGTCTGCCCAAACCCGTGGCCGACTCAGTTCGACAGCTGCGGACCCAGCTGGCCGCAGCCGCTCGCATGGCGGCGCCTCTCGTTACCTCCAACGGACAGGTAGGATCTTGCCAAATCACGATTCTGACCAATAAAGACCCGATCTTGAACTGGCGGGGTTACGAATTGATGCGTGCCGGAAAGCGGGAATCGAACTACTTCAGTCATACAAATCTCTCAACCGTCAAGTTGGATGAGCCGTTTCGGCTCAGCTTTGTGAGCAATCCCGCCGACCCTCGCCCCTCGGTGTCTCCCATCATGACAGGAACCAACGACTGGACCGTGCTCCGCTGGCTGCATGAGACGAAGGCGTCACGACAGACCGATGGAACCAACTGGATCATCACGGTGCCATTTCCGTCCCCCTTCAACTCCAAAACTGTCCAGTTCAACCTTAAATTCCACACCGCAGTTCCGGAACTCGTTTCGTGGCCCACTAAAACGCCCAGTCCACGATGACCGGCTTTTTTCGAAAATTCCTCCGGGACAACGCCAGCCGTCTTCAAGCGGCGGATACGCCTCAGATATTTCTAGCGGCGTTCGGTAAGCACGCCGGTTGGGACGATCACTTGCCCGACCGCGGTTTGGGTTTGGACACCGAGACTCTGCTGGTGGCCAAAGCGCTCTTCTATGTGGAGGGGATTGGAGGCCAGATCAGTACCGGCGCCTGGAAAGCACTCGATTCCGGGATGCGCAATCCCTTTGATCATTGGTTGCTTTGGCTGCGCTCCGATCAATTCATCCTGGGACGGATGTGGGACTCCGTCGACGGCCATGGCCGGACTGAATATCCGATGGTCGTGTGCGCCCATTGCATCGGCTGCACTCTGCCCTGGGCTCTCTCCACCGTGATGCCGAAGCTCGAAGAAATCCGGAATGTCTGTGTCGCCACACAAGCCGAGAACGAAGTCCGGACGGTTCTCGAGCACAGCCGCCAGAACTTGCGCAGGCAGCTGAGCGAGCTCGCGGAGGAATCAATCCCGAGCACTTTCCCGCAACCAAACCGCGAGCTGCTCCTCAATTGTCCCGCGTTGGATTCGGACCGGGAAGGTCTGCTGCGGGTCTTGCATAAGGTTCAAGAAAGTATGGGCGCCTATGCCCCGGGTAACCGGCTCGTCGATCCGCCCACCTCAACCCTGCCCGGCCCGCGCTCGGGAAGAGCCCCCGAGCCAGGCCTGCGCCCAGAATTCCTTCGCGTCCCTGCTTGCGGTCATTCGGCAGCCGACAGTCTCCTGCTCTGGAGCGATTTCCTTTTTCATCACGTCGATCGCTCGGCGCCGGTGCTGTTCCTTCTGCCCAACGCTCGCAAGTGGCTGGACATCGTTGTGGGCAAACCCACCAGCCCGGTTTTCTTCTGCCTGCGCGCTTCTCTTAAGGTGTTGCCTTTGGAAAGCGAGATCACTCACGAAATGACTGCGCCATTCCGAGCCTCCGCCCTCCAGTTTCTCGAAAATTACCGCAGCGCATCGGATACCACAGCTGACGCTTCTTCACGAACCCTTCGGCCAGCCTCGATCCTGCTCGTTCTCTTATTGCTTCTGGCTTCGGCTGCGGTCTATTTGCGCTTCGCGTCCAAACAAGAGATCCCGGCCTTTCTCCGTTATCCGGCGCAACTATTAGGCAATCCCGATATCCATTAGCCATCGCCTTTCAAACAGGTCAGGAGGATATGCCTCACCCAGATGGAGGCAGCCTCGGCGCATACTTTAACTTGTTCATGACCAACCACCTCAACTCTTGCGCGGGCGATAGTTGACCCTCACATGCCATACGGAATCCCACATCAGCAAACCCCCTTTTCGCCAACCCGACCGGGTAAGGCCTGTCCTGCGGCACCCGCGGGTCCGACAAGGCCGAACCGCCGATGACAAAAAATTTGTCCGCTTCAGGCTGCAGGAGGTATTCAGCCACATTCCCCACCAAATGAGAAAACTTGACGGCACTGTCTGTCATCACCGGCGCAAACCACAGGTAACGATCGTTGTAATTCGTCAGGGCGATAGCCCGAGCCTCAATCAAGTCTGGGGCCAGTCCCGGGTAGCGAAATGCGGCATTGTTCCAGTCGGGCCAGGGGATCCCAGTCATGGATGCTTTGGCATGACTCGCAGCATAATCTCTCTGTTTGGCCCAGGTCTCATCGCGGAGATTCGGTTTCCCAGTCCGGCTGGTGGCATAAGCCGCCAACCATTCATTGGTGGTGGGAAGGCGGAAGCCCATCCAACGCGCAATCAGATTAGCGGCCTGAGGGCTGACATACGTTATGGGTGTGAGCTGATTGGGCGGCTCCAATGCTGTAAACTCGAGGGGCGTGTTCAAAGGCCAATTGAGCACGGTCGTTTCAATCCATTTGGGGGCCGGCTCCAGAGGGCGAGGGCTCCCAGAACGCCGAGTCCACGTGTGGATACCGCGCAGATCGGTGGTGCTACCCGTCTTGAAAGCGGGAATCGCGTTGGTGAGTTCGGTCGCTTCCGCATCGGTTTTCCATGCCTCAACCCAATCTGCCACCAAGCCGACCGAGACTTCCGTTGTGCACAGGTAGAATGGATCGGCGCTTTGCCCCACCAATGCGAATTCAAGCCGATCCATAAACCCTGCGTTGTTCGTCCACCGGTAAGTCAGCAACTCTCCATTCGGGCTGCACTCTTCGCGCCAGCGCTTTCGGCCCCTGACGAGCTCAGGCGGAATGAACGGGCCAGGTAGTTTGCGAGCCAGATCGACCTGGGCCAAAGCCGCCAGCACCGACTCATCGCGCTGCGTCGAGGGCAATCCTCTGGCTAATCGAATGAGTTCGGAACGGTTTGTCCCTAGCTCGTCGATGAGCATTTTTGACCAATCGCCCGCTCGCAGCTCGTTAAGGAGTAGATTGTAAGCAGTGGCGTTTGAATACGGTGATGCTGGGAAGGCTTCCCGAGTCCGCAGCGTGTTCAGGCCTTGCGCAATGTGAGTGTCGTCGCCACCCACTTCGAAGCAAGCTACCACCAAGGCATCGGCATTTGTCTGCAACTGCCGGAGCAGTTCTTCGCGCCTTTGGCGATTGGCCTCTGGAATCTTTCCTAACCTTTGGCGCAGCATGTAGTCGGCGTCTGCCTGTGTCTCCAAGGCCGTCAGGTTGGTGAGCCAGGAGGCACTTGTTTTTGTCAGGCGCTGCCACGCCGCCCACGCCAACGCGAGGGGCGCTTCCGGTGAAGTGACCTGTCGATGCAAATCTCCTGCGGTCAGGGACGCATTGGTACGCAGATTCTCGAATTCGCGCAAGGGGCTGAAGATCTCCTGTAGCGCTGGATGATCTTCCAACACGCGGAACTCCTGCCATCCGTCCAGATCCGCATAGCCCAGCGCCAACCGATGGGGAAACTCGGTACTATCTCTTCCGAAGCGAGCAATCCTTTTGAGCTGCTCCCGGTATTCGGCCTCAACCGCAGCCGTCTCCTGGTCCACTCCAGACCGGCTGACGGTTCCTTCATTGCTCCACTGAATCCGTTTCAAGAGCTGTTCAAGCATCAACTCGCGGTTGGTAGAGGCCGCCTCTCGCAAGGGCGCCAGCAAGGCCACCTGGATGCCGTTGGTATCGAACTCAGCGGCCGGGAATTCATCCGCCAGCTTGCTTAGCAGGACTCGCGCTTTGTTCAGATTAGTGGTCCAAAGATCAGCCGGCACTCGCCTGGTTACCCGATTGCGTAGCCCATCCCACTCGCGATCCACAGCTGCTGACCTTAGGATCCTGTATCTGAGAAGAAAGTCGCGGGATGGCGCCAGGTTGGTGACTTCAGCGCGCACCGTAACCATCCACCGCTCCAAGTCCGATCGAAATGAAGCGATCGACAAAGGGGGTGGCAAAACGGATTTGCGTTCAGGCGGCAACAAGACCCATTCCGATTGAATAAACTCCCTGAAGCTAAGCGCATACTTGGTTTCGCGCTCGATGCTTTCTCTGAGTGTATGAAGATTTGCCGCCATGGATAAGTCCTGCTGCAGGCTGCGGCTCCAGCCCGGAAGCACCAATCCCGGATGCTCCGAGAGGTTGGTGATCGCTCGCCACTGCGTCTCGATCGCCCGTAACTGTTCGTCGGCAGTCAGAATCTGCTGGATGGCAGAAACGCAATTGTTGGTGCGTCCAAATTGCAAAAGATTCACCGACCGTTTGAGCTCGTCGGCCGGCCCCAGCCAGTTGCGTCGAGCAAAACGTCTGGCTCCCACTTCCAAATAAGTTCGCTTCGGCCAATTCTCCAATAACAAGCGGACATCCCGAACGACTTGAACTTGGGACTTAAGTTCCTTCCAATGCTTGTTCACATCCAGTGGTGGCCGGTCCGCATCGTTTTGGGGCAACTCCTTTTTCTTTGCCACCTGCGTCAAGCGCCTTAGAACGATTCCGAGACGCTCATCGTTTTTCGCCCATGCCTCCTTGGCTCCGGTTCCGCCCATCAAGCCGCGCAACCAGCCCTCGGCTTGACGCCGTTCCTCCCAGGCAGCGGGATAGACCCGGGCGCTGCCCGTCCAGCGGGCCACGGCTTGCAACCAGGCCACGCTGGTTTGGTCAGGCACCTGGCGCAACCAAACTACAGCACACAACACCAGAGCCAGCGGCCCGCTAATCGGTGCGCTTGCGAACAACATGCTCAGGACGGTCTCCGCCCTGGCTGGTGGAGGCTTGAGCTTGCGCAAACGTTCTCCAACAACCTCCAATGGCAACTGCTCCAATGAAAGATCTCGATCCAGCAAATCCCGGCACAACTTCCGCCAGTCAGCGGCCCGATTGCCAAACACCCGTTCCCAATCCGCCGCCAGTGCTCGTTGATCGGTCACCCGCACCGGCTCAGCGCGAACCAATTGATAAAGAATCTCACCCAAATGCCAGAGATCATCCCGCTCGTGCGATTCCCGAAGCACCGACTCCAATTCCGATACAGCAACGTCGGCTTCCAGAAGATCCCCACCACTGTGCTGGATCAAAATGTGACGCGCCCGCAAATTCCCATGACTCCGTCCGTGACGCGTGCGCAAGGTTTGTAGCCAGCCTTGGATCTGGAGGATCAATGCGTAAATGCTGTGGGCGTCCAGACGGACTCGATGTTCGATCAAGCGCGCGAGGGTGGTGGGGTAGCGTCGAGCAACGTACCACCCTCCACGTTGATCCAACTGGACATCCTCCAACGGCAATGTGACCGCCGTGCGCGCGGCGGCAACCGGCTCTTCCTGCTTAGGGCGACATGACTCTTCCTCACGGGCTAGATCCCGTTGGAATCGTGCTCCCGCCACGAAGGCCGCTACTCGCGGATCATCTGCCAGGGTCCCCGGTTCCATCCTCTGGGGATGGAAAACCTTGATCACGTACCCGGGAGATTCCTGTGAACCGATTGGCCGCGCCAGGTAACGAGTTTCCGCCAAGCTGGAGAAAAGCTCCTGGACTGCCTCATAATTGCCGAAGTGTAGCTTGGGATTCGGCATGCTCAACCATCCTGCTTCGAGTTACCCTTGCCGGTGAAGGCGACGACCGGCGACTCCGTTCGATTACGGCTGCACTGACTTGCCCGCAGGAGGAGGCTGCACTCTAAAGCCGCTCTCCTCGATGATCACTTTTAGCTCTTTCGTTCGACGATAGTCCCGCTTATTTAGAGACAAGAATAGGATTCTCGGATCGCTTGCGCCTTTGTCTCCAACTACTTGATCCGGATGATCTCGGACGACCACCGCGAGAAGTGGGCTGTCTTTGAGCCAGGCGTGATACTGGGAATTCGTGGTGGAAATGACATAAGACTGTTCCCGTCCCGGTCCAAAGCTGAACGTGATCGGCTTGGCGTCTCGACGAAATTCGCCGTTAGGCCAATAATCGTTGAGGTTGGCGTTTTTCCAACGCTCCTTCGTAAAATTCTTATCGGCGACGAAGTCCACCTGCATGTCAATGTTCTTGAGAACATCTGCCACCTCAAGCCGGATGGCATACCGACCCGGTTGCGCCTTGTCAGATGCGCACCCGATCAAAAACAGCACCAGCACCGCCACACCCCACTGGAAACACCAACGAATTGGATCGCTCGGTTTCATACCGTTTGTCTTCTTGTGATACGCGCGAGTAGACGAAGGGATTGGTCCGTCGTCAATCTTGTTCTGGGTGTCCGCCCTCCTCCCCCCATTCCCGGCCTCGGAAGTCCCCTTCCCCGTCCCGCGCATGCGTCCATTCTCCGTCGCGGTCAGGTCCCCATACGCTCGACGCCGGATTCCGCAGCCTATATGCATGGTAGGCTGTGTCTTGAGTGTCCAACGTCAGCGCTCACTAGTGACTCTGATTGACCCTGTGAATCGGTCGGCCAGTGCAGCTTACAGAGTGCGCGTAACCCGGGCCGTAGAAAAACGGTGAGTAGCAACGCGTGATAGCGGGTGCGCCGCACTCTGAAGCAATTGAAAATTGACTCTCAGTGAAGCTCCGCTTGTGGCTGTCGCAGAATCGGGGTGCGCCGGCTGGGGCCGAAGCCAAAGCGCAAGCTTGGATAAGGCTCGCCTGAATCTCTTTCTCCCCGCAGGCTGGACCCGCGTAGAGATGAGCTCCTACACCCGACGCAACTTCATCAAACGAACGGTCGTCGCTTCGGGGACACTTGGGTTCGCCACCAGCTGTCGCCGTCTTCTGGTAACCGACCGCAATGAGCTGAGTCGCGGGGCGATCGACCGGTTGCGCGCCAAACTCAAAGGACGTCTGATTCTCCCCACCGATCCCTCCTATGAAAGCGCGCGGCGGGTCTTTTACTGGAACGCAGGAACGGAGCGGAGGCCGCAGGTCATCGTGCAATGCGCGGCTGAGAAGGACGCGTTGCGCGCGGTGGAGTTTGCGCGGCGTCATGAATTGGAAGTGGCGGCGCGCGCCGGCGGGCACAGTCACCTGGGCTGGGGATGTTCGAACGGCCTGGTCATTGATCTTTCCGGGATGAAGCGGGTGGTGATCGATCCGTTGCGGCGAACGGCCCGCGCTGAAGGCGGCGTGTTGAGTGGCGAGGTGGCACGGGCAGCAGGTCGACATGGGCTCGCGCCTGTGCTCGGACAATGTCCTGGAGTTGGCGCGAGCGGTCTCCTCCTTGGCGGTGGACTGGGCTGGCTCTCCGGACTGCAAGGCGCTTCGTGCGACAATTTGCTTTCCGCTCGAATGGTGGCCTCGGACGGACGCGTGCTGACGGCGGACTCGGAACGTCATCCCGACCTATTCTGGGCGTTGCGCGGCGCCGGCGCGAATTTTGGCGTCACGACGTCCTTTGAGTGCCGTCTTCATCCGATCGGCGCCGTCACGGGAGGTGATATTCATTATTCGGTCCGCGATGCGCGGCTGGTATTGCGATTTTTTCGCGAATTGATGGAGGAGGCGCCCGATGGGTTGCAGGCGACACTCAATTTGACTCCAGGCGATCGCGGCGTTTTCGTGAGTCTCTGCCACGCCGGGAGCGAGCATGAAGCCGAACGAACCCTCAAGTCGTTGCGTGCGATCGCGCCGCCGACCAAAGAATTCGTCAAGCGGCAGGAATTCGCAGAGCTCGCGGAAAGACCGGCCGCGACGAACCCGGCGAACACACCTCCGCCGGCGTTTCGCGGAATTCAAACCGTTTATCGGGATCGGCTGTCAGAGGATGTGATCGACATTATGGTGGACCGGCTTGGGCGCGCTTCTGCGGAGATCATCATGGGAATTAGTCATTACCTGCATGGCCAGGTTTGCCGGTTGGCGCCCAGCGCGACGGCTTTTCCACTGCGACAGGCGGGCGGGCTGAATGTCCGACTCGCCTACACCTGGAACGATCCAGGAACCGGCCAGCATCTGACTCAATGGGCCGACGAATCGTTGCGGCTGCTGCGCCCCAGCGCGGATGAACAGATCTACGCGAACTTTCAGACCTACGAGACGAGAAACGGCGCCGCCGCCGTTTACGCGGCGAACTTTTCCCGCCTGGCCGGCATCAAACACAAATACGACCCGGACAATTTCTTTCGACGAAACTCCAATATCCCCCAAATAGGAATGCAGAGCTGGGAAGCCCGTGAGCCCAGCACAAGGGCCGCGAAACTTGCCGCGCATCTGCTGACGAATCAGATCTCCTGCCGGTTCCATATTGCCTTCAATCTACGCAACGAACCCAAGGAAGGTCAATTCTTCAGGATGATTCGTGTTCAATTCTAGATCATGCTCGTGGCGACAACCTGGCCCGAGCGCGGGTCGACCTTCTGGATCCGCTCGTCGCCGAGCTGCCACAGGTACTCGCCGTCGAAGGCAGTGCCCGCGTCGGCGGCGACGGCGAGTTCGCGGACCAGCGCGCCGCTCTTGGGATCGAGCGCGACAATGCTCTCGCCGCGGGCGAACCAGACTTGCGCGCCGTCAAAGGTTACGCCGTGGATGTGGTCCATGCCCGGGTAGGGGCCGTATTCGTGGAGGATCTCCGCTCGTCGGGGTGTGCTTTTAGTTTTGCGCGTTGTCTTTGCCTGGCTCGACTGTGAATCCCATTTCACACTCGCTTTGGTTGTCGTTTCGCTTCTGCTGGGTGATTTGGACCGCTTTGGACTTCGGTTGGGCGGCGTTGCAAAGGTACACGCTCACCTTGGGGAGATGCCGGTTTTGGATGACCAGCTTGTGCGTGCCGGCGGTCAGCGGATCAAGCGTGGCGGAGAATTCCACCTGGATGATTGCCCAGCCGGTTCGAAGATCAGCAGGAGCCGGAAAGTTGGACGCGGTGATGTTGAGGTTGAGTTTGTGCTGATCGAGAACGAGGACGAGGTCTCGTTTGAGCAGTTCACAGTAAGCGGCTGCTTCGTTGGTCGAGATGATCCCATCACGGTTCCGGTCCACGAACGGAAGAACGGCGTCCGCAACGGCGACACCGGGCGTAAGATTGATTTGCAGCCGGATTTTGCCGGGCTCAATCGTGACCAGCGTAGCCTGGAGATACTCATCCAGACGGTGGCCGAACAAGCTCGGCGGAAGCGCCGCCCACAGGAACAGCATCAAGACATAGCTGGGAAGCGTCTTCACTGGGTCCACCATTTTCGTCCGTACTCGTTGGTCGGGTCGCGGTAAATGGTATGAATATGCTTGGTTGGATCGCCGCCCAGGCGTTGCGGGGCGTATTCGATAATCACCGTTGGTCCTTGAATTCTAAAGTAGGCGGCGGCGCCCTTTTCGGTCGGACCGCTCCAGGCGAACCACGTCTCAGCGATGTTTTTCTTTAACTCCTCCATCTTGGGTTTCGCGACGGAGTCATGCATGATCCCGGTCCATTCGCCGGCGAGATCCAAGAGCAGCTCACGCTGTTTTTCGTTCAAAGCAGAGCCTTTGACGCCCTCAGGCTGGATGGTCTGTCCGTCGCGACCGGGGCCGAGCGCGAGATCACGCATCTGAAAACCAAGGATCGCCTGCTTGCGTAGCGGCTCGTCCAGCGAACTCAACAAAGCGAAGGCCTTGTCCGTTTCCCGCCCGAGCGGCCGCACGGTTTTGCCTTCGAATTCGTAGAGGGCGGGTTGCGCGGCGGTGTGACTGGGCGCCAGTGTTCCGCGTTCTCCGGCCAGTGTGATATTGAGGGCCAGATGATGTCCTCCGAATTGAAGCATCCACGGCTCAGTCGCGGAAGGCTGGCCAAGGAAGGAAATGTAATATTCATCGCGACCGAACATCTTTTCGCGGCTGTTCTTGTTCAAAACTTCGTCGGCCTCCACGATCTGCAAAACTTTCTCGTAACCCTGCGGGCTCAAGGCCGCGGACAACAGCGCCAAAACCGCGTCGCGCTGCGCTTTGGTGAGATCGCCCATGCGCAAACCGCCACGCTTGACGAAGGAGGTGGGCAAATTCGACCAGCGCTTGCGTTGCGCCTCATCTTTGAAATCGAAGCTGACCTTGCCGCGCTGCGCGTCATCAAGGGAGGCCAGGAACTTCTTGGCCGCCGCCACGGTGTCGGCGGTCGCCTGACCAGACGCGGAGCTCGTTTGCGCAAAACCGTTCGAGAACAAACACGCCGTCAGCAGGCAAAGAAAGAACACCAAGGTGGTTTTGGCTTTCATGCGATAACACTTCGAATGGATGCAGGGAGCGAGTCAAGGATGTTATCCGAATGCGCCCCTCAACGCTGGCGATAAAGAACTGTTGCCAACCAGAGGGAGATGCGGGTGATGGGGCAACTCGAACACCCCAACCTCGTCACCGCCGCCGACGCGCGCAGAGTGGAGGAATGGCATTGGGTGGCCATGGAATTGATCGACGGAGTGGACCTGCAACAGGTGGTCCGCGCTCAGGGTGCGCTCCCGGTGGCCGCCGCCTGCGAAGCCGCCCGCCAGGCGGCGCTGGGCCTGCAGTACGCGCACGAACACGGCTTGATCCATCGCGACATCAAGCCTTCGAACCTGATGCTGACGCGCGCCGGTACGATCAAGGTGATCGACATGGGCCTGGCTCTGATGCGAGAGGATTCCACCGCCCCGCTGACGCAAGCCGGGATCGTGATGGGCACGACGAGCTACTGCGCCCCCGAACAATTCCGCGATGCGTCGCACGTCGATATCCGGGCGGACATCTACGGCCTGGGCTGCACGCTCTACCACTTGCTTACTGGTCAGGCGCCCTACTCGCCGCGGAGAACATTCGCTGAAATCATGCAGGCCCATCTTCACGAACCATCCCCAGCCTGGCCGGGGCCCGGCCGGATGCTCCAGCTGGGCTTGAGGCCGTGCTGACGCGCAGGACCGCGAAAGATCGCGCTTGCCATCAAAAACCAGCAACCAGCAACGCTCCACGCAAGCTTGACACGATACCCCGTCTCTTCAGTTTTGGCTCATGCCCTGGCTGCTTCTCCGGTTCGTCTGCTTGCTGGTCGGATTCGAACTTGGATGTCTATCGGGTTGTCTCGGATTGTCCGCGGCAACGCCACCGCTGCGCTTTGAGTCGGTCACGCTCACCAATGACCCGGCGCGTCTGCGGTTGGTGAACTACGAAGGCTTTGGCCATAACCTGCCGCAGGATGTCGTCCGCGATGACGCCGAGCGCTGGTTTCGTCTCTATCTGCACCCGGTCAATCCGCCGCCCGGTCCGGCCGCACCAATCCGCTCGCTCGCCGAAGCCGCGCGGCAGACCCAGCTCAATGCCGCTTCGCACGCGTCGGTCGTCGGGGCTGCCTCCGAGACGGTCCCAGAAAAACCCGTTGCCATCGGCTCGCGCCTGGAGTTGTTCACCGACGAGCTGCTGCTCGAGCGGCTGGACGGCTGTTCGCTCAAGCTCCACGAACCGCATCCCGCGAATATCGCGCTGCGCTTCGATGCGCCATGGGAGGGCGCGTTCAGCGGTTACGTGACCGTGCTGCACGACGGCGAACGCTTTCGCTGCTACTACCGGGGCAATCCCATCGCCGGTCGCGACGGCTCGGACACCGAGGTTACCTGCTACGCCGAGAGCCGCGACGGCATCCACTTTACCAAGCCCATGCTCGGACTTTTCGAAGTCCACGGCACACGTAGCAACAACGTGGTCCTGGCCGGCCAGGCACCGTTCTCCCACAATTTCGCGCCCTTCCTTGACTCACGCCCCGGGGTGCCCACCGAGGAACGCTTCAAGGCACTGGCCGGCACCTCCGAACGGGGCCTCTTCGGATTCGTGTCCGCAGACGGACTCCGCTGGCGCAAGCTGCGCGAAACGCCACTGCTCACGAAGGGGGCCTTCGATTCACAGAACGTCGCGTTCTGGTCCGCGAGCGAACAATGCTACGCACTCTACTTGCGCACTTGGACTGGCGGCGACTTCGCGGGGTTCCGCACCATCAGCCGCGCCACTTCACTCGACTTCCTCGAATGGTCCGCGCCAGTGGAGATGAGCTTCGGCGACACGCCGCGCGAGCATCTCTACACGAGTCAGACGCATCCCTACTTCCGCGCGCCGCATCTATATGTCGCCACCCCGATGCGGTTCCTGCCCGGGCGCAAAGCACTCACCGCCGAACAAGCCCGGGTCCTCGGCGTGGACCCCGGCTATGCCAGCGATACAGCGGAAACAGTCTTCATGACCACGCGGGGCGGCCACCATTACACCCGCACCTTCATGGAAGGCTTCATTCGGCCCGGTCTCGACCTCGGCAACTGGGCCTCGCGCGCCGGCCTTTCCGCGCTCGGCATCGTCCCGACCGGTCCAGCCGAGATGTCGCTTTACAAGCAGGCGCACTACGCGCAACCAAGCGGCCATCTCGTCCGCTACACCCTGCGCACGGACGGTTTCGTCTCCGTGAACGCGCCGTTCGTCGGTGGCAGTTGTGTGACCAGGCCGTTCACGTTCACCGGTCGTGAACTCGTGATGAACTTCAGCGCCGGCGCCGCCGGCAGCTTGCGCGTCGAACTCCAGGACCCGGCCGGAGAACCAATTCCCGGTTTTGCGCTGGCTGACGCGGTGGAACAGATCGGCGACGAAATCCAACGGGTGGCGACGTGGAAAAGTGGTCGTGATCTAAGCCAGCTGGCAGGCCGGCCCGTGCGGCTGCGTTTCGTGATGAAAGATGCGGACCTGTATTCGTTGCGCTTCCGCTGACGTGAGCATCGCCTGCGAAGCTGGATTGCTGTTTTTGAGCTCGACTCACACAGGTGCAACCGCATTGAGAACGTGCACCGTTTGAACCAAATCCTGAAAAGAATGAAGGGCAAAATATATTGGATCGCGCTGCTCCTGATAGTCAGCGCGCAGAGCTTGCACAGCGCCTCGCCTGACGCGACTAACCAGAGCGCACTGCGGAAGGAATTGCCTTTGCCGGGAGAAGTGTTTCTTGTCGACGGGCACGCCGCTTTCATCATCCCGGCGAAGAGCAACGCCGCGCGGCAACCCAAGCCTTGGGTCTGGTATGCGCCGACCTTGCCCGGTCTGCCCGGCAAAGAGGAGCAGTGGATGTTCGACCAGTTTCTGGACGCGGGCATCGCCATCGCCGGCATCGACGTGGGCGAATCGTTCGGCAGTCCGGCGGGGCGCAAGCTCTTCACGAAGTTTCATGCGGAGCTGTCGGGTGCGCGCGGCTACTCCTCGAAACCGGTGTTGCTGGGGCGCAGCCGCGGAGGGTTGATGGCCCTTGCCTGGGCCGCCGACCACCCGGATAAAGTCGCGGGCTTCGCCGGCATTTATCCCGTGTGCAATCTGGCGAGCTATCCGGGCATCGCGAAGGCCGCCGGTGCTTATGAGATGAAACCGGAGGAATTGGAGGCGCACCTCATGAAGCACAATCCCATCGATCGCCTGGCGCCATTGGCCAAGGCGGGAGTGCCTTTCTTCGCCATCCATGGCGATGTGGATGCCGTCGTGCCGTTGGAAGCGAATTCCGGTCTCGTCAAAGCGCGTTACACGGCGCTGGGTGGCTCGATGCAATTGGTCATTCCACGAGGGCAGGGACACAACATGTGGCCGGGCTTTTTTCAGAGCCACGAGCTGGTAAGCTTTGTCAAAGCTCAGGCAAGGTGATTGGACCACGGATCACTCGGGGACACGGATCCTCCTGCTCGGCTTCCGATCTCACCAACTGACGAGCCAGTCTTCGCTCTTATCCGCGATCCGTGGTCATCCCAGTCCCTGGTTGCTAGGGAACGGGAATCGGCGGTGGTGCGGGCAAACCGGGGGGTGCTGGTGGTCTAACGGTGTGACAGCCGCGAACCGATAGGGCACCCACGGCAGTCATTGCGATCAATAGAATCTTGCAGATCACAGTCATAGGCCTTTCTTCAGCTCGGGACATGCCAATCACCGCATCATCGATGAACCGCATACGCCTTAGTGGTTAAGACTTCAGAGGTTAGTCGCATTGCGGCGCTGAGTCCGGCGCGTATCGTGGGTCCTTCGTCGAGACATGTTTGCTGGCGCCGGCTTGCAGGTTGCAATTTCTGACGCGCGAACACGCCGCGCCGCGCTGGAACCGCTGAGCCGCAATCACACCGCCGTTTTTGATTAAACAAGAGATAACGGAGAAGCTCTGTCATTTTGTGTGTTCTGACGCAGGGCGGCGCCCGGTTTGCGGGCTTGCCCTGGGCTGGTTGCTGCCACACCGTTGGTGCGGCTCTGCCGCTCGAAAAAAGTGAGCACGCGAGAAAACACTAAATGTCACGGGAAAAGTCTTAACGTAATGAGATGCGGTTGATGGACCTCAAATTTGCGCTGCGCCAGTTGCTGAAGAATCCGGGTTTTACCGTCGTGGCGGTGCTTACGCTGGCTTTGGGCATTGGGGCGAACACGGCCATGTTCAGTGTGATCAATGCCGTGTTGATCCGTCCATTGCCCTTCCGAAATCCTGCCGAGTTGGTGTCGGTCTGGCAGGAGTATCCGAAGCGGGCCTGGCCCAAAGCCAACTTCTCGATGCCAAACTTCGCGGATTTGCGCAAAGACACTGAAATCTTCGCGGGAGTGGGAGCCTATGCTTTGAGCGCGCATACCCTCACCGGCGATGAGCAACCGCAGCGGCTCAATACCATCCGGATGTCAGCGAGCTTCCTGCCGGCGCTGGGCGTTCAACCGGTGTTGGGCCGGAATTTCCTGGAGACGGAAGA
Source organism: Verrucomicrobiia bacterium (assembly GCA_035577805.1). Classification (GTDB taxonomy): domain Bacteria; phylum Verrucomicrobiota; class Verrucomicrobiia; order Limisphaerales; family JADJPG01; genus DATLUX01. Next base: position 28,034 of record DATLUX010000081.1, read on the forward strand.
TCACCCGGACGGCGAACGAGTGGCGCTGTTGAGTGATCAACTTTGGCGGGCGCGTTATCAGGCCGATCCAGCAATCGTGGGACGTTCGATCCGTTTAAATAACGATTGGCCGGTCACCATCATCGGGGTGTTGCCCAAAGGATTTCGGATCGGCGACGAACGCCCGGAGCTTTGTCTGCCGTTGCGGCTGGATCCGGCCAAGGTGGGACGCGGCCAGCGCGGACTCGACGTCATCGCGCGGCTGAAGCCGGGCGTCAGCGAAAGTCAGTTGAAATCGAAACTGGCGGTCAGGGCGCGGCAATTGCGGGAGGCAGACTCGTGGGCCAACGGAGAAATGCAGCTCAACGCCGGGCCGCTGCAGGCGCAACTGGTGGGCGAGGTGCGTCCTGGCTTGTTGACGCTGGGCGGAGCGGTCGCCTGCGTGCTCTTAATCGCGTGCGCGAATGTTGCCAATCTTTCGCTAGCCCGGGCGCTGGCACGACAAGGGGAAATAACCATCCGCGCGGCGGTCGGCGCGAGTCGCGGTCGGATCATGGGTCAGTTGCTTACCGAAAGCTTGCTGCTCGCTCTGGTTGGCGGTGGGGTCGGGTTGCTGTTGGGACGGGCGGGCGTGTCCGTGGCTGGAAAGTTTCTGGCCGCCCGGCTGCCCCAAGCTGTGGACATTACGCTCGACCCCACCGTGCTGATCTTCACGCTGCTGGCGTCCGTGCTTTGCGGCATTCTGTTTGGTCTGGTTCCTGCCCTTTCCGCGTCCCGAGTAAATCTCGCGTGGTCTTTGAAGGACGCCGCCAAGGGAGCGACGGTTGGTCTGGCGCGCTACCGGTTGCGCGGCGCGCTGGTGGCAGCCGAGGTAAGTGTGGCGTTTGTGCTGCTGACGGGCGCCGGGCTGTTGCTGAAAAGTTTGAGCAAGCTGAACAACTTTAATCCGGGCTTCGATCCGTCCGGAATGCTGGTCGCACATACGGTTCTCTTGGGGAATCGTTACGCTGACAACACGGCGGCGCGATTGGCGGCGGCGCGCGAGATAACCTTTCGGCTCGAAGGTTTGCCTGGGGTGGCGGCCGTCACCTTTGGAAACAGCTTGCCGTTGACGAGTGACATGGATGCCAGCGGGTCGGCGATTGAGGGTCGGACCTTTGCCGCCCACGAGTATCCTTTCGTTCGCATCCGCGGAGTGGCCGCAAACTATTTTCAAACGCTCCACGTGCCGCTGCTGGAAGGGCGTCATCTGGCCCCTTCGGACAACGAGACGGGAGAGAAAGTCGCCGTGATCAACGCGACGATGGCGCGCCGGTACTGGCCGGAGGAAAGCGCGGTGGGCAAACGCGTTCGGCCGGACGCGCTGCAGACCAAGGATTGGCTGGAGATTGTCGGCGTCGTGGCGGACATCAAGAACGAGAGCCTCACGCAGCGTCCTAGACCGGAGATCTATTTTTCCTACGCGCAGTTTCCAACTCGCGGCCTGTCTCTGATGTTGCGGACGACCCTTCCCCCCTTAGCGCTGGCAGAATCATTGCGTCGCGAGATCGGGAAAGTAGACAGCACGCTGGCGGTCACGGACGTCCAGACGATGGAACAGGCCAAGGCAGAATCGTTCAACGCTACGGGCTTTCAATCCTTGTTGCTGGGCGGCTTCGCCGGCCTGGCCCTGCTGCTAGCCGCCACCGGGATCTATGGGGTGCTCTCCTATTCGGTGGGCCAGCGCTCGCGAGAGATTGGGATTCGCATGGCCTTGGGTGCGCGCATGGATAACGTGCGCAGCTTGGTCTTGCGCGGCGGGATGAAGGCCGTTTTGTTGGGCATTGGCCTTGGTCTGGTCGCAGCGGTCATCCTGACGCGATTCATGGCCCGCCTGCTCTTTCAGGTCGACGCCATCGATCCGGCGACATTGGCGGCGGCGGCGGTGATGCTCATTGGTACCGCTGTTCTGGCCTGCTACATCCCTGCACAGCGGGCGACCCGCGTCGACCCGATGGAGGCACTCAGGAGCGAATGAAAAGCACAAATGTGTTGGAACCACGGGTCCGTAATCACTGGAGAAACAATTAGAATGAACTTCATGAAACCGACCTTCCTCCTGCTGGCCTTCCTGGCCACCGCGGCGCTGGCCAACCTCGCCGCCGCGACTCCGCATCCCGTCCGGGTCCTGGTCTGGGATGAACAACAGCCGGAGCAGAAGCGTGCCTATGGAGACAAGTTTCTGGGAGAAACCATCGCGGCGCATCTTGCAGGTCAACCGGGTTTCACCGCTGTGTGGGCGTCTCACTGAGCGTAACGATGTCTGCCGAGCTGGCCCACGTAAGCAGGTCGGAGGAAACCCCGCGCTCATGCGCACCTTGCCTTCGCTGAAAACAGGCGTGGAGATTCCGTAATTACGATCCTTCGGCGCGAGGATCCGATCAAAATCGACATAATGATTATGTCGAAAATGTATAGTCGTCCTGCTGTTGCCGCATGAGTTGCGCTTCCTGTTCCATGGCGCCCATCAATGCCAGGGTGATCGGGTCCGGCTGACGACGCCAGATCAGACCGCAGGGTACCGAAGGGAAATTGGGCAAAGGCAACACGCGGACGTCGGGAATATACCTGCAACCGGGCACCAGAAGGGTCAGCCCGATCCCAAATCCTTTAGCCACGTAACCTTCAACCAATTCGATCGAGTTCATCTCGATGCGGGACGGCCAATCCAGAGCATGTTGACGCAGGCCTAATTCGAAGTATTTGCAGATAGCATCGTTAGCCGGCGGCGTGATTAGCCGCTCCGTGATGCGCTGCTGCTGGAACAACTCTTCCGCTGAGCGAAGCTTGGAATCGCTCGGAACCAACAACGCCATGGCCAGATTCAACAGCGACCGGACCTGACATGATTCCGGCGGTTTCCCTTCGAGGATCGTGATGGCCACGTCAATTTGCTGGTTCTCAAACCATTCGAGGATCTGCTCCTGCAACCCCGCCTTTAGATGAAAAGACACATTCGGGAAGGCCACTGCCAGCGGACGCAGAATCGGCGGCAACGAATCCCGCAGCACGACGGGAGGGCCGGCGATGCGGACCAGGACGGGCGCACAGGCCTTTAATAACTTCGGCAAACCCTCCAGGCTTTCAAAGAGTGGCTTGAGGACGGCATATAAAATCTCCCCCGATGGCGTGAGCCGAAATGGGCGCCTTTCGCACAGCGTACTTGCGGCTTCCTCCTCCAGCTCACGCAGTTGCCGGCTCAGCGTAGGTTGAGTGGTCCCGTAGGGCATTTGCCGTGACGCGTGCGTGAGACCGCCAAATCGGGCCATATAATAGAACGATTCGAGATGATGAATATTAAGCATAAGGCCTGTCCTTCCGTCGTTGCCGTTCGATCTATCTGTTCTCGGTCGGACGGATTTGACCTGATTTTGCTGCGGTTTTCCGCCCTTTTTATGTAAAATTGCCCCGGGGATGGGACCGATTCAGCCGCCTTTCTCTGCCGCGTCCGTTCGGTCGTTCGCTGGGCCTAGCCTATTCTGGGGCCGCCGGATTACGGAAGCCCCTGAGCCTATTCTCTTGATGTTGTCGCTTAAAGAGTTGATGGCCGAGCCTACCGTTAAACATCCTGAGCCTGTTTTGTGACTGGCTTTGCTTAAAAAGCGGATGCTCGAGCTTACGCTGCAAGTTCGCGGGCCTATTCCCCTGATGGTATCGCTTAAAGAGCCGATACCCGAGCCTACGGTTAACATCCTGGGCCTATTTTGTGGCTGGCTTTGCTTAAAAAGCGGGTGCTCGAGCTTACGCTGCAAGTTCGCGGGCCTATTCCCCTGATGGTATCGCTTAAAGAGTCGATACCCGAGCCTACGGTTGACCATCCTGGGCTTATTTTGTGGCTGGCTTTGCTTAAAAAGCGGATGCTCGAGCTTACGCTGCAAGTTCGCGGGCCTATTCCCCTGATGGTATCGCTTAAAGAGTCGATACCCGAGCCCACGGTTGACCATCCTGGGCTTATTTTGTGGCTGGCTTCGCTTAAGAAGCTGATGCTCGAGCTTACGCTACAAGCTCCCGGGCCTATTTTCTTGACGACATCGTGTGAATTCGTGATGGCCGAGACTAACTGGCGATTCCTGACGCTATTTTTCGCATCATCCGGCCTATTTTCCGGTTCCTGATGCTGATTTGGCGCAACACGTAGGTGAATCGCCTTGGCTTAGAGCACTTCTCGATATTTCTCGTTCTATTATTCCTTTACAAGCATTCCTAGCTGAGCGCGGCCATCGGATGGACCTTCGCTGCCCGCCGTGCCGGCAGCCAACTGGCCTTTTGAATTCAAGTGGTGACGTGCGCCTTTTATGGCCAAACCACTTGGTAGAAGCGATGCGGATGATTGGGCGCGGTCGGATCGGTGTATTGATACTGGCCGGGCGAGAGCTGGGTAGCGGTGCCGAGCCGGAGCCATTGGCTCAGGGGCAATGCGACATTCGTGGATGCGAGAACCTGGAACCGCAAGCCGGGATTGTTCGTGAAACTGAGCGTCAACGCATTGTTGGCTTCGACGCGGGTACTCGCAATGCGCGGAGGATTCGCCGGGTCCGCGACTTGAACTTCAAATGCCCCGATGTCCACATGTCCGCCTGAGGAACGGAGATAACCGCGTTCGTCGGTGGTGAGGGTGGCTGTGAGCGAGTCGTCCCCGGCATCAATGGCGACGCTGCCCGGCAACAGGGCCATGGTTTTGACAGGACCGCCGTTATTGGCGAGTGGACCGAGCGAAGGGAGCATCTTCAGGCCTGGGCCTAAGATGAAATCGGTTGGCTGCACAGAAGGAGCGAAGCCCGCCTGATCGCTCTGACCAATGAGGTTGTATCCATAGGTTCGGAAAACGCCATGACCATCGGGTCCGGTGCCGGGGAGACCATTGCGTGGACCGCCCGAGCCACTCGTGCCCGCAACCCCATTGGTGTTTAAAGCAATCAAGCTGTTGCGAAGATTGATTGCGGGCGCCTCTGCGAAATTAAACACGCCGCCTCCGTCGCCACCTTCTCCACCCGCGCCCCCCGCTGACATTGACTGGGCTGCTTGGTCTCCACCGTGGCCGCCATTTCCGGTGCGATTTTGACTCAACGTACAAGCAGTCAGGGTGAGGGCATTGCTGTTATAAATCCCTCCGCCATGACCCGCATTGCCGCCGTTGCCGCCGGCTCCTTGCTGTTCGTAATAGGCGCTGGAGCCGGTTCCTCCGTTGCGGGTGATGTTCCCGCTGAGGGTGCAACCGATGATCGTGGCGGTTGAAGCATTGAAAAGGCCTCCTCCCGAACCGGACGTGCCGCCATTTCCGGCAGTGTCACTTTTAATACCGCCAGCGCCACCCGTCCCGGCACCCCCCGCTGCGTTGTTGTTCAGGGTACAGCTCGACAAACTGAGGCTGGCGCCCCCGTAGTTGTATAGCCCGCCCCCGTGTCCGCCATTGCCGCCACCGCCGCCGTCACCACCCTTGCCGAAGAACCCGACGCCGCCATTCCCACCCGCTCCGCCATTGCCTCCAAGACCAGCACGGTTGCTTGCGATCAAGCTGGCCACGAAGGTCGCGGACCCCAGGTTAAATATCCCTCCGCCAACACCTCCCGCACCTCCCCTGGCTCCGTCCCAACCGCTGTTGCCGGTCGAATCAATTGCGTGGGCGCCGTTGCCTCCAGTGCCTCCAGCGCCGCAAGCATTGCTCACCACCGTGCATAGATTGAGACTCAGGATGCCAAGATTGTAGATGCCGGCTCCATTCCCGCCCGCCCCGCCTGGGGTGCCGCGGGAGTCGGCTGTCGGCGAGAAACCATTGCCGCCTCTGCCAGTCGCGTTGGCCGTAATCACGCAATTGCTCAGCGCCAGTTCGCCAAAGTTTAGGATGCCTCCACCACCCGGAGCATCTCTATGGCCCGAAGTCAGCGAGGTGGCATCCGAGGCGTCCCACGTTCGCCCGTTTCGAATGGTAAGTCCTGAGATGGATACGACTGCACCGGAGGAAATACTGATCACGCGGGTCAAATTGTTTCCGCTGATCGCCAGATTCCTGGGACCAGGACCAGCAATCGTCAGATCGTTTGTGATATCCAATGCCCCGCTCGTCAGCGTGAGGGTTCCGTTCGTCGTGAAGTAAACGGTGTCGCCAGACCGTGCACCAGCGATGGCTTGTCGCAGTGAACCATAGCCGGAGTCGGCAAGGGTCGCGACGCTGAAATGCAGCGGCGTGACGAACATCACACTCTGCCCATACGTGATTCCCAGGTCATTACTCGCGGCGCAACGAAAATGGTAGGCAATGCCCTTGGAGAGTCCGGTGAGGGTTGCAGTAACGATAGTCTCATTGGCACCGCTCATTAAGCTGCGCAACGGAGTGAAGTTGCCGTAGCTGGCGCTCGCTCCCCACTCGAACCAATACGCCGTAGACAATCCGCGCGGATTAATGCCTCCTGAAAGGATTGCCTGATACGGCTGGACACCAGTCGCCGCTAACGTGGTGGCGTCCGGCGCTGCCGGCCGCGGAGCGCTGTCCGGTGAAACGTTCGTCCCGCCGGTATTCGCGAGGGGCACGGCCTGGTGCCGGAACCACCCGACGGTGGTTGGGTCCGGTGCTGTTGGCAACTCGCCGGCTACGCCAGCGTCGTACAAGGCCACCACCCTGTTTGTGATCTCGAAGCTCACTCGATGAAAGTTCATCTGCCCCTTACCCGCGGAAGCGCCCGCACCCCACTGAACCGCGCCGGCCGGCCGGGCCACCGCGACGGGCGACAAATCGTTCGCCTTGAGTTCTCCGTCCACCAGATAGCTGGCGGAGTGGATGCTCGAGTCAAAAACGATTTCATGGGTGTGAAAGAAATTGGTGCCCGTCCCATTCGTGGTGAGCCGGTAGGTGTTGCCCGATTCAATCTCTGCCATGAGATCGTTGTTGGCATCCAGATACCACCAGACCTGGAAACGCCGGGCGCCCATGCCGTAGATCATGTTCATGGTTTTGGAGCCGTTGAAGTCGTTCACGAAGCGCGCCTGCACACTGAATCGGAACCCGTGATTGGTAGCTGCGGTATGGTCCTGGAGGCTCAGAATATTGGTGTAATACAGCACGCTCCCGCTGGCCGTGCTGTTGTCCGTGATTTGCCAGGCATTGGGCAGGGGGGCGGCAGGCAGTAATGGGGTCAAAAGGAGGAAGGCGCCCGACATCAGGCACCGCGCCAGCACGTTCAGGGGAAGGATGGTTTTCATAAGGCACTAGTCGTTTTCACTGCCTTACAGAAACAAATCCGGACGATCGGTTGTGGGTATCGGCGGATTTTTTTGACCGCGGCGGGAGGCCGGCAGCCGGTACGTCACGACGAGCTTTGTGACCGCAGTGGAACAAGTCGGAGCGCTAGTGATGTGTCCCCTAAATAGCTACACATTGGCGGCAACGGATTTTTGGCTCAGACGAGGCGCGAGCGACGAGCATATCCTTCATGGATCTGTAAGGAGCGAGCAACGAAGTCTGAGCCAAAAAGACGTGCCGCCCGAAGGGTTGCGCCGATTTTGGGTTCTGGCTTCGTTGCGCCTCAGTCACAGCCCCACTTCGGGGGATGCTCCTTCGTTGCGCCTCGCCAGAACCCAAACTTGGCGCAACCAATGTGTAGCTATTTAGGGGACACATCACTAGCGCGACGAATTTGTGGAATTCGTGCGCTTGAGAATCTCTGCCAGTTCCGCCCGCGACCTGACGGTGGTGGGATGGTCGCGGCCGAGGATCTTTTCCTGCATGGCGAGGGCGCGCTGCTGTGTTTCCAGGGCCTGGGTCAAGTCACCTTTGCTCACGTAGAGGCGGGCCAGTTGGGTCAGGATTTCGGCAACGAATTGATGCTCGTCTCCAAAGCCCTTTTGTTCGATGGCGAGCGCTTCGCGATAAGCTCGTTCAGCGCCTTCGAAGTCGTCCCGTCCCGCCCGCGCGTGCCCAATAGGAAGCAACGTCCACGCGACTTGATGATGCCCCGCGCCCAGGGTCTTGATGCGAATGGCCAAAGCCTTCTGCAGGAGTTCTTCGGCTGCAAGATAGTCCCGGCGAGCGTGGCGGATCGACGCTAGGGCCCCCATGAACTCGGCCACATTAGCACTTTCATCCCCGGAGACTTCCTTATGCAACTGCAATGCGTGCTGGTAATTTGTCTCCGCGGCTTCCAGGTTGCCGCTATCCTGCATCAGTCTGCCCAAGGCTCCATACGTATGACCCAGCTCTGTTTTGGCATTCGGAAGCGCCTGCTGAATAGCCAGTGCCTTGCGGAAGAGGATTTCGCTTTTCGACCAATCGCCTTTGAAGAGGAGCGCTATCCCAACGCGATGGTAGGATAGAGCCACTAATGGATGTTTCTCGCCATACAACGCCTGTCTGATCCGGAGTGCCTCCTGGTAAGCCGCGATGGACTCGTCGTAACGGCGCAGGCTGAAAAAAGCGTATCCCTGGGAAATCAGGGCCTCCGCGACTCGCTCATGTCGAGCACCCCAATGGGCTTTTGCGACACGTGCAGCCTCACGGCTCACCGCTTCCAGCTCGTTGAAGAGGCCCAACTCCTCGTAAGCGCGCGCCAAAGTCAATCGCACATCCACTTCGACCTCGGGATGTCCTGCCAGCGAGCGGAGGCGTTCCGCTGTTTTTTTCAGAGCATCCTTGAAAATCTCCGTGTCTCTTCCGCGCGCGACGGACGGCCAAACATCGCCGATTATCTCTTTGAGAAAGGTCGCGGTCTGCCGGCTCTTCTCCGACTCGCGCCGGGTCTTTTCCGCCTCCGCCACCACGGCTTGCTTCGAGGCGGCGATGCGCAAACTCATGGTGATGGAAACAACGGAGATGGCCACCAGCGCCAGGAGGATCGTCAGAAACAAGGCGGCGAACGCGGGCCGGCGGCGCGCCCATTTCCAAACGCGTTCGGCAAAGAACACGGGCCGCGCGAGGATCGGTTCCCCGCGCAACCAGCGTTCGAGGTCCTCGGCAAGCGCTTCCGCCGAGCCATAGCGGCGCTGTGGATCCTTCTCCAGGCACTTCAGGCAGATGATTTCCAGGTCGCGATTGACGCGCGTGTTGATCAATGCGGGCCGCGTGGGTTCCTCGTCCGCCACCTGACGCAACGTTTTCAGCGGCGTGTCGGATTGAAACGGCGGGAGGCCCGTGAGCATGTGGTAGAGCACCGCGCCGAGGCTGTAAACGTCCGCGGCCGTGGTCACCTGTCGCGCGTGGCCTGCGGCCTGTTCCGGCGCCATGTAGGCCGGAGTGCCCATGATCGTGCCAGAGAGAGTCAGGTCGCTCGCGGCTTTGATGTTCTTCGCCAGCCCAAAATCAGTGATGTGCGGCTGTCCTTGCGCATCGATGAGAACGTTCGCCGGCTTGAGGTCGCGATGGAGAATGCTGTGCTGATGCGCGAAGTGAACGGCGCGGGCGGCAGTGGCCATGATCCGCGCCGCGTCCCGTTCCCCGCCGCACGCTGGCAAGCCCTTGGGGCTGTCTCGCGCCTCGGGCTTCGCATTCCGGGACAGGCATTCGGCCAGGGAACCGCCGTCGATCAACTTCATCGTGAAATACTGCTGGCCCTGGTGTTCGCCCACTTCGTAGATGGGAACGATGTTCGGATGATCGAGATTGGCCACCGCTTCGGCCTCAGCGCGAAATCGCTTCAGGTCATCGGCACTGGCGAACTTGCCGCCCAGAAGCATCTTGAGCGCGACCACGCGGTTGAGGCTCGCCTGGCGCGCCTTATAAACGACGCCCATTCCGCCGCGGGCGATTTCCTCCAGAAGCTCGTATTGGCCGAAGTATTGCACCTTGGCTGACGGCGAGGGCGCGCCGCTGGCGGACTCCGCGGGTTCGTCCGTCTCCGCCTCGAGCATGGTTTGGAGCAGGCACGCCGCGCACAGGGCGTGGGGCGCATTACTCCCCAACGGCCTCAGGCATTTGGGGCATACGGTTCCGGACATAAGAATTCTTCCGGCGCGGCACCGCCCGCCGGAACGTCAGCGCCGGATACGACAGGCATCACCCGGCAAGCGAGGTGGATCTCACTTCTTACAGAAGCAAAAGCTGTCAATTGGTTGAGACTTTTCCAGAAAAACTTTCCAGGCCGGTGCGCTGCGTCGTCTGGCGAAACTTCGGACGGGGCAGCGAATGCCTTCATCCGGTCAGCACCGAGAACAGATGACGAATCTCGTCGTCGATTTCCTCTGCGGTGCTCACCGTCTGCGCGATTTCGTCGCGCACCAATTCGCGATAACGCTGGCGCAGCTTGTGAATGGCCCATTTCAAGGAGGCCTCCGTCATGCCGGCGCGGGCGGCGATGTCTGCGAAACTGCCGGCCGCCTGTTTGTCCACCAGAAACGGCTTGAGCTCGTCGAAATGGCGCGCCGTATCCTTGCTCCCCCATTCCGCGCGCAAGCGGTCGAGCGCTCGCTGGAGCAACGTCTCCGCCCAGCGTTTCTCATAGACCCGTTCGGGGTCCAGAGGGTCCAGCGGTTCGACGCGGTGGTGGCCTTCGGCGATTTCCGCTTCCAAAGAAAAATGCTTCTGCCCGCCGCCGCGCTTCTGCCGGTTCGCGCGTTTCCATTCGTTGGCGAGCAGATGCTTGATGGACGCGAGGAGAAAGGAGCGAAAGCGCCCTTTGGTCTCATGGACGGACGCCAGCGAGTGGTCCTCCAGCATGCGCGAGAAGAACTCCTGGGTCATGTCCTGCGCATCCTCCGGGCTGTAGCCTTCCCGGCGCACGTAGGCATAAAGCGGGGACCAATAGGCGCGGCAAAGCTTCTCCAACGCCGGAGTGGATTGCCCGTCTCGCGCGCTTCGGACCAGGGTCCAAAGCGTGCTTGGAAATTGTGCACCTGTATTCGGGCCGGACGCAGATTCGAAAATCGGCATGGACATGAGGGGAGCGGTTTCTGAATGCAGCTCCATCGTAGGCGCCCCTGCGTGTCAAACAAGGGCGGAATTTGGCTAATTCGCGTCACCGCTCTCGAGGATTCTTCCTATCGTCGCCACTCTCGTTCAGCACGAAACAGGAGAGTAGGAGTCGCTTTGGACTAAAGACCGCCGCGAGGCACAGGGATATGTTCTTCCTGGCCGCGCACGGAGTGCCATCGTCAACCATGGCAGCACGTCACGGACGAAATCCTCAAGCCCAAAACAGGGAAGCACTTGAACCTCATCAGCATTCGCCAACCCGGGACTTATTGGAATATAGCTTGCATGTGCTCTGCCATGGCCTACGCTGGCGCAATTAATAGAACCAGCCGCTTTTCAAGGCATGGAAGATCTTCGATTGACCTTATCCTCATGAGGATTTGAAACCCATTTTCGGGAACAGTCTGGGCGGGAGTGGATCTAAAAAATAATAAAGTCATCATGAGTACAAAACTATACATTGGGAACCTTTCCTTTGAGGTCACCGAAAACGATCTTCGGGACATGCTTTCAAAACATGGCCCTGTCAACGAGATCAACGTCATCATGGATAAAATGACCGGGCGGGCCCGTGGCTTTGCCTTCGTTACCATGAACACTCCGGAAGGAAGCACTGCCGTCCTGGCTTTAAATGGCAAGGAATGGAACGGCCGCGCCCTGACGGTCAACGAAGCTCGCCCGCGCGAAGAGCGTTCGGGTGGCGGTGGCGGTGGCGGCTACGGCGGCAGGAGATACTCCGATCGCTAATCATTAGCCGGATGGATGGCGCAGCGCAGCGGGACTCTGGCAAACAGGAGCCCGCTTGCTTTCACACTATGGCAAACCAATCAACTCATATCGATCTGGAAACGAGACAGCAAAACTTCGAACGCGTTCTGTCGAACGAATTATTCAAAGGGCTGCGGGTCATCCTCGATAGCATAGCTCCCGATCGCGCGACGCTCTGCGAAGCGGTAAATGCAACGAATTCGTACGAGGAACTCCTGACCAGGCTTGGCTATCGCATCACTTTGACCAACCAAATTCACGTGCAGGATTGTTATCAACGCGTGAGTCAGTCCGGCGGTATTAAAGCAGTTCTTCCTTATTACGACATCCCGACGCAAGGTTCCTTGCCCACCCTGGTGAATCTGGACTCCACCATTACCACCACCCCTAAGTCCGCTGCGTTCTTCAATCAAATGCTCGTGGCACTTAAGAGACAATTGAGCGCACAGAATTAAGACAACGCGGAATTCAAGCCGTGTCGCGTGCCAACCGGTTTCGCGCCAGCCCCGTCGTCCTCAGCCACCAGCACACCGGAAAGCAGCGACTGTCTTACTTTCCAAGATACCTCGATGGATTGCGGATCCGGTCGAGCCGTTCGGCTTCGGCTTCTTCCTGAATGGCCTGTCGCCGTCTGCGCTTGACGGCGATGCCGATAAACTGGGGAAGGTCCCAGGCCTGCTGGACGATGTCCGCGATGGCGCGGTAAATGATCTTTCCTATCCGCATAGAATGGACACCTTCGATGCCATCGGAAGGAGCGAGGAAGCGGATGAGCCACCCAAGCTTCTTATCTCGCGGCCGATTTGCCCCACGCTCATTCGTCAACCCACCTTTGGCGCGGTGATGACGAGCCGCTCGCCTTTTGCCGGGAAGCTTCTGCGCTTCAAAAGCTCGACGCGAATGGCGCTATACAGTTCTCCGTCGTTCAGGACTTTGTGCGCCATCACCACATAAGTCAGTTCGTGGACTTCATCTACGACGATGTTCTCGATATCCGGGGATTTCATTGATTTCCTGTCTTTAGTTATTGCTGGGACGCCGCCTACCGTTTCGCTTTCTTGAGAGAGAGGCGACTTTCGGGTTTTGATGCCCTTTGGGACGTCGCATATAGGTTGCTTTCTTTAAACAGAGTCTTCTTCCTTCTCCGGAGCCTCGGTGATCAGGCACTCGGTCGTGAGCAGCAACCCGGCGATGGACGCAGCGTTCTGCAGGGCTGCGCGGGTAACCTTCTTGGGATCCACCACGCCAGCCTTAACCAGGTCTTCGTATTCAAGGGTCGCCACGTTGAAACCGTCGTTGCCTTTGCGACGTTTCACTTCCTGCACAACGATGGAGCCTTCCAGGCCGGCGTTTTCAGCCAGTGCGCGCATCGGCTCTTCGATGGCGCGCTTGACGATATTAACACCGATTTGCTCGTCTTCGCCTTTCAGCTTCATGTCTTCAAGCACGGGCAAGCAGCGAATCAACGCCACCCCACCGCCCGGGACAATGCCTTCTTCGATGGCCGCGCGAGTTGCGTGCAAGGCGTCTTCGACGCGGGCTTTCTTCTCCTTCATCTCGGTCTCGGTCGCGGCACCGATGTGAATGATGGCCACGCCACCGGCGAGTTTTGCCAGCCGTTCCTGCAATTTTTCCTTGTCGTAATCCGAAGTGATTTCATCAATTTCGCGGCGGATTTGCTTCACGCGGCCTTGAATCTCGGCCTGCTTCCCCAAGCCGGTCACAATGGTCGTGCTTTCCTGATTCACCACAATGGATTTGGCGCGGCCAAGATCGTCGAGACCGATTGATTCGAGCTTGATGCCGAGGTCTTCAGTGATGCATTTGCCGCCGGTGAGGATCGCAATGTCTTCCATCATCGCTTTGCGGCGATCGCCAAAGCCAGGAGCCTTGACCGCACAAACGCTGATGGTGTTGCGCAGCTTGTTCACCACGAGCGTTGTGAGCGCTTCACCTTCCACATCTTCAGCGATGATCAACAGCGGCTTGCTCGCCTTCGCCACGGCTTCCAAGATGGGAAACATCTCTTTGAGGCTGTTAAGCTTCTTTTCGCAATTGAGGATATAGGCGTCTTCGAGCCTGGCCTCCATCGACTCCACATTTGTCACGAAGTAGGGCGAAAGATACCCTTTGTCGAACTGCATGCCTTCGACGACTTCGAGAGTAGTCTCAATCGACTTGGCTTCCTCGACCGTGATCGTGCCGTCCTTGCCGACCTTGTCCATCGCATCGGCGATAATTTCCCCAATGGTCGTGTCCCAATTCGAGGAGACAATGGCAACCTGCTTGATCTCCTCCTTGTCCTTGACCTTTTTGGATATTTTGGCGAGATGCTCCACGATGGCCTCTACGGCTTTCTGGATACCGCGCTGAATCCCAATCGGGTTCGCGCCTGCAGTGACAAATTTTAAGCCAGCACTATAAATCGCCTCTGCCAGCACCGCGGCGGTGGTGGTCCCATCGCCGGCGGTGTCGCTGGTTTTGCTCGCGACTTCACGCACCATCTGGGCCCCCATGTTTTCGCAAGCGTCCTCCAGTTCGATCTCCTTGGCGACGGTCACGCCATCCTTGGTCACCGTCGGAGACCCGTATTTTTTATCGAGCACCACGTTGCGCCCCTTGGGGCCGAGGGTGGCCTTCACTGCGCGACTCAACTTTTGCACGCCCCTGAGGAGGGATTGGCGCGCCGATTCATCAAAGATCAATTGCTTTGCTGGCATGGTATTCTTTTTGTTTGTTGAATGATTAGTCGACGACCGCAAGGATGTCGCCCGAGTTCAGGATTTTGTATTCCTTGCCGCCCAATTTGATTTCCGTGCCGCCGTATTTGCTCACGAGCACGCGCTCGCCCTTTTTAACCTCGAAAGGAACCTTCTTGCCATTGTCGCCGGTCTTGCCGGTGCCCAGGGCGACGACCACGCTCTCCAGCGGTTTTTCTTTGGCGGTATCGGGGATGATGATCCCGCCCTTCTTGCCTTTGTTCTCTTTCTCTTCGACTGCTTCCACAAGAATCCGATCGCCCACCGGTTTAACGTTTGATGCCATACTGTGTTTTCTTTTTTTGTTTTGATTTGAGAATTGCGTCGAGTCCCGGCCCGCTTGTGAGAGGGAAAATACGCCTTTCTGCCGCCCGCAGCTTCAGTTTGGCGCACATCGAGACTTTGGCGTGCAGCAATCGCGAGATGGAACAACTCGTTTTTGCCCGCACTGCCGCGTCGATAAAGTCGCACTGCGCCGCACGCGGCACCCAGGCAACCACATCCAGTTGGATCAGGGTCATCGTCCATCCCGCAGCGACATGCTCCATTGTGACGGTGGCCGTGGTATCGATCTGCTCCGGGCAATAACCGGCGTGTCCCAGTTCGCTGGCCAGCGCCATCGAAAAGCTGCTGGCGTGAGCGGCGGCAATCAGCTCCGGGGGATTCGTGCCTCGACCTTGCTTGCTGTAGTGGCCGGAGGCGTAGGGAGCTTTCTTGAGAACAGCACTCTGTGTGGTGATGGCGCCTTCACCATGCTGGTGAGAGCCCTCCCAAACAACTGAGGCCGCCCGGGTAAATGGTTTCATCCAGCAGCATCGTGGCCGCATAGACGTATCGAGGCCAATACTTAGAAACTGGGTTGGTGATACTTTGAAGGTATGGGGCCATGGCATCTCCCATGTGGAAGAAACCGAGAAGGGCAAAGTCCAAATGAAGCGCCGGTCCGGCAATGCCATTGCGGTTGCCAAGCCAATGGGGCCTGTTAACCTGCCGCTCCGGATATGGAATTGCGCCACCTACGCTACTTCGTGGCCGTGGCGGAAGATTTGAACTTCACCAAGGCTGCGGAAAAGCTTCGTCTCGCCCAGCCCTCTCTCACCCGGCAAATCCACAATCTGGAGGAGGAACTGGGTGTGCGCCTGCTGAACCGAAGCAAGTCTCGAGTCACGCTGACCGAAGAGGGACGAAGTTTCCTGGTCGATGCCAGGCGGCTGGTTGCGCAAAGCCTGGAGAGCATGCAAGCCGTGCGGCGGCTCAGCCGGGGCGAGAGCGGGCAACTCAATCTCGGCTATCTTTCCAAATTCAACTTTGACCTGCTGCCTGGCACGCTGGTGGAATTCAGCCGCGCGCAGCCGGAAATTGCCGTGAACCTTTTCGACATGCCGCCGGCGGAACAGCTCCGTGCCCTGGAGGCGCGGAAGATTGACCTGGGCTTTGTGGGTGGACGACCTCCCGCCAATCATAAGCACCTGGTGGCGCTGACCTGGGAATGCATCGGTCAACATAAGGTAGTAGTCGTGTTGCCGGCTAAGCATCCATTGGCCCAAAAGAGCAAACTCAAGCTCCAGGATCTGAAACCGCTGTTCTTCGTCGCGATGTCCGAGGCAACCCATCCTGGCTCACGCGCGTGGCTGAGCGCGGTTTGCCAACAGGCGGGGTTTACCGCCAGGATTTTGCAGGATGTGGAACTCGAATCCGAACTTTTGAGCTTCGTCGCTGAAGATTTGGGAGTAGCGCTGGCTCGCGAACAAATCAAGCATCTGGCTCATCCGCGTGTTGTCTTTCGTCCGCTGACGGAACCGGTGAAGGCCGACTACTGGATTGCCTGGCATCAAGAGAACCGTTCGAAAGCCCTCCAACAATTTATCCAGATTGTCAAACAGAAGGCGGCTCGCTTCTGAGTCCGTTTCTTGAGGCCGCGGCCCTTGGCCCACTGGTGAGGTGGGTTTAGCGGGTGATGATGACGACCTCTTGATGAAGTCAGCAAATGCGTTGGCATTTCCTGCCTTCGCGTGGTTCTGGCCCGCCGCGATCATCGATCCGCGGACCGGTGAGATGGAACTGGCGGCGCAGATCGAGGCTGACATGGTCACTCCCGGGTGGGACGACGAAGGCCGCCTCATCACGAGTGCTTTGTTCGTTTGTTCGAGCTTGTGGCGTTTCCACCTCGAAAAATAAAGTTCCTACCCCTCTGCGCTCGTCGCAACCGCGCACGACGCAAAAGCTTCGTTCGCGGATCAAAAACGTTTCGCAGAGGGGTCCCAGCCCATTGAGCAGACCTTGGTCCTCCAGATCCCAAGGTCGCTCCAAGACCTCCCGACGCTCATCCGGCTTGAGCTTGGGCAGCTCCTGCAATCTCTCAGCTTTGCTCATAGCGGTTGCTTTAAGGTCTCCACACCTGCCGCGCAGGGATGGTCGAGGTAATCGGAGTGCTGCGATCCTGGGCAGGGGAAGGAAAACAACCTCACGGGTTGACCAGGCGAAAGAATTTCGTCGGCGCGTAGAGCGGGATGGCGGCTTTATATTGTGCTCCCTCACTGAAAATGCTGCCCGTGTAATTCTGATACGGCCCGGCGATATCGGTCGAGGATTGAAGGACGGACCGTGGATACATGGACCACGAAACGAGCACCGCTTTTTCGATGGTGAGGGCCGGAGACGCCACCATCGTCGCAACTTCCGACGAGCTCAAGGCGCGGCTCCAGACTTTCAAGTTGTCGACGCAACCGTGAAAGACCGATCCGTCGCTGTAGTTGGAAAAGGTAAAGTACCGATCGATTTTGTCGGCCGGACTTCCCGCCACCTCGAAATGGAAGTCGGGGCTGAGGGTAATGTCCTGCAGTCGGACGCCATTCAACACCGTGATGATTGTTTTGGCCGAAGCGTTGACCGAACAAACCACGTTTTGCCATTCGCCAGCCCGCAGCTCGCTATCCGGCAGGAGGTAACTTAGGCGCTGGTTATTTAAAGTCACTTCCAACTTGCCAGCGTTGTGCCGCAACGAAAACCAGCGATAGCTGGTGCCCCCGGTGAGAAGGTTGTTGGAGGCGAAATCGACCGGCGAGAAATCCATGGCCACGGTGAAGCTTTCATAGGACACGTTCGGGATTTGGGCGACGGCATGGAAGCCCTGCGGCGCGGAACCCTCATAGATGCCATTGAGGCAAAGGGTGCCATTGGCGAAGCTCGTATTGCGCAATTCCATGGGGAGATTATTTCCCGTGCGGTCCACGCCCGACCCATCAAAGGTGTAATTGGCCAGCAGCGTGATTGGCTCCGGCGCGGGCACGGTGATCACGGCGCTCTGCAGCACTGTATCGCGGTCGCTCACGTCCGGGTTATCAAGGTTGACATTCCCGGAATTAAACGAGGTGCTGAAAGTTGGGGAGGTCCCATGAGTGACGACGGTATCTCCCAGGCGCCAGAATGTCAGTGATGAATTGACCCCGGAATACGAAAGATGAGTGGTGGGCTGTTGGGCATGAAACTCTTGGAAGAGAGCAACAATTTGCGGCCCGACGGCAGGATTTCCCAGGTTCAGATTGAACCGGATATTGCCTTGGAACGGGTGTCCGGCCGACGCAGTCCATTGCGCGGTATAGGCGCCCGAGAGCAAATCCAAATCGAGTTTCACTTCAACGATGTCTCCGACGGTCGAGATGGCATCGCCTTGCTCCGCCGCAGGGTCGGTGAAGGTTAACGTCGCGCTATTGGCGAGAGCTGTCCAGGCCCCTAAGAGCACCCACGCCACCAACAAGTTGGAACTTACAAGTTTCATCGTTTTTTGTTTGTTTTTTGGTTTGGATTTAACAACGCGGACTGCGACGGGAAGCAAGCGGATGTTCAGGCCGGCGGGCCGGCGTTTGGGACTGCATTCGCATTTGCTCGCATCGGTTTCTTTGCGGTCTGCCGTCGGCTCGATTGGTATTAGCGACAACGAGCCAACGGCACTCACCGGATTCGATCTACGCCACCGGCTGGAAAATCTTACGAAAAATCTGAGGGACGATGGAAAGGGGCGGCGGACGGGTCCGCTGTTCGAAAGGATTCGAGCAGTGCGAGAGCGCCATTCTCGAGGCGGGATTCAGAAGGCGGCGATTTCTTCCGGTGGCAACGGCTGGCCTACTCCCGTGGAAAAGAAAATTCTCGCCTCGCGACCCAATTGCCTCAGAAAAGCCAGCGGAGGCCCAGGCAGAACAGACCGCAACTGAGGCACCCCAGGCCGAGAACGATGGCGCCGAGGCAGCGTTTCTGCGGCAGCTGGAGCCACATGAACACGCTGCTCAGGACCATAAAGATCAAACCCGCCGCGACGGCGTCCATGGAATAGGCCCACAGGTAAGTCAGTGCCCAGTCACGATGATTGCGTGGGTCATCGGTCACATTGCCGTCGAAGACGTGGAGGACTTTCATCATGCCCCACAGGTTCACATCGGCCTGGCGCACGGTCGCGTTGCCTTTGGTCCAATCGGCTTTGATGAAAAAGAAATGACCGGGGCGCCGGACCTGGAAATCGAGCAGGCTGGAGTCGGTCCGGGTGGTGGTCCAGAGGATGTCCCCCTCGATGTCGAGTTGCCTCATGATATCGCGGGCCTGATCGAGATCGTTGACCGCGACCGCGTCCGCCCCGGGCGCCGCAATCGCGCGTTCATAGTTCGTCTCCTTGCGGTTCTTCCAGTGTTCATGAAACGTCCAGGCCGGATGATTGAGGAGCAGACCGGTGAAGGCAAAGAGCCACAGAAAGAAGATCAGGAACAGGCCGCAGTAGAAGTGCAGCTTGCGATTCCAGCGCTCAAAGCCCGCCCACGCGCGGGCAGGGGTTTTGGAACTGGCCGCAACTACAGGTTCAGTGGCTAACGGCATAGGCGATTCCAAAAAACGTCAGTGTGCCCGCGAACAAAAGGATGAGACCGATCCGGCGTTCGGCCCGCAGCACATACCAGAGATAAATGCCACTGACGGAGATGAACAGGGTCAGATAAACGGTGGCGTCGGCGAACCACCGCCATGCCTTCATGACAAACCAGTTCATGCGGATGTCAGGCCCGTGTCCGCCTGGAGATTTATGGAGAGTCATTAAAGCGTCGGCCAGTCCGGTTTCACGGGTCACGATGGTGGCTTCATGACGGGCAAGGTCGATGCTCACGCTCGTCGCGCGTCCGGGGATCGAGACGGGAATAATCAATGTTTCTTCTTTGACCCTGTGCTGAACAAACCCGATCTCGCCTGGAACATTCATGCTTTCGAGGATCGGTTTGAGCGCGTCAACGAGCGGCCGTCCGGAAAGCTTCGGCAGGTCGGTTGGCAGGTTCAGGGAGGACACGACCTGGCTGCGAGCGCTTTCCGGAGCGAGTTTCGGGCTCCAGGAGTGCACGAAAAAGAAGACGCTGACCGAAAAAACGAGGACGAATGGGCTGATGAAAAGCCCGAGATAGAGGTGCAGGTCTCGAGTCAGCCGATAAAATCGCCCTTTCAATCGCCCTTTCATCTGGCAGGGATTCTTTCCAGGCAACCGGGGATGTCAACGGCGTTGACAGCTGGCTGAGGAGGCGTGCCCAGGGGATTCCCCTATCCCCGCCAACGTACCTGCCCGGACGAGCCGGACGTGCCTTCTCCGATCGCCCCCGGCCAGTTTGCTGCTCTCTTAACCGAGCTCTCGCATTCGCGAATCGATGCGGGTGGCAAAAGGTGAATAACGCACATTTTTTTGAAAGCCCGCCACACCGGGCAGCCGCTCCAGGAACACTGGTCACTCCCAGCCGTTCCCGCGTCTGTTGATTTGGTAACGAACCCGACCCCATGCATCCACAACACCCCAACCCTGTCCGCAAACCGAACTCGTCCAACTTCGCCGCCAAAGTGATTTTGGCCGCGTTGGTTTTTGGCGTCCCGCTTGGCACGAAGCTCATCCTGCAGAGCGCGCGTGCCGCAAGTTCGCAACCAATCGCACCCACGCAGCCCATGGTCGCGCCGCGCCACGACCACACCGCAACGGCCTTGAGCGATGGCCGGGTGCTGCTGGTGGGCGGCGTCAATACCAATGGCGCCGTCGCCAGCGTTGAGATCTATAATCCCGCCACGAAAAGCTTCCTGCCCGCGCCGGACATGGCCGTGGCCCGCGCCCGCCACTCCGCCACCCTCCTGACCAACGGACTGGTGCTCGTCGCCGGCGGCGTCAATGGGAGCGGCGTGCTGAACTCCGCGGAAATGTTTGACCCGGCCCCCGGGACTTTCCGCCTGGCTGGCTACCTGACCAGCCCGCGCAGCAGCCACTCGGCCATCGTGCTGTCCGACGGGCGCGTCCTCATTGCGGGCGGCGACACCGCGGGCACGGCTGAACTTTTTGATCCCACGGACGAAACCTTCCACGCCCTGCCCAGCCCCCTCACCGAGATACGCTGGGGCCTCTCCTCGACGCTTTTCTCCGACAGCAACGTGCTCCTGGCAGGCGGCTGTCTCGGCGAGACCGACTCGCTGGAGTTGTTTAATCCGCTGGACCTCAGCTTTACCCGGCTGCCCTTTCCGCTGGCCACCCCGCACGCCGGCCACGCTGCTGTCCCGACCCTCGACGGCAAACTGTTGATCATCGGCGGCAACACCAACGGCACCATCGAAGAATTTGATCCGGCAACGTTCCAAGTGCGCACCGTGGCAGTATTGAACTCGGCGGAGTCCACTCCGGTCGGGCTGGCCAACGGCAAGACGCTCGTGCTCCTGCCTGAGGCCGCCTCTGTGTTCACCTCGGGCACCGACACCTTCGAGTCCCTGACCAATAGCGCGAGTCTGCAGCGCGCGGGCTCCACCGCCACGGAACTGCCGACGGACAACAAGAGAATTTTGGTGGCCGGCGGCATCAGCAGCAGCCACGAGCTGTTCCAAGAGGCCACGCTGTTTAATCCCGCGCGAATCCAGACCGACCAGGACGATTATCCCCCCTATTCATTTGTGGACATCACCGGCGTGGGCTTCCTGCCAGGCGAAGCCGTGAGCAACCAGATCGTGCAGGTTGCAGGCCCCGCCCCTGGTACGGCCTACGACGCTTGGGGTGAGGTAGCCGATACTAATGGCAACTTCACGACGAGCTGGCTTGTGTTCACTGAGGATCTCCTCAATACCACCCTCGAACTGACGGCCATCGGCCAGGCTTCCGGGTTGAAGGCGGTGGTGACGTTTTGGGATGGTCCAATTAACAGCATCAGCGTTGACTTCCCTGCCAATGGCGTCACCTACAACGCCGCCGGTTACGCGGCTGGCATCAACCTCGGAGGCGGCAACACCCTGCCCGGAAACAACGTCGGAGGCCAGGTCAAATGGGACAACGGCACCACGAGCACTGGGCGCGTGGTCGTCGTCAGCATCAAGCGAAACAGCGATAACCTCTACTGGGACGGGTCTGCCTTTACCAGTGCCTCCCAAATATTCAACGCGGCCGCGCCTAAGGCGGGCACCGATTTTCTTGGCAACGGCAACAAGCTTTGGGTCTATCCGTTCAGCCTGCCCGCCGACGGGTCCTACACCGCACAGGCCCGTGCGAGTCAACTGGGCGAGACGAACCTGCTGAGCGCCACAGACACCTTCACCTTCGACAATTCACCGCCGACGCCGCCTTCGCAGCCTGACCTAGTGGCCACCAGCGACACAGGCCTATCCAATACCGATGATATTACAACGGACACGACGCCGACCTTTACCGGCACGACGACCGATGGCAGCACGACAACGGTCACCATCTACGTCGACGGGCTGGCGGCTGGGACCGGCACTGCGGCCGCCTACGCTTCCGGCGGCATTACCACCAGCACCATGACCATTGGCGCCCACAGTATCACCGCCACGGCGAGCGATGCCGCGGGAAATGAGAGCGCCCCATCCACGGCGTTGACCATCACCATCGTGCCTGCCGCGCCGGCGACTCCGGATCTCCAGGCGGCCAGCGACACGGGCACGTCAACCACGGACAACTACACGAGCGACAACACCCCCACGTTTACGGTCGCCTCGGTCTCTTCAGGTAACACGGTCACAATCTATGCCAATGGCAACCCGGTGGGCAGCGTGGTAGCAAGCGGCACGAGTGCGACGATTACAACCAGCGCTCTCACCGACGGCGTCTACAGCATTACGGCTAAGCAATCAGCCGGGGCCTATAGTTCGGACGCTTCTGGGGCCTTGAGCGTAACCATTGACACCACACCCCCAGCGGCGCCTTCGATCCCGGACCTGACTGCCACCAGCGACTCCGGTTGCTCGAGCACGGACAACGTGACCACGAACACCACGCCGACTTTCACGGGCACGGCGGAAGCAGGCAGCACCGTGAGGATCTTAACCAACGGCGTGCAGGCCGCCAGCGGCACTGCCGCCGCCTACGCCAGCCCTGGCATCACTCTCAGCGCGTTGCCGGCCGGCACTTACAGCCTCACTGCTGCGGCCACTGACATCGCTGGCAACCTTTCAGCAGCTTCGGGCGCGCTGAGCGTGACTATCCTTGATTCCGTCGCCCCCAACGGCATTGGTACGGCCGCCAGTACCTCTAGCAGCGGCGCGGCCGGCACGAACCTGATCGTGACGCTCACCAGCGCCGTGCCGGTAGGGGACACTGTGATTGTGACCCTTGCCATGGATCCCTCGACGGCCACCGTTACCCTCCACGACAACAAGGGCAACACTTACACAAAAGATGCAGATGCCACCAACGGCAGCGTCACCACCGGAGTGCGCACGCTCGTCTTCTCCGCGCCGGTGACAGCTGCTCTGGTAACGGGTGACAGAATTACAAACAATTTTGCGACGGCAGTGACTGCCAAAGCCGCAAGCGCCTTTTCCGTGAACGGGCTGGTTTCTGTCTCTCGGGTTGATAAAACCAGCACCGCTACCAACGCCACTGCCAACACCACGCCCAATTCCGGCTCGACCGCGCTGACCACTCAAGCGGACGAATTCCTGGTCGGCGCGATTGGCGTCGAGGATCGAAATGTTTCGTTCACACCAGCAAGCAACTTCCTTAATTTGCCCCAAGGTGAAGCCGATTCCGGGAGCGATAGCACCAGCATCACCATCCAGCCGACCTACAGAGTCGTGAATGCCACCGGCAGCTATACGGCAAGCGGCACGCTCGGGTCTGGAACCGCACGCTGGGCCGCGGCCATCGTTACCTACAAGATCGCGGTGCCTGGCGTCGTCTCGGTGGTGCGAGCCAGCTCGAATCCGACCTGCGCGAATACCGTGGACTTTACCGTCACATTCAGCGAAAGCGTCTTGAGCGTTGATTCCTCTGACTTTGCGCTCGCCACGAGCGGCGTTTCGGGAGCTTCCATCTTGGGCGTCAGTGGCAGCGGCAGCAATTACACGGTGACCCTAAGCACCGGAACCGGCAGCGGCACGCTCGGCCTGAATGTCGTGGCCAACGCTTGCATCGTGGATAGCGACGCCAATCCCCTTGGCGGAAGTGGCGGCAACAGCCTCTTCACAGGGGAATCTTACAACGTCGACAAGAGCGGCCCGAGCATCACCTGCCCGTCCAACCAGGCTAACAATACAGCGCCAGGCCAGTGCTCGGCCGTGGTGAATTACCCAGCCCCGACCACCACTGGCGGGTGCGCGCCCGTCTCGGTCAATTGCAGCCCGGCCTCCGGCTCAACCTTCCAGAAGGGCGCGACCACCGTGACCTGCACCGCCAACGATGCCAGCGGCAACACGGCCTCCTGCAGCTTTACGGTGACGGTCAATGACAATGAGAACCCGAGCCTCGGTGCTTGCCCCTCGAACATCACCACCAGTACGGATGCCGGCCAGTGCAGCGCGGTGGTGACCTACGCGACCCCAAGCGCGACGGACAACTGTCCTGGAGTGACTGTGAGTTGTGCTCCAGCCTCGGGCACCGCCTTCCCGAAAGGGATCACGACCGTGACCTGCACCGCCACGGATACCTCGAGCCATACCGCGAGCTGCAGCTTTACGGTGACGGTCAATGATACCGAGAACCCAGCCATCACCTGCCCGGCCAACCTGACCGTGCAATGCGCCAGCGACGTGCCCGCGGCCAACATCAGCGCGGCAACCGCCAGCGACAACTGCGGGACGGTCACCGTGACTCACGAGGGCGACGTCATCAGCGGCCAGACCTGCCCCAACAAGTACACCATCACCCGCACTTACAAGGCCACCGACAGCTCAGGTCACACCGCCACCTGCACCCAGACGATCACCGTCAACGACACGACCGCCCCGGTGATCAGCGCCGCGGGCGCCGACGCCACCATCGATTGCCCGGCCACGCCGGTCTTCACCGCCCCGACAGCCACCGATAACTGCGCCCCGGCGCCTACGGTCGTGGAAGTCAGCGATGTGACCAACCCGGGTGCTTGCGCCGGCACCTACACCCGCACCAAGACCTGGAAGGCGGTCGACGCTTGCGGCAACGAATCCGGCACCGTCAGCTAGACCATCACCGTCCATGATGTCACTAAGCCCAGCATCACCTGCCCGGCTAACGTGACCGTGCAATGCGCCAGCGACGTGCCCGCCGCTGACGTCAGCGCGGTGACTGCCAGCGACAGTTGCGGCACGGTGACAGTGACCCACGAGGGCGACGTCATCAGCAGCCAGACCTGCCCCAACAAATACACCATCACCCGCACTTACAAGGCCACGGATGCCTGCGGCAACTTCGAGACCTGCACTCAGACGATCACGGTCAACGACACGACTGCCCCGGTGATCAGCGCCGCGGGCGCCGATGCCACCATCGATTGCCCGGCCACGCCGGTCTTCACCGCCCCGACAGCCACCGATAACTGCGCCCCGGCGCCCACCGTTGTGGAAGTCAGCGATGTGACCAACCCCGGTGCTTGCGCCGGCACC
>DATLUX010000082.1:0-5479 GCA_035577805.1 Verrucomicrobiia bacterium
ATCGCTGGCCAACGCGAGCCTCAGCGTCTTGGGCAGCAAGTCGGAACGCCGTTGCGCGAGCAACTCCAAGGCCTGAACTCGAACAGCCGCGGGTTGATTCGTGCCCGCTACCCACTCCGCAAAAAGTTGCGGCTCGGCCGACAGCCGGTTTTGCATGATCAATGCAGTGAGCGTTTTGGCCACGGAACCAATCCCGCTGGCCAATAGTCGGGGAAGGTTCTCCTGCAGAAGTTGGTCACCCAGCTGAGGCGGCCGTTCACTCAGCGGTCGGACCAACCCTTCAACGCGATCCAAATAGGGACGCGTGTTCCAAGTTGCAAGACACTCGACCGCTTCGCTCCGCCACTCGGGAAAGCCAGGGCCCAAGGCACAACCGAGAAGGCGCCGGGCGGCGGTCTCGGTGCCCACACGCAAATTGGCGTTCAGCACCCGACGCACAATCGCAGGGGAAGCCGGAAAGTTGGTTTGCTCAAGCCAGGCGGCCAGCAGCGGCAACGCTTCGGGAATGGAGTTGTCGTCGTGAATGGCGCGCGCCATCTCTTGTTGCACGCTCAGCTCGGGGTCATGAAGAAAATTGGTAACGAACGCCGAAGCCTGCCGGCGCAGGGCCACCACCGCCCCCAACCGCGCGGCGCGCGACTCGGAACGATGTAGCGCGCCCAGTTCGGCCGCTTGAGCGCAGCCGGCCAGCCCCATCACGGCCGCCTGCCGGAGAAACGGATCGTGATCATCGTTGTCGGTCAGGAGCCGGACCAAAGCGGGAGTGGCTTTCGTGTAATGAATTTTGCCCAGGGCCAGGCCGGCGTGAAAACGCACATAAGGCGCGTCGTCTTGGAGTTGGCGGATGAGTTCAGGTCCGGCGGCCGCCAGACGCAGGTCACCCGCGAGCTTGGCGGTTTGCGCACGGATCTCCGGGTCGGCATCACGAAACGGCAGGCGCGCTGATGAAAGAGGGCGGCGAAGTTGGCCCAGTCCCCACAAGGCATGGATACGGGCGAGTTGCGGTGCGCCCGGAGCTCGGGCGAGTTCGAGGAATGGACGGTCCTGGCCCCGGCGGGCCAGTTCGAATTGGGCTCGCTGCCGGATGCGCATGTCGGCATGCCCCAGTAGCGCGCTGAGTTCATCGGCAGATCGCTGGCCCATGCCTTCAGCGAGCAGACGTTTGACTTCGCGCCGCGCGGCCGAACCCACGTTGGCCGGATCATCCACCACCCAGATGGCGCCTTTCTCGTTGGGCTCCCACAAGCCGTCCCAATCGGCCACGAACAGCGCGCCGGCCGGGCTGAAGTTCACCGCACTGGCCATCATGCCGGACAGGAAAAGATGCTCGTTGACCATCTCGAAGGCGGCGCCGCGTCGTTGGACTTGGAAGGCGGTGACCTTTTGCACGGGAAATTGCACCAGGAAAAAGTACCGTCGATACGTTTCGTTCAGAGCGGTGCCCGGATTGTACTTAAATCCAGACGGGCCCACCGAATAATTGGATAACGGCGGAGTGATATGCGCGGGCTGGCCGGGGAAATAAGGTACCCACATGCGTTCGGCGATCCAGGGATTGTAATTGGGTTGATGGGTGTGGCGCGCCCAGCCCGCATCCCGGAACTGCCAATGCAAACGCCAGCCGGAATCGCTGCCCTCCGTGATGTAAACGAACCGTTCCCGTTCATCTTCCAAGTCGCCATCATTGTCCACCGCAAACATATTTCCGAACTCGTCGAAGGCGATTTCCTGCGGGTTGCGCAAGCCGGTCGCAAACACCTCCAGGTCCGACCCGTCCGGGTTCATGCGCAAAACGCCGCCGGTATTGGGATAATGCAACCGGCGCCCTTCCCGGTTCGTGACACTGAATCCGTTGTCGCCGATGGAAAAGTAGATCTTGCCTTCCGGCCCCAGGGTCAGCCCGTGCAAGTCATGTCCATCGAAGGCCGCATGGACTCCGAAACCGTGGAACCAGGAGTCCTTCTCATCGGCCACGCCGTCCCCGTCGGTGTCCCGCAGCCGCCATAAGTCGGGATAAACGGTGACAAAAACGTCGCGCTGCCAGGGCATGACGCCGGCGATGACGCCTGAGATCTCCTCGTTGAATCCTTCGGCAAAAACCTGGGCCCGATCCGCCCGGCCCGTCCCGCGGGTATCCTGCAACAAATGCACGCGTTCTTTCACCATGGTCAGGTCGCGCCAATCGTGCAGGCCGTCGCCGTTGTAGTCGCGGAGCCAGCTCGCGTTTTCCAGGCTTTTCTCGGGAGCCATCCGCATCCGAAAAAAACGCCGCAGATCACCGATCGATTGATTGGAAAGATCCTCGATGATCCAGGTGGGATGAGCGCGGATATCGATGTCGACCGTGCTGCGACGCGCCGTTTCCACCACATAAAGGCGGCCGAGATCATCGAAGCTCAACGCCACCGGATTCTTCAGCATCGGTTCCCGAGCCCAGAGGGAAAGAGTAAATCCTTTTCGAGGCAACGGGGTGGAGGCAGGTGGGGGCTGGCTGTGGCCCAGTTCGATCCATCCACACCCCAGCCCAAACAAAACCAGTAGGGCCAACAACCCCCGCCGGTTCATGGAGAGCTTCGACCTCCGAAATTTCAGACGCGCATTGGCCCCATGAACCCAAGCCAATCTCACGTAGCAGCCGAGGTAACGAGGTACACCCTGAGCCCCGTCGAAGGGCTCTGATCTTTTTCCCGGAGAACGCGTTGGGGTAGAGTGAGCCCCTTCGACAAGCTCAGGGCAGGCTTCCTGACGTCGGCTGCTACCTGAGGGTCGGCTCATAGAGAGCGCGGACCTCCGATTTTCGGACGCGCATTGGGACCATGAACACTGGGATTGCTCATTGCTCATTGCTCCAGCGGCTGACCACGAATTCGGCATGCTTGGCATGACGGTAAATTACTGCGGCAATAATCCTGCAATTTCGATCGTCAGATCGCGCGCCGCGCCCTGGCCGCGTTCCCGCAAACGCAGACGTGCCGGCGTAATCTCCAACGAATCCACCCCTCCGAAGTCCTCCGGCACACGGCAAAGAAACATCAGATACCTTTTGCTCACGGCTTGGCCCGCATCCAGATGTTCGAAGAGCGGCCGATCCCAAATCCGCCCTTTTTTCACGAGGATCCCAAAGGGTTGATGCAAACCGGTCGTCCCAAACTCCAGTCCGCGCGCTGCCGGATTCCCGTCGTGCACATCCCGCCACAGACTGACCCATGGATAATCCGATGTCTTCCAAACATACCCGATGAGCAATCCTTGCCGCGGGGAGGCCGCGGTCACCCAACCGTGGCTCTCCTCGATGACGTAGGAGACCACGTTCGGGTTCGGGTCGGCAACCAGCCGGCGCATATTAACAGAGTCACCGTCCCGATTGAGCGCTTGCGGCCAGAAAAACGAGGGCTCCTCCGGAGAGGGCAACGCGCCGCCTTGGGCAAAACCACGTCGCCCGTTGCAGTCCACGATCGTGTTCGCATCTAAAAACGGCGGCCCGATGGTGGGATGCTGGACGGCGTTATAGATCCGACCGAGCGGATTCTCATTCGTAACTTCTTCCCTCACCGCACAGGCGGCTGCTTGTTGGGATAAACGAAGAGTCCGGCGAATCGACAACCCTGCCTTGGGCAAGCGGGCGCGGGCCTCCGCTTCCAGGAACTCATCTCGCGGAGCAGGGCCACGGACCAGCGACCAAGCGACATTCGCGGCTTCGCCATGATACGGCATTCCCTGGGCCGCTTCCGCAGCGGAAGCGGGTCCCCACCGATCGAGGCAAAGGAAATGGCCGAAGCCGTGGATGTTTGTTTCACCCCTTTTGGGACTAGCCCACTGCAGCGGGTTCAGATCCCGGTCCAGGAATCGGAATTCACCGAGGGAACCACCGTTCAGATCCATGACCAGCCGCGCGCTCTCATTCTGGAGCACGATCGATGGCCGGTCTGGCGACGGTTCCCCTGCCCTGCTCGGCCAGACGGACTGGGCCAAGGCGAATCCGAGCAAAACGAAAATCCACGCGGTGTGTCGATCGAACCTATTCAGACACTGCCCCCGCTGCGGACGTTTTCTGTCGCTCTCACCCCTCACCCGCCTTCGCTCTAACGGGCTACGGACGTGGCAAGCCCTTGCCCTCTCCCCGTTGAGGGGAGAGGCGATTCTAGCAGTCAGTGGGTTAAACATGCGTCGATCGGGAATCCAGCCTGGGCACATGTTACTTCGTTGATCCTTTGGCCTGCAGCTGAATCGTGTAGACGCTTTTGCTGGCCGTGATGAAGAGCGTCCGCCGGTCGCGTCCGCCCAAGCAAACGTTGGCCGTCCACGGTTCCGGGATCTCGATATGCTCGATCTGCCGGCCCGCTGAATTAAAGACGGTGACACCTTTGCCCGTGAGATAAACATCGCCGCGATCGTCAATGGTCATTCCATCCGAACCCAGTTCACAGAACAGCCGCTTGTGATCGAGCGTGCCGTCCTTGTGCACGTCGTAGGCGTAGGTCCGGCCGGCACCGATATCGGACACATAAAGAATCTTGCCGTCCGGGGTGCCGATGATGCCGTTAGGTTGCTTCAGATCCTCAGTCACGCGCAAACAAGATTTGCGGTCAGCGGCCAGGAAATAGACATGTTCCCCGCTCTGTTCCATGGGCCCGCGTTTCCAGTAGGGCCGTTTGTAGAGCGGGTCGGTAAAGTAGATGCCGTTGTCCGGTCTGACCCAGGCGTCATTAGGGCCGTTGAGCAGTTTCCCCTGATACTCCTTGAGCAGCACCGTGACTTTGCCGGAAGGCGAGATGGACCAGAGCTCGTTTTTCTCGTCGGCGCAAGCGATCAGATCGCCCTTGCGATCGAAATACATTCCGTTGGCCCGGCCCGCAGGATGAAGGAATGTCGAGATCGAGTCATCGGCCGCATGCCATTTCATGATCCGGTCGTTCGGCTGGTCCGTGAAATAAACGTCCCCATGCCGATCCACGGCCGGCCCTTCGGTGAACTCGAAAGCACCGGAGACTTTCTTCAACGTCGCTCCGGGAGCGAGCAGCGCGCCCTCGGCGGCCCGGACCGGGGAATATGAGATCAAACAGGCGAAGAGCAGGAATTCGAAAGGATGTGGTTTCATGACGTTTGGTGGTCGGAAGTTCATCCACGATGCGCGGCCTTCAGGCAAGCTTTTGCTGGCTCGTGCGAAGCGCGCATTCGGTTACTGTCCCCGGATCGCGGCCTTCGGCTTTAGGCCGCTTCAGGATGACGATCGGAGGAAGCCCCTCGACGGAGCTCGGAGCGGGCTCCCTCGGCGGAGTTCGGGGCGGGCTCCCTCGACGGGCTCGGGGCGGGCTGTCGGGCAGTTCCTTTAGTCCGGAGCCGACGGACGATCAAGCGGCGTAAACGCCGCGCTCCCGGACACTATCCGAATGCTAGTGATGTGTCCCCTAAATAGCTATACATTGGCGGCAATGGATTTTGGGCTCAGACGAGGCGTGAGCGACGAGCATATCCGCAG